>NZ_BFAG01000013.1 GCF_002897375.1 Deinococcus aerius | reverse complement strand
CGTTGTTGCCTGCTGGTAGCCCCGGTGTATGGCTTCTGCTGACGCTCGACTGTTAAGGACTTTTTTCGTCTTCGCACTCTTGCTGAGCCGTCCGTGCTGGAAGCCGCCTGTATCTCGTGGAACGGCCCACATACACCTGTCATCACCTGGGAAGCTGTAGAGGAGGTATCGTCCGGTCTTGATAACGCGGCGAGAGCGCAAGCGGCCCTGGGGAAAGAGCGGTGGTTTCACGTCTGCACTCACCGTGGGGAGAGCAACCGAACGGCTGTATGACTATGACTTTGGATGGCCGGAGTGTCTGCCACGGGTGGGCCCAGACGTATCACGGCGTCGTCTTCTGAAGGAGATGGTGTTTTTCCCGCGTCCCATCGGCCCGGCTCCCCGCTCTACTCAACCCGGACGTTCGCCGGATCGAACGTCGGTGCTGGATACTGCGGATTCATTTCCTCTAACGTCTGAATCAGAAGTTGGCTGACGAGGAGGTTGCGAAACCATTTGCGGTCGGCGGGAATGACGTACCAGGGCGCCGAGGCCGCGCTGGTGGTCAGCATCGCCTCGTAGGCGGCGGTGTAGTCGTCCCAGTGGGCCCGCTCCTCCAGGTCGCCGGGGTTGAATTTCCAGTGCTTGCTGGGGTCGTCTAATCGGGCCTGGAGCCGCCGCCGCTGCTCCTCGGGGCTGATGTGCAGGTAGAACTTGACGATCCGGGTCCCCGAATCGGTCAGCAGGGATTCGAAGGCGCGAATGTGTTCCAGGCGGCGCTCGGCGGTTGGGGGGTCGATCAGGCCGTGGACACGCGGAACCAGCACGTCCTCGTAGTGGCTGCGGTTGAAGACGCCGATCATGCCGAGACGGGGCACGCGGGCATGGATGCGCCACAGGAAGTCGTGAGCCCGTTCCTCCTCAGTCGGCACCTTGAAGTTGCTGATCTGCACGCCGTTGGGGTTAAAAGCCCCGATCACCCGCTTCACGGTGCCGTCCTTGCCGCCCGCGTCGCGCGCCTGCAACACGATGAGGAGTGCCTGCCGTCCCTCGGCGTAGAGGCGCTCCTGGAGGTCGGCGAGCCGTTCTTCCAGGTCGGGCAGCAGCGCCTGCCCTTGCTTCTTGGAAAGGCCGTCGTCGTCATCGGTGGCCCAGCGGCTGAGCTGGACAGGCTGGCCTGGGGGCACGCGGTAGTCTTCAAGCGGCATGTCCGAGGCTAACACGCCCCCGCTCCGGCTCAGACGAGCGAGCGGGCGCGGGTCTCGATCTCCTCCCACTCGATGGCGGTCTGGCGGCCCGCGTCGAACTCGGTGGTCAGGCTGGCGTGCAGGGCGCGCAGGCCGGGATGATCCTTGCCCAGCTCCACACCCGTGTGCCCCTTGATCAGAAAGATGAGCCCCGCCAGGCCGCTGTCCTTGGTGAGGCTGAGCGTCAGGGGTCGGCCCAGCAGGCGGGGCACGTCGAAGGGGGCGTACATGGGCCAGAACTTGTTCAGCCCGTCGGCGTGAATTCCCGCGCGGGTGCGGTGCGCGTCCCGGCCGTAGAGCGGGTACTTCGCCGGAACGCCCTGCCCCAGCCGCTCGTAGAGGTCGGCCAGGTCGTTCAGCGCGCGGTAGTCGGGCTCTCCGGGCAGCAGCCCCAGGCCGATTAGGTGCAGCAGCACGCCCTCCAGCGGCGCGTTCCCCGTGCGTTCGCCCTTGCCCAGCAGGGTGCCGTTGATCGCCGCGCAACCCGCGAGAACGGCGGAGAGGCAGTTGGCGACCACCAGATGCGTGTCGTTGTGGGGGTGAAATTCCAGCCGCTCGCCGGGAACGCCCGCCGCGATCAGCTCGCCCAGCATGCCGGGCACGCTGCGGGGCCAGGCGACGCCCTCCAGCGGCAGGCCGAGCCCCATCGTGTCGCAGACACGGAATCGGGGGGCCTGGTCCTCGCCGTAGGGGGCGGCGATTTCCTGCACCGCCGCCACGAACGGTAGGATGAACTCGCGGGGGGCGCGAGTAGCGTCCTCCAGGTGCAGTCGGGGGCGCAGGCCGGCGTCGAGCACGGCCCGCACCGCGTCGAGATAGGTGTGTGCCGCCTGAGCGCGGCCCCCCGGCGTGAACTTGTAGAAGGTGTGGTAGTCGCTCGCGCTGGCGAGCATCCCCGTCTCGCGCACGCCCAGCCCGGCCACGAGGGCCGCGTCGCCCCGGGTCGCGCGAATCCACGTCGTCGGCTCGACGGGGTGGCCGCCCCTCCAGCGTTCCAGGGCCCCCTCCAGCATCACGCGGTCGGCCGGGCGGTACACGAAGAACTCGGCCTGCCGGATCGCGCCCGACTCCCCCGTGAAGGCCCCCATCAGGTCGTAGATGGCGAGGCCATCCTCCGCGGTCAGGGGCAGCCCGCCCTGCTGGCCGTCGCGGTGGGTGGTTTCGGTGGTCCAGGCGACGGGGGGAAGGCTGGAGGGCCGTTTCCCCTCCTCCCAGACCACGCGGGGAAATCCGTCGGGGGGAAAAGCGTCTGGGAAGAGATTGGGTTCTGATACGTCGGGCACAGGGGGCAGGGTCGTCATGCCCGCACGGTAGACCTGTCAATATTCACCGTCAATCTTGATTCGGGAATCAATGTTGGGGTGAAAGTATGCTTTCGGTGTTTTGTTCTCCCCGTGATTACTCTGCGAGAGCCCTGATATGACACCTCCCCGAACCCTGACCACGGCTGAGGCGGCGGCCCTGTTGGGCGTGAAGCCGGCGACGCTGTACGCCTACGTCTCGCGGGGGCTGATCCGCAGCGAGCCCGGCCCGGCGGGCAGCCGGGAGCGGCGCTACCACGCGGAGGACGTGCAGAACCTGCGGCGGCGCCAGGGCGCGCGGCGTGACCCGGAGGCCAGGGCGGAGGAGGCGGTGCAGGGCGCCCTCTCGTGGGGCATGCCGGTGCTCGACAGCGCCCTGACGCTCATCGCGGACGGACAGTTGAGCTACCGGGGGCAGGACGCCCCCGCCCTGGCCGAGACCGCGGCGGTGGAGGAGGTCGCTGCGCTGCTGTGGACGGGCGACGCGGGAACCTGGAAGCGACTTCCGCTGCGCGCACGGCTCACGCTCGCGCCGCTTCCGCGGGCGGGCACGGCGCTGGAGGCCCTGGGGTTCGCCCTCGTACACGCGGGGGCGCATGATTTGGCGGCCCTGGACGGACGCCCCGAGGTTCTGCCCGCCGCGGCCGCCCGGGTGCTGAACCTGCTCTACGGCACGCTGGAGCGTCACCTGGGGGTGCCCCCGGCCCCGGACCTGCCGCTGCACGCGCGCCTGGCCCGGGCCTGGGGAAGTGGGGCCGGGGGGGCCGACCTTCTCCGGCGCGCGCTCGTGCTGCTGGCCGACCACGAGTTGAACGTGAGCGCCTTCGCCGCACGGGTGGCCGCGGGTGGGGGCGCCAGCCTCCCCCACTCGACGCTCGCCGCGCTGGCGGCGGTGCAGGGCACGCGGCATGGGTTGGCAGGGATGGCCGCCTTCGACCTGCTGGGGGAGGCGCTGGACGGGAACCCCGGGGCGGCCCTGCGGGAGGCGACCCGCCGCCACGGCCACCCTCCCGGCTTCGGGCACCGGCTCTATCCCCAGGGGGACCCGCGGGCCCGCGCCCTGCTGTCCGCGCTCGGGGGGGCGTTCCCACAATCACCCACCGTCCGGGCCGTCCTCGCGCTCGCCGACCATCTGGCGGGGGAGACGGGCGAGGCCCCCAACATCGACCTCGCCCTGGCCGCGCTGGTGCGGGTGCTCAATCGGGGGGCAGAGGACGCCGTCACGCTGTTCGCGCTCGGCCGCACCTCGGGCTGGCTGGCTCACGCCATCGAGGCGCGCACGCACGGGCAGTTCATCCGCCCCCGCGCCCGCTACGTGGGGAGATAGGGGGCGGGGAGAAGGCTAGGCCCCTCCTGCCCCTTGCCGACCCCGGACGAGGATGAAGGCCCGTCCCCCCAGCGCCGCCACCAGGGCCGCCCCGGCGAGCGCGAGCCCGAGCGCGGCGGGAAGGCCGACATGCTCGGCGACGAAGCCGATGGCCGGGGGGCCGAGGAGGAAGCCCGCGTAGCCGATGGTGGCGACCTGCGCGATGCCCCGCCCGGCGAGCGCGTGCCCGGCGGTGCCGTACAGCACGGGCACCACGTTGCTGAGGCCCAGGCCCGAGAGCGCGAAACCCAGGGTGGCGGGCAGCGGGTCCCGCACGAGCAGCGCGAGGCCCAGCCCGGCGGCGGTGAGGAGTGCCCCCGCGCGCACCGTCCGCTCGTCGCCGAGGCGGGCGCGGGCGGCGTCACCGAACCAGCGGCCCAGCGTCATGGCGATCACGAAGGCCGCGTACCCGATGCCCGAGTTGCCCCCCGCCAGGCCCAGCACGTCCCGGAAGTACAGCGCCGCCCAGTCGTAGTTCGCGCCCTCCGAGAGCATCCCCAGGAAGCACAGGGCGCCCAGCAGCAGCACGGCGGGGCTCAGACGGGCGGGGGAACGGCCACCCCGGGCCTCCGCCGCTTGCGGGTCCGGGAGGTCGGGCAGCAGCAGGCGCCCCGCGAGAGCCCCGGCCAGGGTGGTCGCCCCCACCACGAGCAGGCCGTGGGCGAGCAGCGGCACCCGCCCCACCAGCAGGGTGCCCAGGAGCGCCCCGACCACGCCCCCCAGGCTGAAGTAGGCGTGGAAGCGGCTCATGACGGGCCGCGAGAGCCGCCGCTCGACCGTCACCCCCTGGGCATTCATGGCGACATCCAGGGCGCCGTTCGCCGCCCCCATGACGGCCAGGGTGAGCACCAGCGTGGCGAGGTTCGGCGCGAGCAGGGGCGGCAGCAACGAGAGCATCGCCAGCACCACGGCGACCCGCGTGACCCGCGCGCTGCCGAAGCGGGCCGTCCACCCCCCCATCAGCGGCATGCTGGCGAGGCTCCCCAGCCCCACCGCCAGCAGCGCGAGCCCCACCTGCGCCGCCGTGAGGCCCAGCCCGTCGCGGACCGACGGGATATTCACCGCCCAGGTGGCGTAGAGAATCCCGTTCACCAGGAAGATGGCATCCACCGCACGGCGCGCGGTCTCGCTGCGGGCGGGGGAAATGGAAGCGGTGGGAAGGAGGGGCAGGTCCGTCATGGGCACTCCGGGAGCGAGTTTATGGCTGTGCTCTGAATCGATTCAGACGCCGTATCCATACGCTAGCATTCCGCCATGCCCCCTGCCAAGGTGCCCCCTCGCCGCGTGACCCTGCGCGACGTGGCGGCCCGGCTCGGCGTGTCGCCCGCCACCGTCAGCAACGCCTACAACCGGCCGGACCAACTGTCCCCCGATCTGAGGGCCCGTGTGCTCAAGGCGGCCCGGGAACTGGGCTACAGCGGCCCCGACCCCCTCGCCCGCAGCCTCAGGCGGGGCCGCAGCGGGGTGATCGGGGTGGTGTACGACAGCCCCCTCCAGAGCGCCTTCGCCGATCCCGCCGCCAGCCTCTTCCTGGGGGGAGTGGCGCGGGCGGTGCAGGAGGAGGGGCTGAACCTGCTGCTGCTCGCTGGGGCCGGGGAAGCGGAACCCAGCCCGGTCACGGCGGCCAGCGTGGACGGCGTGATCCTGTACGCGACCACGGGCGCGAGCCCCGCCCTGGCCGCCGCCCGTGCCCGCGCCCTGCCCGCCGTCCTCGTGGACCAGGCGCCGCAGGAGGGGCTGCCCCTCGTCGGCATCGAGGACGAGGAGGGCGCCCACGCCGCCGCCCGGCACCTCCGGGACCTGGGGCACCGGGAGGTCGGGGTCCTCGCCCTGCCACTGGGAGGAGAGGGGACGCCCAATGCTCACATCCGCGCCCGGCTGGAGGGGTACCGGCGGGGTCTGGAGGGCGCGGCAGGTCTGCACCTGTGCGAGAGCCCCGACAACTCCCCCGAGTCCGGCGCCCACCTCACCCGGGGGCTGCTCGCCGCCCACCCCGGCGTGACGGCCCTGCTGTGCATGAGCGACGTGCTCGCACAGGGGGCGCTGCGGGCCGCCGCCGATCTGGGCCGGAGCGTGCCCGGAGACCTGAGTGTGGTGGGCTACGACGACATTCCCAGCAGCGCCGCCCTGGGGCTCACCACGGTCCACCAGCCCACCGAGGACAAGGGAACCCACGCGGGCCGCGCGATGCTCGCCCTGCTGCGCGGGGAGACGCCCGAGAGCGTCCGGCTTCCCACCCGGCTCGTCGTGCGTGGAACGACCGCCCAAGCCTGAAGGTCCGGGAAAAGCCCCGGGCCGCCGCCATCCTTTACCCTGTGCCCCATGAGGCTGATGGTGGTGGGAGGAGCGGGGTACATCGGGTCGCACACGGTGCGGCAACTGCGCGCGGCGGGGCACGAGGTGGTGGTGTTCGACAACCTGTCGAGCGGGCATGCCCAGGCGCTGCCGGAGGGGGTGCCGCTGGTGCAGGCGGACCTGCTCGACGCGGCGAGCGTGAAGGCGGCGCTGGAGGCCCACAGGCCCGACGCGGTGATCCAGTTCGCCGCCCTGATCGAGGTGGGCGAGAGCATGCGCGCCCCGGGCCGCTACTACCGCAACAACGTGGTGGGCAGCCTGAACCTCCTCCAGGGCATCGTGGAGACGCGCAAGGTGCCGCTGGTCTTCTCCTCGACCGCCGCCGTGTACGGCACCACCGACAACGTGCCCATCCCCGAGAACGCGCCCCTGCACCCCGAGAGCGTGTACGGCGAGACCAAGCTGATGACCGAGAACATGATCCACGCCTTCCACGTGGCTCACGGGCTGCCGTATACGATCCTGCGCTACTTCAATGTGTGCGGCGCGGCCCCCGGCGGCGACATCGGCGAGGCGCACCCCAACAAGACGCACCTGATCGAACTCGCCTGCCTGACCGCCCTGGGCCAGCGCGAGAAGATGATGATCTTCGGGGACGACTACCCCACCCCCGACGGCACCTGCATCCGCGACTACATCCACGTGCAGGACCTCGCCGACGCGCACGTGCTGGCGGTCAATGCGATGGCGGGCGGCAAGGCCGACGCCGCCACCTACAACGTCGGCCTGGGCCATGGCTTTTCCGTTCGCCAGGTCCTCGACGCGGTGGACGCCGTGATTACCGAGGACGGCCTCCCGCCCCTCACCCGCGAGATCGCCCCCCGCCGCCCGGGTGACCCGCCCCGCCTCGTCGCCGACGCCCACCGCATCGTGGACGAGTTGGGCTTCCAGCCGCAGTTCACCGACCTGAAGGAGATCGTGCGGACAGCCTGGGACTGGCACAGGAAGCACCCGCACGACTTCGAGCGGTGAGCCAGAGGTCAGGGCCCTGGAGTTCTCTCCATCCCTTACCCTGCCCCCGTGACCCAAGCTGAATTGACGGCCCACATCGAGCGCGGCCTCGAAGACCTGCGCGACCTCGTCGCCCTGGAGAGCGTGTCGGCGCAGGGGCGGATGCTGCCCGAGACGGCGGCCTTCGTGACCCGGCTGCTGGAGGCCGAGGGCTTCCGCGTGCGCGAGTACCCCGGCGAGGTGGCCCCCGTCCTCGTCGCCGAGGCGGGTGAGGGGCCTGCCACGCTGCTGATCTACAACCACTACGACGTGCAGCCCGAAGACCCCGTTGAGCTGTGGGAGAGCCCGCCCTTTCAGCTCACGGAGCGGGGCGGGCGGCTGTACGGGCGCGGCGCCTCGGACGACAAGGGGGAGTTCGCCTCGCGCCTGGCGGCGATCCGCGTGGTGAAGGAGCGGCACGGCGGCACCCTCCCCCTCCGCGTCCGCTGGCTGATCGAGGGTGAGGAGGAGGTCGGCAGTCCCTCGCTGGAACGCTTCGTGACCGAGCACGCGGAGGAACTGCGGGCGGACGGCTGCTGGTGGGAATTTGGCGGCATCGACCCCGACGGGCGGCCCGTCCTCTCGCTGGGGCTCAAGGGCGTGATGTGCGTGGAGCTGCGCTGCCGGGTGGCGGCCTCGGACCTGCATAGCAGCCTGGGCGCCGTGATTGACAACCCGCTGTACCGCCTCGCCCGCGCGGTCGCCTCCCTAAGAGACGACACCGGGCGCATCACCATCCCCGGCTTCTATGACGACGTGCGGGAGGCATCCGAGGCGGACCGGGCGGCCATCGCGCGGATTCCCGGGGACGGGCAGGCCGTGCGTGACACTTACGGCGTCACCCGCCCTCTGGCGACCGGCCCGGAGTATCACGAGCGCCTGAACCTCCACCCCGTCGTCAACGTGAATGGCTGGGGCGGCGGGTACGAGGGGGAGGGCAGCAAGACAGTTCTACCCGCCCACGGGTTCGTCAAGCTCGACTTCCGGCTGGTGCCCGATCAGGACCCGGCGCGGGTGCTGGAGTTGCTGCGGGTCCACCTCGACGCGCAGGGGCTCACGGACGTGGAGATCGTCGAGTTGGAGGCGCACCAGAAGCCTGCACGGGCGGACGCGGGGCATCCCTTCGTGCGGGCGTGCATTGCGGCGGCGCGGGAGGCGTATGGGGTGGAGCCGATTGTGCAGCCGTCCAGCGGGGGGAGTGGGCCGATGCAGCCCTTTCAGGAGGCGCTGGGGGTGCCGTGCGTGGCGGCGGGGATCGGGAATATCGGCGGGCGGGTCCACGCGCCGAACGAGAACATCCTGCGGGAGCACTTCGGGCAGGGAGTGGCGTTCGGGGTGGCGTTGCTGGAGAGGTTGGCGGGTGGGTTGGGGTGAAGGGCAGGGGGTCTTGCTGCGGGTTACCCCCACCCCCCAACCCCCTACCCCCCAGAGGGGGCAGGGGGAGCGGCGCTGCGCTGGGCAAAGGGCTCGCCCGCCTCGCCTGTGGCCGCTTTTCTCAACCCGCAAGGTTTGATTTTGCTGTGTCCCGAGTCGCGTGCCCACCGTCTCGCTGCGCGAGCCGACGTGGTGAAGGCGGTGCGAGAGCGAGCCGAAGGGTGGGAATCGGCCGTCCACAATAGACGATTTTAAAGAGCTGAAGCTTTAGCTCTTTTGGCCCCTCCCCCCTTGCGGGGGAGGTTGGGTGGGGGGTGGCAGGCGCCAGCCTGCCCTCCTCAGCCAAGTTATGCCCCCAACCTTCAACCCAAAAAGCTGCCCCGACCTACGCGCGCGTCAGGCCAGGGCAACTTCCACCTCTATTTAAAATTCCTTCCCCTACACGTCCTCACTCCCCGTGTCCATCCGCACCACCCGGGGGGTGAACTGGGCCACCACGTCCACCAGGTCGCGCTGGCGGGCGAGCACGTGTTCGATGCGTTTGTAGGCCTGGGGGGCCTCGTCGATGCCGCCACCGATCAGGGTGACGCCGCGTTCCCGCAGGTACGTCTGCACGTCCTTCTTGGCGAGGGTGTTGGCCGCCGCCTTGCGCCCCATCTGGCGGCCCGCGCCGTGGCTGGCGCTGGCGAGGGCGTCGGGGTTGCCGAGGCCGCGCACCACGAAGCCGGGGTCAGCCATGCTGCCGGGGATCAGGCCGAGTTGGCCGCGTTCGGCGGGTGTGGCGCCCTTGCGGTGAACAATCAGGTCGTGTTCGCCTACCCGCTGACGCCAGGCGAGGTTGTGGCTGTTGCTCACGGTGGTGAGGGGGTCCACGTTCAGGGCGCGGGCGAGGCGGCGGTGGATCAGCTCGTGGTTGGCGAGGGCGTAGCGTCCGGCGAGGTTCATCGCCTGCCAGTAGCCCTCGCCGTCCTCGGTGCCCAGGGGCAGCCAGGCGAGCTTGCGGGCGGCGGCGTCGAGGTTCGGGTGCAGGGCCTGCGCGACCTTGGTGTAGTGGTTCGCCACCTGCGCCCCGAAGCCGCGCGAGCCGCTGTGCGACAGGATGGCTAGGTACTCGCCCGCCTCCAAGCCCAGGTCGGGCTGAGCGAGCGTCAGGGTGCCGAACTCGACGAAATGGTTGCCGCTGCCGCTCGTGCCGATCTGCTCGGCGGCCTTGTCGAAGAGGTGGCGCAGGAGGGGCTGCTCGCGCCAGGTCTGTTCGTGCAGAACCTCGTGGTCCTCGCGGTCGCGTTTCTCGAAGCCGACCCCTGCGCCGAAGCGGGTGTGCTTCAGGAGCAGGCGGCGCGCCTCGTCGGTGCCCAGCGCGTCAGGCTTCAGGGGCAGCACGCTCAGGCGCATGGAGCAGCCGATGTCCACGCCCACCCCGTAGGGAATCACGGCGTCCTCGGCGGCAAGCACCCCGCCGATGGGCAGACCGTAGCCCACGTGGGCATCGGGCATCAGGGCCCCGGCACGCGAGATGGGCAGCACCATCGCCACGTCCATCTGTTGCCGGGCGCCCGGCTCGATCAGGTCCTCGCCCCACACGCGGTAGGGCAGCGGCGTGGGGCGGAGTTCGGCGCCGCGGCGGGCGTCCGCCTTCGCTCGCTGGGCGGTGAGTTCGGCGGCGAGGTCCGCATACACGCCACCCGGGAGGAACGCGCCCGGATTGTCCTGCACCGCACGCAGCTCGTTCAGAATCTCCTCGCGGCCCAGCCCCGCCCGCTCGCGCTGGGTGGCGGCGGCGAGGGCGAGGGCCACGGCCTTTTTCTCGAAGCCCAGCTTCGTCACTAGTTTTCCGTTCATGTGCTGTCCCTGCGTGGGGGCGCCGCCTTCAGTCGCTCGCGGCGTCCCTCTGTGATGAGGACCGGGGGGCGGCTGCCCCGTCCCGGTCGCCTGGGTCGTCGGCCTCGTTGCTCCGGCTATCTTGTCGTATTCGCGGCATGGCTCGCCTCCCTTCTTTCCTTCATCTGTGGACTGCGCCCACTCTGCCGTTCCCGCCCGGGTTCGACTATCAGCCGGGTGGCGTAGGCCAGTTCAGCGCACGGCGGGCTGGCCCTGCGCATCCACGCTGAGCGCCCGTGCCCGCAGCCCCACCCGGCGTTCCAGCCGGAAGCCGAAGCCCGTCCAGGTCCACTCGCTCAGGGCGACGGCAGTTGCGGCGCGGCCCCCCGCATAAGTCCCCTCCAGCGTGACGAGGCGGCCATCCGGCAGCACGGTCAGCGCCGTGACGGGGCGGTACAGGGCGCTTCCCACCCAGACGTTGCGGTACGAGCCATCCGGGCCGGGTTTGAGCACGGCGACCTGCGAACTGTCCCCCCGCGCGTCGCGGTTCTGCCCGATGGGCGAGGGCGACGCCGACCAACGGGTAATCGGCCAGTCGCGCCAGGGCCGCCACACCGCAAGAATGCATTCCGGGCTGCCGTCGCCCGTCACGTCCGCGTAGACCCCCGAGCGCACGTCCCAGGAGGCGGGCAAGTGCAGGGATGGGCAGGAGGGGGGAGGGTACAGCGCCCCGGCAGCGGTCAAGATCCCGTCCGGGTGGAGGACCCGCCAGCCGTCCCCGTCGCCCCCCGCCAGCGCCATGCCCCACAGCAGGAGGGGGAGGAGGGCCCTCACCCGGCCCCCGGACACGCGGGAAGTTCCAGCCGGGCGAGAACGGTGCGGCGTTCCTCCGCGTTGGCCCGAGTGACGCGGCCCGCGCGGGAGCGGGTGGGGACAGCGCAGGCCCGCAGGTTGTCCGCCCCGACCCCCACCCGC
Source organism: Deinococcus aerius (assembly GCF_002897375.1). Classification (NCBI taxonomy): domain Bacteria; kingdom Thermotogati; phylum Deinococcota; class Deinococci; order Deinococcales; family Deinococcaceae; genus Deinococcus; species Deinococcus aerius. Next base: position 143,846 of record NZ_BFAG01000013.1, on the reverse strand, counting down.
ACGACCGCCCCCAGCCACGTATCCGGGTACGGCTGGTCGAAGAGCAGGTTCCCCAGGCTGTACAGCACAAGCGTCCGGCCCAGGCGCTCGCTGCCCTGGAGGACGTGCGGCCCGCTGCCCACGATTAGGGAGGCGCCCGCCGCCGCCAGTTGCCGCGCGAGGGCTCGTTGCCGAGCGGTAACAGGGTTGTACTCCGCGCCCCAGTGGACGCCCACAACGACGAATCTGGCCCGGCGTGCGCCTTCCTGAATGGCGGCCAGTGGCGGTGGACTCTGCCCGTCGTCCAGAAAGGCGATCCAGGCGACCGGCACGCCCTGAACCCGCGTCACGGTCAGCGTGCGGGTGATGGGAATAATCCCGTCACGGCGCAGAGTCCTCCGGCTCCCGCTTTGCCCCACCTCGCCGCCGTCCCCCGCGTGGTTGTTCTCGACGCCCAGGTGGGAGAAGGCTTTCAGGGCCGCCACGCCTGCGGGAGGTGCGCGCAGATCCACTCCCATTCCCTGGTGCGGCGCATCCGTCAAGGGGGATTCCAGATTCCCGTAGGTCGCGTCCGCCCGCCAGGCCTCCGCTACGCCGGAGAGGGCTGCGCCCCAGTTCCCCGCATTCGCCTCCGCCACGCCCCGCGCCAGGCTCACGTCGCCCGCCAGTGCGAGAGTAAGCGGGGGCGCGTCCCGCCCGCCCGAGGTCAGGGCCAGCGTCGCGGCCAGGGCGAGGAGGACCCGCCCGCCGCTCACTTCACCACGACGCCGCTCAGCCAGGGGTGGGGGGGCGGGAGCTGCCCGGCCTTTAGTCGAGCGCGCCACGCCTCGTCGGTCAGGCGGCCCGAGAGGGGTACCGTGAACTCGTACTGCGAGTACACGCCGCCGCGCGCGACCTGGATTCCGCCGCGACCGTCGGGCACGACCGCGTACAGCTCGTGGATGGTGCCGGTCGCCTCCTCCAGCACCTGCGCGTTGCCGCCGTCAGTCGCCACGTCGGCCACGACCGCCGCATAGGGGGTCTCGTCGAACTCAGGGGTGCCTTCCGTGCCGCCCTCCTGCTCGGGGTCGGTGCTGGCGAGCTTGAGCCCCTCCAGCCAGCCGCCGAAGTAGCGGAGCTGGTCGTACTCGTCGGTCGTCAGGGCCTGCCCGGCGAGTTCCTTCGTCGTGGCCCGGTCCAGCAGGGTCAGCATCTGCCGCAGGTTCGACAGGTTGTTCGCGGTGCGCTCGGAGAGGATTTTCTGACTCGTCAGCACCCGCCGCGTCAGGGCCTCCAGCGCGAGGAGCCGGGTCCAGACCTGCCCGTTCGGCTCCACGTAGCCGTGGGGAGGCGGCGGCTCGCCCCCACCGCCCATCTCGGCCATCGTCTGCTTGGCGTACAGCAGGGTGTCGTGCCGCAGTTCGGTCCACGAGCCCAGCGCCGTGAGCATCTCCTTGCGCGTCCAGGCGGGCGTCCGCATGAAGGCGGGGTAACGGCTGTCGCGCGCCCCCGGTTTTGCCAGCGCCTGAAGCACGTACAGCCACCCGCTATACACGTTCGCGGTCCAGTCGGCGGGTTGGAGGGCCCCGAACTGGGCGCGCACCTTCGCCATCTGCCTCTCGTAGTTGGCGTACCGGGCGTCCCCCAGCCGCCGCAACTCGTTCAACGCCGCCTCGTTCCCCATCCCCGCGAGGAGGTCGAGCCCGCGCGGGAGGGTGCGCGGCCTGTCCTCGGTGCCCACCTCGCGGTAGACGAGCTGTTGCAGCGCGGCCCCATCGAGCGTGAACCGCTGCCCCATCAGCCGGAAGCCCAGCGTCTCGCGCTGGCGCACGTCCACGCCCTCGCCGGGTTTGGCGACCACGAAGACACTGTTCACGCGCGGGGGGGGCAGTTTTGACAGCGCGGCCTGGAAGGCGGAGAGCTTTCCCGGGTCGGCGAGTTGCCGCACGTTCCCGCCCGTCACGGTCTGGAGGGTCGCCGCGTACTGCCGGAAGTTCAGGTCGTCGCTCGCCCCGATCAGCAACGTGGTGGGGTCGTACAGCCGGGCCCACAGCCCCTGCGCCTCCGCGTTGCCGGTCAGCAGCCGGGTGACGAGGGCCGCCGTGCGCGTCTCGCCCGCGTCCTTCACGCGCAGGTTCATGTGCCCCAGCCACATCATCGTGCGGAAGTAGCGTTTCAACGCCTCCGAGCGGGTGTAGTGCCCGCGCGGCACGTACTGCGAGTAGTCCTCGATCATCTTGGAGGAGGCGAAGATCGGGGACCCGGCGAGTCCGGCATGGGCGTTGATCAATCGGAGTTCCGCCTGGACGAGCGGCGCGACCTCTGGCGGAATGGGGCTGCTCGGGTCGGCCAGCTTCTGCGCCACGGCCAGGTAAGCCAGCGCCCGCCGCGCGTCGGGTTCCAGCGGCGTTCCGGCGAGGGCCTGCCGCTGCCTGCGGGCGTCGGCCACGAGCAGGGCCGTCATGCGGCGGGCGGCGGGCTCAAACGTCTCGCGTTCCAGGTCGCGCAGCAGCTTGTCGAAGACGAGGTGATAGATGTGCAGCACCGCGTCGGTCGTGACGAAGACGGGCTGATTGGCGTAGCGGGTCGCCTCGTACACCGCGTCGAACTGCCGCCACTGGGTGGGCGCGATCACGAAACCCTGGCGCGAGAGGGCCGAACGCTGCGCCGGGTTCAGGGCGGGGAGGCCCGCATCCTTGTCGCCCCGCAGCAGCCCCGGGTTTTTCAGGGTGCCCAGGTTGACCGGGAGGGTGTATGAGGAAGCCGCCCGCGCCCCGCCGGGGAGCACGAGCAGCAGGGTGAGGGCCAGGGCCGGGCGGGGGAGAGGCATGGTGGTATTAGACACGTTCGGGGAAGAGGGTGCATCAGCTTTCGTGCCGAGCGGCCAGCGCCGCCCGCGCCTCGCCCACCTCGTCCCACGGCAGCGTCCCGGTGTCCCGTTCGAGGGTGTCCTCCGGCCCCTTCCCGGCGAGGAGCACGGTGTCTCCCGGGGCTGCCGCCCGGATCACGTGCCGGATGGCCTCCCGCCGGTCACCGATGCTCGTGAAGTTGTCCCGGCCCGCCTCCCGCGCCCCCCGCTCCATCTCGCGCAGGATGTCGTCCAGCGGTGTGTCGCGGTGATCCTCCTCGGTGAAGACCACGTGGTCGGCCAGCCGGGTCGCCACCTCGCCGAGCGGCGCCCGCTTGCCCGGGTCGCGTGGCCCCCCCGCCGAGCCGATGAGGACCCAGAGTCTGCCGTTCGTCGTCGCGCGCAGAGTAGACAGGGCCTTTTCCAGGCTGGGCGGCGTGTGGGCGAAGTCCACGATCACGCGCGGATCACCCTCCGTCCCCGGCACGAGTTCCATCCGCCCCGGCACCCCCCGGAAGGTGCTCAAGCCCTCCACAAGGTGCGGGACGGTCGCGCCGAGGTGCGCTGCCGCCGCCATCCCCGCGAGCGCGTTCGCCACGTTGAAGCGCCCGATCATGGGGAGCACGGCGCCAAACTCCCCGAGTGGTGAAGTGACGCGGAAGTGCAGCCCGGTCGCGCGTTCCAGGGTGCCGCTCGCCTGCCAGTCGGCCTCCCCCCCTTCGGCGGAGTAGGTCGTCCCGGCGGGGGCGAGGCCCGTCAATCGCTCCGTCCAGGGGTCGTCGGCGTTCAGCACCGCGAAACGGGCGCGCTCCACCAGCTTGCGTTTCTCGGCGAAGTAGTTCTCCATGGTGCCGTGGAAGTCCAGGTGTTCGCGGCTCAGGTGCGTCCACACCGCCACGTCCCAGTCCACCCCGCGCACCCGGTCGAGGGCCAGGGCGTGGCTGCTCGCCTCCAGCACCGCCGCCCGCCCGCCCGCGTCCAGCATCTCGCGCAGCGCCGCCTGCACCTGGGGAGCCTCCGGGGTGGTGAAGTGCGCCGGGAAGTGGCGCAGCACGCCGTCGGGCAGCTCGTAGCCCACGGTGCTCAGCAGGCCGGTGGGGAGGCCCGCCGCCCGCAGCAGGTGGCGGGTCAGCCAGCTCGTGGTCGTCTTGCCGTCCGTGCCCGTCACGCCGACCACCCGGAGCCTGCGGCTGGGGTGCCCGGCCAGCGCCGCCGCCGCGTCCGCCAGGGCGGCCCGCGCGTCCCTCACCGTCAGGTAGGGCAGGGGAGAGGAGACACCCTCCGGCAGGCCCTCCCCCAATGCGGCGACGGCGCCCCGTGCCCGCGCCTCCCCCAAAAAGTGGTGCCCGTCGAACCGCGCCCCCCGGATCGCCACGAACAGGAAGCCCGGCTGCACCCACGCCGCGTTGTGCGTCACGCCGCGCACCTCCACACTCGGGAGGTCATGGGCGGGGACGTTCAGGGCGGCGGCGAGGTCGGGCAGGCGCATGGGGGGAGGCTAGCAAAGGCGGGGGCTTTCTTTTTGGGGCTGGGCCGGGCCGTATGCTGACGCCATGACTGTTCGCACTCCTCCCCGGGACGAGACCTGCGAGGTGACCTGCGTGCATCCCCAGGCGGTTGCGCGGGCCAGGGCCGCCCAGCCGGACGAGGGGGCACTTGCGCGGGCGGCCGCGCTGCTCAAGGCCGTGTCCGACCCCACCCGGTTGCGGCTGCTGACGGCCCTGAGCACCGGCGAGCTGTGCGTGTGCGACCTCGCCGTGATCGCGGGCACGAGCGAGAGCGCCGTGAGCCACCAGCTCCGGCTGCTGCGCGAGGGGCACCTCGTCGCGCCGCGCCGGGAGGGCCGCGTGGTGTACTACCGCCTCGCGGATGCGCACGTGACAGGCCTCTTGGGCAATGTGTTGGAACATGTAGGCCACGCCGGGGTGTAAGCCGTCCCTTTAACGACACGCCTCGCGGCCTTGGGTTCATGAAGCGACGTTGAAACCCCGGCCTTCATGTTCTTGAGTCTGCTGCCAGGAAGGTAGGGTCAGTTCCCGGTCAAAATACTCGGCAGAGGTGAAATGAATATGGCGATGCAAATGCAAGACCTTCAGGACCTCTACGTGCACAAGCTCCAGGACATCTACAGCGCCGAGCAGCAGGGCCTGCAAGCGATGCAGCAGAGCGTCGGGATGATCCAGACGCCCGAGCTGAGGCAGGGCATGCAGATGCACATCCAGCAGACCGAGGGGCAGATCCAGCGCCTGGAGCAGATCTTCCAGCGGCTGGGCCAGCAGCCCGGCGGCGAGGAATGCGAGGGCATGAAGGGCCTGGTGCAGGAAGCCCAGAAGCTGATGCAGGAGAACGCCTCGCCCGAGGTGCTGGAAGCGGGCCTGATCGCCGCCCAGCAGGCCATGGAGCATTACGAGATCGCCGGATACGGCACCGCGCGCACCTATGCCCAGCTTCTGGGTGACCAGGACGCCGTGCAGCTCCTGGAGCAGACCCTGAACGAGGAGAAGCAGGCCGACGAGCAGCTCACCCAGGTCGCCCAGCAGATCAACGTCGAGGCGATGAACGCCTGAACAGCGAGCAGGACTGGGCTATCAGGGACAGGGCCGACAGGTTCTGTCCCTTGTTCGTGTGTCAAGGGCGGGAAAGGGCTAGGTTAGGGGCACTCCCTCAGTCGCGCCACGTCCGCCGGGCTGAAGGTGAAGGGGTGGAGGTCCGGGCTTCGCCAGCCGCGTGGGAGGCGGTACGTTACGCCTGCCTGTCCCCATTCCACCGTCCCGGCCCACTCCGGCCCCGGCCAGTAAGCCCGGCGAATTCGGCGCCTGGGTTGCTGGATACAGCGCAGCTCGATGAACTGCTCGGCCACCCGTCCATTCACGCCATACCCACCCCAGCGGTCGATTCCGACCATCTCCATCCCGGCATATTGCCCGTTCAGAATGCCTCGCGGGGCAGGCCAGTGGGCCTCCATGCGGTCGTCATTGCAGCCGGTGAGCAGCAGACAGGCGCACAGGCCCAGGCAGAAACGCTTCACGTCCCGATTCTGAGCCTGCGCTGGGCGGGCAGCATCCCCCGAAAGTCGTTCCCTCAGCGCAGCAGCGGCAGCCCGAACCCGTGCGCCTGCACCCGGTCGCACACCCACTGGAAGGCGGCGGGATCCTGCACGAAGTCGAGCGTGTCGCCGGGCACCCGTACCACCGCGCAGGCGTCGAAACCCCGAATCCACTCGTCGTACAGCCGGTTCAGGCCCGCGAGGTAGGCGTCGGGGATGTCCTTTTCATACGCCCGGCCACGTTGCGCGATGCGCTTTTTCAGCGTAGGCAGGCTGGCGTCGATGTGAATGAGGAGGTCGGGCACCCGCAGGGCGGGGAGGATGCCCTCGTACAGGCCCCGGTAGGTCGCCCAGTCGCGCGGCTCCATCTGGCCGGACTCGTAGAGATTGCGCGCGAAGATGTTGGCGTCCTCGAACACCGTGCGGTCCTGAATCACGTACCGCGCCCCCGTCACCATACCCAGGTGCTGCTCCAGCCGCCGCGAGAGGAAGTACACCTGGCTGTGGAAGGAATACCGCCGCATGTCGCGGTAGAAATCCTCCAGGTAGGGGTTTTCCGCGTACGGCTCGTACACTGGGCGCAGGCCGTAGCGGTCGGCGAGCATCCGCGTCAGGGTGCTCTTGCCGCTGCCGATGTTGCCGGAGATGGCGAGGTACATCAGCGGCTCCGCCGCCGGGAAGTGGGAAGTGGGGAGTGGGGAGTGGAAAGACCACCGACCCACTCACCACTCACCACTGACCACTCACTGCCGTCCATCAGTCCGCCGCGCTTTCCGCGTGCAGCGCCTCGTGGACCCGGCTCAGAATCGCCTGCTCGTCCCGCGCGCTCCCCACGAAGTCGTAGCCGCTGGCGTCCACGGTGAGCAGCCTGCCGGGGTACGTGCGGAAATATTCGTCGTAACGGCTGGTCAGCTCCTGAAGATAGGCGGCCTGCATGTCGCGCTCGAAGGGACGCCCGCGCTTCCCGATGCGCGAGAGGAGGAGGTCCGGCTCGGCGCGCAGGTACACCACCAGATCGGGGGTGGGCAGCCGGGGCGAGAGGTGGCTGTAGAGGTCCTCGTACAGGGCGAACTCGGCGTCTTTGAGATTCATCGCCGCGAAGATGAAGTCCTTGTCGAAGAGGTAGTCGCTGACCACGTTGCCGCTCCAGAGGCCCGGCTGCGCGAGGGCCGAGAGCTGCTTGAAGCGCGAGAGCAGGAAAAACACCTGCACCTGAAAGGCGTAGGTTTCCGGGGACTCGTAGAAACGGGCCAGGAAGGGATTCTCCTCCACGACCTCCAGATTCAGCTCTGCCCCGTAGCGCGCGGCGAGGCGCCCGGCGAGGCTCGTTTTTCCCACCCCGATGGGGCCTTCGACGACCAGATACATGACGGGGGGAATGATAGGGCTTCCAGCGGTCAGCCGTCAGCGGTCAGAAAAAAAGAGCCCTGGCGCGAGCCGTGCTCTTTCATTTCTTTTTGGCTGCTGAACAATGCCCACTCGCTCACTGCAAGGTGCGCTTGAGCAGCGTCACCCGCACGTCCACCGGCTTCTTGTTGCGCCACAGCCGCAGGTTGACGACCTGGCCGGGGCGCTTGGTCGCCACCAGGCGGGTCACGTCGAAACTGTCGCGCACGCGCTGCCCGTCCACCGACACGATCACGTCGCCCAGCGGGGCGAGAAGTTGGCCGCGGCTGTTGCGCAGCGAGCCGCGCAGGCCCGCCCGCGCCCCGGCGCTCCCGGCGGGCACCTCGTCCACCAGGGCGCCCTCGGAGCTGCTCAGGCCCGCGAGCTGGCGCAGGGCGGGGTCCAGGGTGTCGAGGTCCACCAGCGTCACGCCCAGCGTGCCCCGCTGCGGCACCCCGATCTTCTCCAGGTCGTCCAGGCTCTGGCGCACGAGGTCGCCGGGAATGGCGATCCCGATCACGCCGGGCACGAAGCCGTTGGGCGCGGCATTGGAGTCGGCCACCCCCACCACGGCCCCCCGCGAGTCGAGCAGCGGGCCGCCGCTGTTGCCGCCCTGGATGTTGTTCGTGCTCACGAGGTATTGCCCGATCTCCTGCCCGAGCTGGTCGTTGCGCGGCAGGTCCCGCGCGCTCGCCGCCACGCTGAAGTTCCCCACGCCCACGAAATTCTGAATCCGCAACGGGGTGCCGATGGTGATGAGCTTCTGCCCCGGGATCAGGCTCGCGCTCCGCCCGAAGGCCAGCGTCCGGGGCGCCGTCACCCCCGTCACCCGCAGGATGGCGATGTCGATGCCGGGGTCTATGCCCTCCACCCGCGCCGTCACGCGCCGCCCGTTGTACAGGGTCACGCTGACCGACTCTTGGTCCTGGATCACGTGGTAGTTCGTGACGATCAGGTTCTTCTTGTAAAAGAAGCCGCTGCCCGTCTCCACCGGGTCGTCGCCGGGTTGCAGCACCTCCCGGCGCAGCCGCGCGTCGATCCGCACGACCGCCGGGAGGGCGCGCTGGCTGACCTCGACCGTGTTGACCTCATCCGGGGTGACCAGGGCGCGCTGGGCGTCCACCCGTCCGGTGACGTACGCGCCCGTGACCACCCCCGCCAGCAGCAGGGCCGCCAGGCCAGCGCGCAGGGCGGGCCTCACTCGCCGCCGCCCCCCCCGCTGCTGCTCCCCTCGCTGGGTTTAGGGCGCGAGTCGGTCACGTAGAAGCCGCTGCCCCGGAACGCGATGCCGGGAGCTGACAGGACGCGCTTGATGGGCGCTCCCGTCTCGGGGTGCCGCGTCAGGGGTGCCTCGCGCATGCTCTGCTTGATCTCGTAGGTTTCGCCAGTCTCAATGTTCTTGTAAACGTACGTCGGCATGGCCATGTGCCTCCGGCGTCAATCTAGCAAGCCGGACGCGGAGGGGCGTCCCGCCAAGCAGAACGTCAAGGCCCCAGCCTCCCCATGAGGAGCTGGCCCGGCCTGAGCCCCGCTGTTCTTCGCCCTCACTTATAGCGCGGCCAGGGCCAGGTCTTGAAGTCCACGTCCTGCCACTTGGGATGCATCCCCTCGTCCTCCTGAAGGTTGACGAGGTGGCTCATGGCGCACTTCTGGTAACCCAGCAGGAGCTGCTTCCTCTCCGGCGTCTTGAAGTCGCGGGTGGCGAGGACGCTCTGCACGGCGATGGTGGGGACCGAGTTCGCGCTGAGGTTGGGGTAGAACAGCTTGGCGGGGGTGTAGATCGCGCTGAGCCTGGCGTTGGTCGGCACCGCGATCAGGTTCACGCCGCTGAGGTTCTTCACCCAGGTGGCGGGCTGGCCCACGACCGCGAGCACGGCGTCCACCTGCCCCGACTGGAGCGCCGCGAAGGCCGAGGGCTGGTCTTTGAGGCTGACAACCTGGAAGGGCACGCCGCTCATGGCGGTGAGGACCCGCGCCGTGATGAGGCTGCCGCCCCACGCTCCCACCCGCTTGTCCTTCAAGTCCGCGAAGGTCTGGATGCCCGTCGTCGTGGTCCGGCCCAGGATGTTCTTCTTGACAACGGGGGGCCGGGCGAAGAGGTGCAGTTCCTCGCGGTGCAGGGGGAGCAGCGCCTTGATGTTCTCCACCCGGGGGTCTTTGTCGATCTGCTGGCGCGCCTTGAGCACGTCCGACTGCACGAAGGCGAGCGAAACCTCGTTGCTCAGCAGCAGGTCGATGTTCTCCAACGACCCGCTGGTGCCGCGCTCGCGCAGGTACGCGTTCTGGGTGCAGACCAGGCCGATGTTCTTGAACATGGCGCTGTAGGTGCCCGTCGGGCTGCCCGTCGCCACATTCAGGAACGTGGGGGTGGCGGCCCCGGCGGCGCTCAGGGTCAGCAGCAGGGCGGTGAGGGGGACGTGTCTCATGGGGCCTCCGGTGGAGAAGGGGGGGAAGGGGGCATCACTTCAGCTCGCCGTAGCCGGGATCGTCGGAGGGGGTCGAGGTGCTGGGTGTCGCTGGGGTCGCTGTCGTCTGACCCGGCGAACTTGCCCCCAACGCCCCCCGCTGGTCGAGGTAGATCACGCCCCCGCAGATCAGCAGGATCAGGACGAGGAGTGTGCCCAGGACCCGCGCCCGCCTCACGCGGCGCCCCCGCCGGGCCGGGCGCTGCGTTCCCCGCTGGCGAGCGCCTGGTCGAGCAGCTCGGCGTTCCGCCCCGCCCGCCGCGCGATCTCGGAGAGGGCCGATTCCGTGACGTGGCGGTCCTCGGCGCTGAGGTTGGCCTGTTGAAGCGCCGAGGCGACGTTCCCCTTGGCCTGCGCGAGCTGGGTGTCGATCCGCGCCTTCTTGATCTGCCGGTCAAATTCCACGAGGTCGGCGCGCAGGTCTTCCAGGTGTGTCTGCGCGCGGGCGAAAGCGTCGCGGCTCACCTGGAGGTCATTCTCCCAGCGGGCGATGTCGGCGGCGTCCATCTCCTTCCGGTTCTGGTCGATCAGCCGGGCAAAGTCCGCGAGGTGCCCGTTTGCCTCGGCGAGCTGGCGCCCCTTGGCTGCAATCAGGTTCTCGAACTGCTGGCGCTGCACGATCAAGGTTTCCAGCGGCAGCGCGCGGGCGACCTCCTCCTTGGCCCGCACCCGCCCGGCATTCAGCGCGAGCAGCAGGGCGGGCATCAGGAAGATCACGGCGAGCACCGCCACGATCAGGGCCGCCACCGTGACCGTCGTGAGCGCCACGCCCGCCACCGCGACCGCCGCGCCCGCCAGCGCCGCGAGGGCCAGCACGGCGCCCCCGGTGTAGAGCGCGATTCGCCCCGGTGTCACCCGGGTGGGCGCGAGGTCCCCGGCGGGCCGGGTGGCGATCACCGTCTCCTGGCGGACAGGCTTGCTCATGCTTCCTTATACGCCGGAAGAGGGTGGGGGGTTGCCATTGCGGGGAGCGCGTGGGGTGAGCTGAGACCCGGGGACGGACGAACAAGGCCCTCCACTCGATGCTCTGCTCTTGGAGAAGGCGTTTTGATCCCTCTCCTGGGGTAAGGCGTGGTGCGGGGCAACAGAAAGGAGGCGGCAGCCCGTTGGCCACCGCCTCCTCTATGTCCCTGTGCTTCAGGCCTGGGGATTCGCTCCCTCGAAGGTCTGCTTGAACTTCTGGAGGTCGTCGGCGATCTGCTGGCTGGGCTCCTCGCCGAACAGCTTGGCGACCGCCGCGCCGAGTGCCCCGGCGGGCGGGCGGTACGAGAGGGCCACGTGAACGCGGGTGCCGCCGTTCGGCAGGCTCTCGAACTGCACGCTGCCCGCGTTGTCCACCGTCGCGCCGGGCAGTGAGTGCCAGCCGATGCGCTCGCCGGGCTTGTCGTTCACGATCTCGGCCTCCCACTCGACGTGGGTGCCCAGCGGCGCCTTGGCGACCCAGCGGCTGCGGCGCTCGTCGAGGATGGTCACGTTCTCGAGGTGGCTCATGATGCGCGGCAGGTTCTCGAAGTTGCGCCAGTAGGTGTACACCTGCTGGGCCGGGCGATCGATGACCACGCTGTGTTCGACGAAGATCGGTTTGGCCGCCGCCGCGTTGCCGCTCAGGCCCGCCGCCGACATCACCGGGTCGTTGCCGGTGGCTGCGCGGTAGGCGAGGTAGCCGCCCACAGCGGCCATGCTCAGCCCCAGGAAGCCGCGGCGCCGCAGGCCCAGCAGGAGCAGCGCGCCCCCCGCCGCCCCGCTGATCAGGCGGCCCTGGTCCATGCTGTTGCCCGTTTCCTTGCTGTTCGAATTGTCCATGTTCGCGCTCATAGCTGGTCTCCTCCGCTCCCGGCAGTCTAGGGGCCGCTCTTCGCGGGCCGGGTGAATCCTTCCCCAACCCACATTTAAGGTGAAATTGAGGGGGCGGGCAGTTCAGCGCTCCGCGTTGCGGTCGTCGCCGCTCGCCCCGATGATGTCCGAGTCCTCGCCCTGGCCCGTGGGGTCGAGCATCCCGCTGTTGTCCATCTGCCGGGCGGGGTCGCTCTGCCCGTTCTCGCCCGACCCCAGGCCGCGGGACTCGGTGTGGCGGTCATGGATGTCGCCCGTCGCCTGGCGGTCGGCGCCGCTCTCGCCGCCCTGCATGTCGGGGTCGAGGTTGGTATTCGCGTCGGGCGTATCCCCCGTGGCGCCCATATAGGACGCGCCGGTCTGGGGAGCGTCGCCGCGTTTGCTGTCGTCCATGCGGGAAACCTCCTGTCGTTGCTCCTCATGCTTCCGCTTGTCTCTGGCCGGGCGGATGTGTCCGCCTTGACCCCCCCCTCATGCACGGGCCGCGCTAGGCTGGCGGGCGTGACTCGGCCCCGCTCCCCCTCCCGCGCCCCCGGAGAAGGCTCCCCGACCTCGCGCGCGCCGCAGGTCGGCCGCCTCGACCCCCTGTCGCTGGGGGCAATCGGGGTCACCATCCTGTTCTGGGCGTCGGCCTTCGCGGGGATCCGGGCGGGGCTGGAGGCTTTCTCGCCGGGGCATCTCACCCTGTACCGCTTCCTGGTGGCGAGCGTGGCGCTGGGGGTGTACGCGGTGGTCGCCCGCATCCCCCTGCCGTCCCTGCCCGACCTGGGGCGAATCGGGCTGCTGAGCTTTTCCGGGATCACCCTGTACCACGTCTGCCTGAATTACGGCGAGCTGACGGTGCCCGCCGGAACCGCCAGCCTGATCATCGCCGCCGGGCCGGTCATCACGGCGCTCCTCGCCACGCGCTTCGCCGGGGAGCGGCTGAACGCGCTGGGCTGGCTGGGGACGCTGATCAGCCTGGCGGGCGTCGCCCTGATCGTGCTGGGGCGCGGCGAGAGCCTGGACTTCACCCGGGGGGCGCTGCTGATCCTGGCCGCCGCCCTCTTCACCAGCCTGTACTTCGTCTTTCAAAAGCCCCTATTGAAGAGGATCAATCCCCTGCACTTCACGGTTTGGAGCCTGCTGACGGGCACGCTGCCGCTGCTCGTCTTCCTGCCGGGCTTTGGGGCGCAGCTCGCCCACGCGCCGCTGCCCGCGCACCTCGCCGTGATCTACATCGGGCTGTTTCCGGCGGCGCTGGCCTACCTGACCTGGACCTTCGCCCTGTCGCGGGTGGGGGCGGGAACCACGACCTCCTTCCTGTACGTGAGCCCAGTCCTCGCCATCCTGATCGCGTGGGTGTGGCTGGGGGAGTTGCCCAAGGTTCTGTCGCTGGTGGGCGGGGCGGTGGCGATTGCGGGCGTCATCCTGGTGAACACGCGGGGAAGGCCCCCGGCATGAACGCGCCCGGGGACGCCGACATCGCCATCCGGCTCACGGACGTGACCGTGCGCCTGGGCGGTCAAACCGTGCTGGAGGACGTGAACCTCACCGTGCCGCACGGCGAGTTCCTGGCGGTGATCGGCCCCTCGGGCGGCGGGAAAAGCACGCTGCTGCGGGTGATTGCGGGGCTCTTGCGCCCGCAATCGGGCACGGTGGAGGTCGCCACGCCGCCCGCGCTGATGTTCCAGGATGACCGGTTGCTCCCCTGGCGCACGGCGCTGCGGAACGTCGCGCTCCCGCAGGACCTGGGGGCGGGGGGCGGTTTGGAGCCCCGCGAGGCCCTCCACCTTGTCGGCATGGACGCCTACGCGGACTACGCCCCCGCCCAGCTCTCGGGCGGGATGCGGGCACGGGTGGCGCTGGCCCGCGCCCTCGCTCAGAGCGGCGACGTGCTGCTCCTCGACGAGCCCTTCGCGGCGCTGGACGCCCTGGTGCGCGAGCGCTTCAATGCCGAGCTGCGCCACCTGCACGAGAAGACGGGGCGCACGACCGTCCTCGTCACCCACTCCATCCGCGAGGCGGTGTGGCTGGGGGACCGGGTGGCCGTGCTGCGGGGCGGGCGCATCGTGGACGTGCTCGACACGCGCGGCGAGGGCCGGGTCACCGCCTACACGGACGGCCTGGAGGCCCGGCTGCGCGACCTGCTGGGGACGGGGGACAGCACCCGGCTGGAGGTGGAGCCGCGCGGCCGCTTTCGGCTCGGCTCGCTCGCCCCCGCCGCCGCCCTCCTGGCGGGGCTGCTGCTGTGGGAGGTCGCGGCCCGCCTGCTGAACCAGCCGTTCCTGCTGCCCACCCCCGCGCGGGTCTGGGCGGAGTTGAGCCGCACCCCCGGGGAATTCCTCACCTTCACCTGGGACACGGCGCGGATCGCGCTGCTGGGCGCCCTGCTCGGTTCGCTGGCGGGGGCGGTGATCGGGTATCCGCTGGCGAAGTCCCGCGCGCTCGAACGCCTGCTGAGCCCCTTTGTCGTCGCGTCGCAGAGCGCGCCCATCGTGGTGCTGGCGCCGCTGCTGATCACCTGGTTCGGCTTCGGCACCGTGCCCGCCGTGCTCGTCAGCGCCCTGAGCGCCCTGTACCCCGTCATGGTCGCCACCATCGTCGGCGTGCGCGAGGTGCGGCCCACCGACCACGAACTCTTCTCCACCCTGCGCGCTGGCCCCTGGCAGCGGCTGACCCGGCTGGAACTGCCCTCGGCCCTGCCCGTGATGCTGGGGGGCCTGCGGCTGGCCCTCTCGCTCGCCCTGATCGGCGCGGTCGTGTGGGAGTTCGTGAGCAACGCGCCGGGGCTGGGCTTCGCCGTGAACCAGGCGCGGGCCTACTACAACACGCCCCGCCAGTTCGCGGCCATCGCCCTGCTGATCCTCCTGGGCGTGGCGCTCTACCTGATCGTCACGACCCTCGAGCGGCGGGTGCTGCGCCAGCGGCGGAGGGTGTAGCCCCCGGCTTTGTCGCTTCTCCTGCGTCCCGTTCCCCGCGCACCGCTTACCCTGCTCCCCATGGAAAGACCCGTCGTCTGCGTGGGGGCCCTGGTGTGGGGGCCGGACAACCGTGTGCTGCTCGCCCGCACGACGAAGTGGCGCGGGTTGTGGGGCGTCCCCGGCGGCAAGGTGGACTGGGGCGAGACGCTGGAACAGGCCGTGGTGCGCGAGTTCCGCGAGGAGACCGGGTTGAGCCTGCGCGACGTGCGCTATGCCCAAACGCAGGAGGCCGTGCTGAGCCCCGAGTTCCACAAGCCCGCCCACATGGTGCTGGTGGACTTCCTCGCCCGGACGGACACGCCGGAGGTCACGCCGAACGAGGAGATCGAGGCGTGGGCGTGGGTGCCGCTGGGGGAGGCTTCCACCTACCCGCTCAATACCTTCACCCGGACCCTGGTGGACCTCGCCCTGAGCCGGGGGGAGGCGTGAGGGGCACCGCCCTCGTCACCGGCTCGGCGCGGGGCATCGGGCGGGCGCTGGCGGTCGCGCTCGCGGGCGAGGGGTACGCGGTCGCCGTCCACTACCGGGGCAGCGGGGCGGACGCGCGGGAGACGGCGCGGCTCTGCGAGGAGCGGGGGGTGCGGGCGACCGTCCTCCGGGCCGACCTCACCGACCCCGACCAGGCGCGGCGGCTCGTCCGGGAGGCCCACGAGGCGTTCCCGGATTCGCCCCTCGCCGTCCTCATCAACAACGTCGGCAACTATGTTCATAAGCCCCTCCTGGAGACGACGGACGCCGAGTGGGCCGACATGCTCGCCTCCAACCTCACCGCGACCTTCGCCACCTGCCAGGCGGCGGCGCCCCTGATGCGGGAGGCGGGCTTCGGTCGCATCGTGAACCTGGGCTACGCGGGAGCGCGGCACCTGATCGCCCGGCCCGGCATCGTGCCCTACGTGGTCGCTAAAACGGGCGTCCTGCACCTCTCGCACGCGCTCGCCAAGGTCCTCGCGGGCACGGGCGTCAGCGTGAACGTGGTGTCCCCGGGCGTCATCGAAACGTCGGTGAGCCAGCCCCTGCGCGAGATTCCCGCCGGGCGGGTCGGCACGGTGGCGGAACTCGTGGACGCGGCCCTGTACTTCGTGCGGGCGAGCGACTACGTGACGGGGCAGGAACTGGAGGTGGCGGGGGGGTGGAACCTGTGAGGGCTCAGCGGACGGGCACCACCCGCAGGTTCAGCACCGCGTTGCGCCCGCCCGGGAGTTCCTGGCGGGTGTCGCTCGTGTACAGCAGGCGGCCGTCCGGCCCGCGAACCTGGGTCCGCACGGCGTACGTGCGGCGGGGATTCAGGCGCACCGGATTGAACTGAATCTGGTACGGCGTCGAGAGGCGGCTCACGGGGAAGCTCACCCGCAGCAGGGTGGTACTCGGGGCGTCTGCCAGGGTCACGTCCTCCAGGCTGATCGTGACGGTGCTTCCGGCGGGCAGGCGAACCTCACGGGGGGCCTGGATGCGGCCACTCACCACGCGCCACCCCGCGGGCACGTCCGAGAGGTCGGGCGCGGTGGCCGGGGTCGCCGGAGCGGGGGGCGGGGCGGGCCGGGTGATGCGAATCTGCGCCAACGCGGGCGCGGCGAGGAGGGCGGCCAGCAGCACGGCAAGGAAACGCTTCATGCCCCCACGCTAAGGCGGTCGCCCATCAGGTGCGAGGGGCGCGGGCTGAAGTTTCTTCACGTTCCTCCGCCGAGTGGCTCATGCGCCCGGGGCGGGTGGTGCGCTTGAGTGGTCGGGTGTTCCCCACCCCTCCCCTGACCGACCATGCCGGGGCGCTCGCCTGGCTCTCCCGCGACCCCACACTTGCCGAGGTGCTGGCGCGCGTCGGCCCGCTGCCCGTACTCGCCCCCACACCGGACCCCTTCGGCACCCTGGTGCGGAGTGTGGGCGGCCAGCAGCTCTCCGTCCGGGCGGCGGCCAGTATCCACGCCCGGCTGGAGGCGGCGCTGGGCGGCATCACCCCCGAGAATCTGCTGCGAGTCACGCCGGACGAGCTGCGCGCCACGGGCCTCTCCTGGGCCAAGGTCCGCACCGTGCGGGCGCTGGCGGACGCGGCGTTAGATGGCCGGGTGGACTTCGCCCACCTCGCGGCCCTGCCCGACGAGGCGGTGATTGCGGCCCTCATCCCCCTGCCGGGGATCGGGCGCTGGACGGTCGAGATGTTCCTGATCTTCGGCCTCTCCCGCCCCGACGTGTTCAGCTTCGGCGACCTCGTGCTGCGGCAGGAGGTGGCGCGGCTGTATCCAGAAGCATCACCTGAGGAGGCGCAGGCCGCCGTCCGGGCCTGGTCCCCCTACCGAACGCTCGCCGCGCGTTACCTCTGGGCGGAGGTCGCGCGGCGGCGGCTGGCGGCGAAGATGGGAAAGGACGACCCGGCCCCCGTGCTGGCCGGGACAGACCCGCTGTAGCCTACTCTTCCTCCTCCAGGAAGCGGCGCAGCCCCTTGGGGTTGAGGATCATCGGGGTGCGCGCGCGCACGATGGCTCCCTCCTGCTTCAGCTTCCCGAGCGAGTGGCTCACCGTCTCGCGGGTGGCGCCCACCATCCGGGCGATGTCCTCCTGGTTGAGCTTGAGGGCCAGTTCCACCCCCTGCGCGTGGGGCCGCCCGAACTCGTTGGCGAGGCGGTAGAGCAGGCTAGCGACCCGCTCGGGAGCGGAGTAGGCACTCACCGCCGCCGTCCACGATTGCGCCTCGAACAGCCGCGCGGCCATCAGGCGGATCAGCTTCATGGCGAGGGCGGGCTTGGTGTCCAGCAGCTTTTGCAGCTCGTGGCGCGGGAGCACGATCAGGGTGGTGCGCTCCAGCGCCTCGGCCTGGGTGGGGCGGCGCTCCTCGGGTTGCAGCAGCAGTTCGCCGAAGGTGTCGTGCTGGCCGATCACCCCGAGAATGGCTTCCTTGCCGTTGGGAAAGAGCTTGCTGATCTTGACCAGCCCGCTGCGCACGAAGTAGAGGGCGTCCGCCGGGTCGTCCATGCGGTAGATGACTTCTCCCGGCCCATAGGAACGGTAGGGGGTGGACGCGGCCACACGTTCCAGTTCGGTCAGCTCAAGGTCCGCGAACAACTCGGTACGCTTGAGGTGCCAGACCAGGCTTGGGTAGTTCATGTTCCCGGCCAGAATACCCGAAGAGCTGTGAGGGAGCGGTACGGTGTGACGCAGCACACGTGACTTTAGGTCGGTTAACGTTTTAGACTGAGTACAAGAGAAAAGTGAGAGGTGCCCTTCTTCGGGGTGCCCCCAGGAGGAGACCAGACATGCCCCAGTACAAAGCCCCCCTGCGCGACATCAAGTTCCTGATGCACGAGTTGCTCCAGGCCCCCCAGATGCTCGCCGGGCTGCCCTTCTACGCCGAGAACGAGACCGCTGACCCCGACCTCATCGCCCAGGTGCTCGAGGAGGGCGCCCGCTTCGTCGAGACCGAACTCGTGCCCCTCAACCGCGTGGGCGACGAGGAGGGCTGCGTTCGGCACGAGGACGGCAGTGTCACCACCCCCACCGGCTTCAAGGCCGCGTACAAGAAGTACCGCGAGGCGGGCTGGACGGCCCTCGATGCCGACCCCACCTACGGCGGCCAGGGCCTGCCGCACCTCGTCTCCAACGTGATGGTCGAGATGATCAACTCGGCGAACGTCGCGTGGTCCATGTACCCCGGCCTCTCGCACGGGGCGTACTCGGCCCTGCACGCCGTTGGCAGCGAGGAATTGAAGAACCTCTACCTGCCCAAGCTCGTCTCGGGCGAGTGGACCGGCACGATGTGCCTCACCGAGCCGCACGCGGGCACCGACCTGGGCATCATCCGCACCAAGGCGACCGACAACGGCGACGGCTCCTACAGCATCACGGGCACCAAGATCTTCATCAGCGCGGGCGAACACGACCTGGCCGAGAACATCCTGCACCTCGTCCTGGCGCGGCTGGAGGGCAGCCCGCAGGGCACGAAGGGCATCTCGCTCTTCCTGGTGCCCAAGTTCCTGCCGAACGCGGACGGCACGCCCGGCGAGCGCAACGGCGTCATGTGCGGCTCCATCGAGCACAAGATGGGCATTCACGGCAACGCGACCGCTGTGCTGAACTTCGACGGCGCGAGGGGCTTCCTCGTCGGCGAGATCAACAAGGGCATGAACCACATGTTCATCATGATGAACGCCGCCCGGTTGGGCACCGGCCTCCAGGGCCTCGCGCTCGGTGAGGTCGCGTACCAGAACGCCCTCGCCTACGCCAAGGACCGCGTGCAGATGCGCCACGAGCCCCGCGTGAAGCCGCAGGACGTGGCCGACCCCATCATCGTTCACCCCGACGTGCGCCGCATGCTGCTGACGGGCAAGGCGTACACCGAGGCGGGCCGGGCGCTGGCGATGTGGCTCGCGCTGAGCATCGACATCGAGCACCACCACCCCGACGAGGCCAAGCGCAAGGAGGCCGCCGACCTCGTGGCGCTCCTCACGCCGGTCGCCAAGGCCTTCATGACCGACAACGGCTTCAATGTCGCCGTCCAGAGCCAGCAGGTCTTCGGCGGGCACGGCTACATCCGCGAGTGGGGCATGGAGCAGTTCGTCCGCGACGCCCGCATCGCCCAGATCTACGAGGGCACGAACGGCATCCAGTCGCTCGACCTGCTGGGCCGCAAGGTCCTGATGGACGGCGGCAAGAAGCTCCAGAAGCTCGCTGGAATGCTCCAGGAGTTCGTCGAGGAGAACGCCGAGGACGAGAACCTGGCGCCGTACCTCGACGCGCTGGGCAAGGCCGCGAACCAGCTCGGCACGCTGACGATGGTGATCGGCCAGAAGGCGATGCAGGGGCCGGAAGGCGCCGACGAGGTGAACGCCGCCGCCGTGGACTACCTGCGCTACTTCGGCCATGTGGTGTACGGCTACCTGTGGGCGCGCATGGCGAAGATCGCCCAGGAAAAGGTGGACGCCGGGCAGGACGTGAGCGGCTTCTACCTCGCCAAGGTGCAGACCGCCCGCTTCTACTTCACCAAGCTCTTCCCCGAGACGAAGACCCTCGCCGCGACCATCAAGGCCGGAAACGAGCCCCTCGCCGTGGACGACCGCGCGGTGTTCGGCTTCGAGCCTGCGCTCGTCGGGGCGTAAGCGCAGCCAGGTTCGGGCGCCCTCACCCGCGGGTGGGGGTGCCTCCTTTTACTGCCCCAGCAATTCCCCACCCCGCACGACCACCAC
Source organism: Deinococcus aerius (assembly GCF_002897375.1). Classification (NCBI taxonomy): domain Bacteria; kingdom Thermotogati; phylum Deinococcota; class Deinococci; order Deinococcales; family Deinococcaceae; genus Deinococcus; species Deinococcus aerius. Next base: position 124,176 of record NZ_BFAG01000013.1, on the reverse strand, counting down.
AGTCAACGAGGCGATCAGCAGCACGACGTTCGTGACCCGGTTCCACGCCTCCCGCCGGGCGACCTCCGGGCTGGGGGCGCGGCGCATCAACCCGGTGTGGACGCCGAAGGCCAGGACCATGATGACCGCGAAGCCCAGCGCGGCGAGCGGCGTGAGCCACGGCGCGATCCCCGTCCACCACGGCAGGGTGAGGCCCAGGGCGCCCAGCAGCTCGCTGATGCCGATGAAGCGAATGGTGGGCAATTCCAGGTCGGTCATGCCGGACTGCCCGGTCTGAAGGAGGCGGGCCTTGGACATCCGGCTCTTCGCCAGACCGGAGAGCAGCATCACCAACGCCAAGACGATCTGAAGCGCTGATACAACCACGAGCACGACCTCCTGGAACGAGAGCCCGAACCTACCAAATAGTAGGTTACTGGTTAGTAGCTTAGCATGAGGAGGTGGGTGACAAGCGCAGATTGAAGCGGAACGAGCGCCGTTCCCTGATCCTCCAGAGCGCCACCGACCTCTTCGCCGCGTCCGGTTACTACGGCGTGAGCCTGGACCAGATCGCGGCGCGGGCGGGCGTCTCGAAACCCGTGCTGTACGATCACTTTTCTTCCAAGGAGAACCTCTTCGCGGAGGTGATGACGGTGATTCGGGCCGAGCTGCTGGAGGTGGGGCAGCAGGCCCTGGTCGCGGAAGGCGATGTGGAGGAGCGGCTGCGCGCGGCCCTGCGGGCCTTTTTCACCTATGTCGGGAGCCACCCGCAGGCGATGCGGGTCCTGCTGGTGACGCCGCGCGGGGAGCCCGCCCTGGAGGTCCTGGCCGCCTCCATTCAGGAGGAGGTGACGACTGCCCTGCTGGCCCTGCTCCTTCCCCTGCTGCCGCAGGCGCCCGGCGCGGCGGAGATGCGGCGGCTGCGCCTCCAGATGGAGTTCGTCAAGCAGGGCATCCACGGGCTGGCCGAGTGGTGGCCCTCGCAACCCGGGATGAGTGGGGAGGAACTCACCGAGGCCGTTCTGCGCGTGATCTGGCCGGGCCTGATCGGGGCGCTGAAGTCCTCCGGGGCCGCGTGACCCCGTGCCATCAGCCTCACCGCTGCGCGTGAAGGTTCGGGATCGGGCGTGTTCCCGCAGGCCCGGGCTCGTGACCGGGGGCGTGCTTTCGGGTTCCTGAACCGAGTGGGGAGGCCTGCACCACAAGGTGTGGCTTGTGCCGAAGGACAGGCCTCTTCTGCCGGCCTGCCTGGAACGGGGTGCCAGCGCTACGGTCTCCAACAGGGAGCCTCCCTCTTGATATATTCCAATATAGGTATATAATAGTCCCATGGCACGGGCGGCGACGACCACGGATGCGTTCAATGCGGTGGCGGAGCCCCGGCGGCGGGAGATTCTGGATCTCCTCGCCACGGGGGAGCGCAGCGTGAACGATCTGGTGCGGCTGCTCGGTCTGGCGCAGCCCCAGGTGTCCAAGCACCTGCGGGTGCTGCGCGAAGTCGGCGCGGTGGGCGTGCGGGACGACGGACGGCAGCGGCTCTACCGCCTCAACGGCCAGGCGCTCAGGCCCATCCACGACTGGGTGAGCCAGTACGAGCGAACGTGGTCCGCGCGGTTTGAGCGGCTGGACAGCGTGCTGGAAGAACTCCAGCAGGAGGAACGAGATGGTGGTACAGGCGAGCAAGGCCGCGACCGTGACGCTCCCCGGCGATAAGCAGATCCTGATGACCCGCGAGTTCGCTGCGCCCAGGCACCTCGTCTACCGCGCCTTTACCACCCCCGACCTCGTCAAACGTTGGTGGGGCGCCGACCTGGGTGAGGTGACGGTGGCCGAGATCGACCTGCGGGTGGGCGGCGCCTGGCGCTACGTGATGGTGCCGAACGGCGGCCCCGAGGTCGGCTTCCACGGTGAATACCGCGAGATCGTGCCCAACGAGCGGATCGTCTCCACGGAGGTCTACGAGGGCATGCCGGACGGGGAGGCGCTGAACACCGTCACTTTTACCGAGGAGAACGGCCGGACGACCCTCACCATCCTGGTGCAGCACCGGAGCCAGGCGGACCGCGACGCCCACCTGAACTCGGGGATGGAGGCGGGGATGCAGCGGGCGCTGGACCTGCTGGAGCAGGTGGCCGTCTCGCTGGGCTGAACGTGGGCTTGCGTGGCGCAACGGAGTACACACTCACCGGGCCGAACTCCCGCGTGGCTCAGTGTCCACCCCTTTCAGACAGGAGGAACAGCATGTCCGCCGAACCGCTGACACCCAATCCCGACCTCAGGAGTCTTGACCGGCTGGTCGGCACCTGGCAGGTCTTCGGGGACGCGACGGGCGAGGTCCGGTACGAGTGGCTGCAAGGCGGCTTCTTCCTGATGCAGCACTTCGACCTCATGCATGACGGCAGGCCCATCCGCGGGATCGAGATCATCGGCCACCTGTATCCCTTCGGGGGCGAGCCGTCTGCGGACATCCACACGCGCGTCTACAGCTACACCGATGGGATGACGCTCGACTACGTCTACGAGCTGGAGGGCGACACGCTCACCATCTGGGCCGGAGTCAGGGACTCCCCGAGTTTCTACCGGGGAACGTTCAGCGAGGATGGCCGGACGGTGACGGGCGGCTGGCAGTGGCCCGGCGGCGGGTACACGGCCGACATGACGAGGCGGGATTGAGCGGAGGGGAGTGAGGCCCACCGTAGCGTGCGCGCTCGGCTTCAGCTCCCCTCCGGTGCGTCTTCTATCCCCGCCTCAGCGTTGCCCTCCGCCCCCGCCTCCACCACAGTCAGCGAGCGCAGGGTGGCCCCCTGGTGCCAGCCGTACTGGGGGTCTTTCAGCCCCAGCGCTTCGGCGACGGCGCGGGCGGTGCCCTGGTCCGGCTCGCCGTCCAGGCAGAACAGCAGGAACTTGCGCCCGCCGGGACCGATGCGGATGAACAGGTCCTCGCCCAGTTCGAGCTGCTGGGTGCGGTCCAGCTTCGCGGCGCGGCCCTGGGCGTACCGCAGCGCGTCGCGGATGCGGACCGTGACGGTGGGGTGGCTCATGCCGGGTCCGGTGCCCGCAGGCCAACCAGCAACATGTCGGCGTACCGTTCGGCCACGTCGCGCGGGGTGAGGGGGCCGCCCGGGCGATACCAGGTGTAGGTCCAGTTCACGGCGGACAGGATCAGGTTGGCGGTCATCTTCACGTCCAGGTCGGGGCGGAACAGGCCCTCGCCCATCCCCTGGGCCACGAGGTCGCGGTAGAAGGCGTCGATGGTGTCGCGCCAGCTCGTCACGTGGGCGTAGGCGGCGGGCGAGAGGTGCTTCCACTCGTGGAAGAACACGGTCGCGCTCTCCATGTTGTCGGCCACCACCCGGATGTGCCGCTCCATCGCCTCGCGCAGCTTTTGGTCGGCGGGCATCGCCTCGCCCCGCAGCGGGAGGAGGGCCGCGTCGAACTGCCGCGCCGCCTGCTGCACGATCTCGACGAGCAGGTCCTCCTTGCCGCTGATGTGCGCGTACAAGCTGCCCCCCTGCATCCCGAGCTGCCCAGCCAGGTCGCGCATGCTGGTCGCGTGGTAGCCGCGCTCGGAGAAGAGGCGGCCCGCGACCTCGTGAATCTGCTCGCGCCGGTTCCGGGCGGGGGAGTCGGCGGGCGGCATCTCGGGGGTGGGGGCAGGACGGTCCGTCATGGGCGGCTGTGAGGGTAGGCTAGCACGCGAACAAGCGAACGCCCGTTTGGGATGCGTGGACAGCCCACCCGGGGCGCGTGGCGGGTGGTAGAACGGTCGGCATGACCTCCCGGCCTCCTGTGACGAATCCCGCCGAGCCCGCCGGGGTGCGCCCCGCCGTCCGCTCGGTGCCCGCGTACCCCTTCACGCCCATCGACGCCCCCATCAAGCTCGACCAGAACGAGAGCGCCTACGACTTCCCGGCGGACCTCAAGGTGGTGGCGACGGGGCGGATGCTGGCCCGTCCCTGGAACCGCTATCCCGACCTCCACGCCGACACTCTGAAGGAACGGGTCGCCGCCTTCGAGGGCTGGGACCCGGCGGGCGTGGTCCTCACGCCGGGCAGCAACGTCCTCATCAAGCTGCTCACCGAGCTGGCGGGGATCGGGCAGACCGTGCTGACGGTGAGCCCCACCTTCAGCGTGTACACCCTGGAGGCGCGGCTGCTGGACGCCCGGCTGGTGCAGGTGCCGCTGAACCCTGACTTCTCGCTGCCGGTGGGGGCACTCAAGGCCGCCCTGCGGGAGAACCGCCCCGGCGTGCTCTACGTGACCCAGCCCCATGCCCCGACCGGCTTCGTGGACGCGGAGGCTGCGGTGCGCGAGGTCGTGGAGGCCGCCGAAGGCTGGGTCGTCGTCCTCGACGAGGCGTACCACCAGTTCAGCGGCACCGATTACCGGAACCTTGTGCGGGCGGGGGAGAACCGCCTCAGCCTGCGGACCTTCAGCAAGGCGTGGGGGCTGGCGGGCGTGCGGCTGGGGTACGCGCTGGGCAGCATCGCCCTCGCCACCCAGCTTCAGAAGCTCGTTCCCGCCTTCAACGTCGGTACTCTTGCCCAGGCCGCGCTGGAGGTGGCGCTGGAAAACCCTGGGTACGTGGCCGAGCGCGCGGCAGAGGTCGTGCGCGAGCGGGAGCGGGTCATCGCCGCCCTCGCGGATCACCCCGTCTGGACGGTTCACCCCAGCCGGGCGAACTTCTACCTGATCCGCACGCCGGACGCGGAGGCCGCCTATCGCCACCTGCTGAGCCGCGGCATCGTGGTGCGCCGCCAAGACCGGCTCCCCATGTTGGAGGGTTGCCTGCGCGTCGCCGTGGGCACCCCCGCCGAGAACGATGCGCTGATCGCCGCGGCCCGCGAGTTCAGGTAGAGGACCGGGTTACACCGGGCGCGGGCCAGAGGCGCTACGGTCTTCCTGATCCGCCCATGGACCCCTTCGCCGCGCCCCCCGACTTCCCGCCCCGCTCCCCACTCGTGCGCGAGTGTACGGCGTGCGGGGCGTGCTGCTCGGCCCCCGATATTCACGCGCTGGGGAAGCCGCTGGGCGTGCCGTGCGTCCATCTGGGTAGAGACTGCCTGTGCGCCGTCTACATGACCCGGCCCGCCGTCTGCCGCAACTACCAGCCCGACTGGGTATGCGGGGAAGTGGCGCCCTTGCCCTCACTGGAGGCCCGGGTCCAGCGGTTCCTCGAGATTTACGGGTTGGAGGAGGAGGCTTACGGGACTTAGCGACTATGTGAGACGGTTGCTGACGGACAGGGATGTACGGGCTGGAAAGTTGAGGATCGGGAGGGGACGCCAGGGCCCTCTGGGGCCGGGCAATAGGGCGATCTGTGCTCGCCACCCCCTCCCAACCTCCCCCGCAGGGGGGAGGAGCCAATGGCGCCAAAGCTTTAGCTTTTTCAAAACCGTCTATGGTGGACGGACGATCCCCGCAAGGAACTTGCTCTCGCACCGCCTTCACCACGTCGGCTCGCGCAGCGAGACGGTGGGCACGTGGCTGAGGATGCAGCAAGATCAAACATTCCGCGTGAAGGAGGACGGCCACAGGCGTGATGGGCCGGGCCCCTTGCCGAGCGCAGCGGAAAACTCCCCCCTGCCCCCGGTGGGGGTAGGGGGGCGGGGGGGGTGGGGGCAAACCGTATCAAGATGCCCTGCCCATCCGGTCACGCCTCTTAAGGCTCTCCTTCCCACAACCACACGCCTTGAGGTCGTTGCCGCTGCCTGCCCTGTCAGACGGTCTTTCAGGACAGCACCCACCCCACCACCGCACATGCCCCCACGACGGCCCAAGCCGGAACTCGCCCCGCCGTCAGCGCCCCGAAGGCCACGAACGCCAGCGCCGCCTCCCGCGGGCCGCGAATGCCGGAGGTGAAGACCGGGTCATACAGGGCAGCGAGGAGCAGCCCCACCACCCCCGCGTTGACCCCCGCCAGTGCCGAGCGTGCGGCGGGCCGGGCCGAGAGCGCCGTCCAGAAGGGCAGCGCCCCGGCCATCAGCAGGGCGCCGGGGAGAAAGACGCCGAGCGTGGCGATCAGGGCACCCTGCCAGGCGGGAACCGCCCCCTGCGCCGCCCCCAGGTACGTGGCGAAGGTAAAGAGCGGCCCCGGCACCGCGTTCGCCGCCCCATACCCCGCCACAAAGGTCTCGTGCGGCAGGAAGCGGGGCACGAAGCCCGTCTCCAGCAGCGGCAGGACCACGTGCCCACCCCCGAACACGAGCGCCCCCGCCCGGAAGGTGGCGTCCGCGAGCGCCCACCGGGCACCCAGCGGCGCGAGGAGGGGGAGGAGCAGGAGACCCAACCCGCAGGCGAGCAGCAGCCCTGCTCCCACCCGCTGGGAGACAGGAACGCGCGGCAGGTGGCCCGCGCCAGTTGTTCCGGCAGGAAGAAACCGCCAGCCGACCAGCGCGCAGACCAGCAGCGCCCCCATCTGTGCCCCGGCCCCCGGCAGCAGCAGCAAGGCCGCCGCCACCCCCAGTGCCAGCCCCGCCCGAGTCCGGTCCGTCACCAGACTGCCCCACATCCCCGCCACCGCCTGCGCCACGACCGCCACGGCGGCGACCTTGAGTCCCGCGAGCCACCCGGCCCCCGCCACGTCTCCTAACCGGGTCAGACCCAGCGCGAAGGCGAACATGAGGAGGGCGCTGGGCAGGGTGAAGGCTGTCCAGGCCGCTAAGAGTCCCGGCCACCCCGCCCGGAGCAGCCCCAGCGTCATGCCGACCTGACTGCTCGCCGGGCCGGGCAGGAACTGGGCGAGGGCCACCACGTCCGCGTAGCCCGCCTCGCCCAGCCAGCCGCGCCGCGCCACGATCTCCGCGCGGAAGTAGCCCAGATGCGCGACCGGCCCGCCGAAACTCGTCAGGCCCAGGCGCAGGAAGACGAGAAAGACTTCGAGGGCGGGCATTGGGGGTCAGCTTACGGGGCGAGCGTGCCCGGCGGGTCAGGCCCCAACGCAGAAGGCCCCCGCCAGAGCAGGAGCCTCACTGTTTTGAGGGGTGGCTCAGTCGTCCGCCGCCTGCCCGGACTCCGCCTTCTTCGGCACCTCGGGGTTCTCGACGAACTCGGTGGGGTCGAGCTTGTCGAAGCCGATCTCCTTCTCGTAGTCCTGAATCTTGACGTGCAGCCTCCGCACGTCGCCCTCGACCTGGCCGTAGTCGAAGGTCTCGAAGATGGCGGTCGTCTTGAAGTTGCCGCCGTCGAAGTCGGGCACCTCGCGGGTCTTGCGAATGCCCTCCTCCAGCGCCTTGCGGCTCTCGATGCCCAGGTTGCGGAAGGCGACCTGCATCACGTCGCGCGAGAAGTCGCGGGGGCCGTAGATGCCCGCACGGTACACCGTCTCGTAGAACTCCTGCCAGTCGGGCACAAGCTGCGCGGCGGGCATGGAGAACTGCGCAATCACGTTCTTGATCGCGTCGAGCGTGCGCTCGGGGTAGTAGTAGAGGTACATCCGCAGGCCCTCGAGGAAGAAGTTGTAGTGCGCCGCCTCGTCCACCGCGATGGTCTGCGCGACCTTGGCGAGGACCGGGTCGGTCACGCCCTTCAGGTGCGGCTTCTCGCTCCTCCCCTGGGCGATCTTCATCATGTTCAGGTAGTTGAGCTGGGTGGCCCGCTCCTGAAACACGGTGTACGCGAGGTTGTGGATTGCGTCGGGAAAGGGCAGTTCCCAGGTCTGGGACCGCAGCCGCTGCTTGTACTCCTCGATCCACTCGGGGCTGCGCTGCTCGCTGAACAGCACGGCGTTCTCCCAGGCGTCGGCGTGCTTTTCCTCCTCGCTGCCCCAGCGCAGTTGGAAGTGGCTGCGGCCATGCGAGCGCCGGACCACGTGGATAAGCTGGCTGGTGAAGTCGGGCGCGTACTGCTCGACCGCGAAAAAGCCCTGCAGCACCGTGATGACCTCGGGCGGCAGGTCCTTGTTCATGTTTCGCCAGTCGAAGGACCGGTCGGGGTTCCAGTTGCGCGTCTCCTGGCTGCGCGCCGTGTACCAGCGGTACAGGCCCAGGAAGCCCCGCTCGATCAGGCGGTCTTTTTCACGGTTGCTCAGCAGCCCGGCGGGCGTGCGCGGGCGCTCGTTCAGCATGTTGGGGGGGAGAATCTCGGCCATGTCGGTCTCCTTGCCGTCCGGGGGTGCAGAGTGGTGGACGGTACTCGTCCAGACTAGCCCCCCTTTCCTGACACACCGGTGAATTGGGACGCGGTGTAAAGCGGGAAACATTCATAGTTCCGGCGTCGGTGCCGTTCAGGCCAGGGTACGGTGACGTGGTGACGGAGTCTTCCCGGCGTTCTTTTCCCTGGCTGATTCTCTTTGCCGTGCTGTGTGCGGGACTCGGCCTCGCCAACCGTGCGTGCGGCTGGGGCGTGGGCGGCTGGCTCACGGCGGCTCTTATCGTGCTGCCTGTCGTGGCCGGACTGCTGTGGGGAATGTTCAAAAGGACGGAGTAACCCGCCCCCACTCGCTACCATGGACGCCATGAGCCTGCTCGGTCAGCCCGCGCCCGACTTCACGCTGCCCTCCTCGACCGGGGAGACGGTGACCCTCAGCAGCTACCGGGGGCACAGCCACGTGGTGCTGGTCTTCTACCCGCTCGACTTCAGCCCGGTCTGCTCCATGCAGCTTCCCGAGTATTCCGGGCGGCAGGACGACTTCGCCGAGGCCGGGGCCGTGGTCCTGGGCGTCAACCGCGACAGCGTGTACACCCACAAGGCCTGGGCCGCCGAGTACGGCATCGAGGTGCCCCTCCTCGCCGACCTGAACCTGAACGTGGCCCGGCAGTACGGGGTCGCCATCGACGAGCGCGGGGTGACCGGGCGGGCCGTCTTCCTGATCGACAAGGCGGGTGTGGTGCGCTTCGAGCATGTGGAGGCGAAGACGAGCGACTACACGGTGCGCCCGGAAGTGGTGCTGGCAAAGCTGGCGGAACTGTAACGTCCTGCGGGTCCGCCACGCAGCGGATGTGGCGAGCCCCGGTGCGGCCTAGCCTGACGGGATGCTCCTCCCCGAACCCCTCACCTACGGCGCCTTCCTGACCCTCCATACCCAGCCCCTCGCTCCCTGGCGAGCGGCTTTGGAGGAGGTCCGGGAGCGCCACGGCCTGCCTGAAGGCGACTTCACCCGCTTCCGGCTGGGGAAGAATGCCGTGTTTGCCGTCGGGGACGCGGTGGTCAAGCTTGTGCCCCCCTTCTGGGCCGGGGACGCGCGGCGGGAGGGCGCGGCGCTCCGGGCAGTCCGGGGGCAGTTGCCGTTGCCCACCCCCGACCTGCTGGCTGGGGGGACGTTGGGAAAGTGGGCGTATCTGGTCACGCGGCGCCTGCCGGGCAGGCCTCTGCGGGAGGTGTGGGGAGAGCTCGCCGAGTCCGAGCAGATTCGGCTTGCAGGACAGCAGGCGGAACTGCTGCGCGCCGTGCAGGCCCTGCCCCTCCCCGCCGACCTCCATTTCGACTGGCCGGGGCTGCTCCTGCGTCAGGGGCTCGAACTCCCCCGCGAACTGCGCGCTCCTCCCGCCTTAGCCCGGAGTGCCGAGGCGTTTCTGCTCGACGTGGTGTGGAACGGCCCCGGCTTCGCGCACGCGCCGGTCTTGCTGCACGGGGACCTGAACTTCCTCAACCTGCTGTGCGGGGAGCAGGCCGGGCACGTCACTCTGACCGGGCTGATCGACTGGAGCGACGCCCGTTCCGGCCCGCCCGCCCACGACCTGATCTCGCCCGCCGTGAACCAATTCCGCCGTTGGCCCGCCGCCCGACGGGCTTGGGCCGCCACCCTGAACCTCACCCCGGATGAGGTGCACGAGGCGACGGCCCGCGCCCTGCTGTACTACCCGGACGAGTGGGACGGGATTCTGGAGGACCTGCACCTGACCGGCGCGGACAACTGGATGGAAGTGGGAACGGCCTTGTTCGGACCCTCATGAATCCCGCCCCCCCCACTGCGCCACTCGGCGGATGCGTCCTCATCCCCCGCCGTCCTAGCCTGGAAAAATGCCCGACGCGCCGTCTCCTTCCTCATCTTCCCCACCGCGTGCCGGTGCGCTGGGCGTCCTGAAGACGTACCTCGGCCCGCTGAAATGGCAGGTCATCGCGCTCGCCACGCTGCTGCTGACGGGCACCGGGCTGAACCTGCTGCTGCCGCAACTGCTGCGCCGCTTCGTGGACAACGCCAAGCTGGGCTCTGGGGCAGACGTGGGGCTGCTCGCCCGGCTGGCGGGGCTGTACATCGCGCTCGCGGTGGGGGTGCAATTGCTGACTGCCGGGGCCACCTACGTGGGCGCGCGGGTGGGCTGGACGGCCACCAACCGGCTGCGCGCGGACCTGATGCGGCACATGCTCTCGCTGGACATGCGCGAGCACAAGGAGCGCACGCCCGGCGAGATGATCGAGCGCATCGACGGCGACGTGACGGCCCTGAGCAACTTCTTCTCGCAGTTCGCGGTGCGCGTCTTCGGGGCGGCGCTGCTCCTGCTCGGCGCGGTCGTGATGTTCTACCTGACAGACTGGCGGGTGGGGGTGGGGATCACCCTCTTCGTGGCGGTGACCCTGATCGCCATGAACCGGGTGCGGAAGATCGGCGTGGAACCCACCCGCCTGGAGCGCGAGAGCAGCGCCCAGCTTTTCGGCTACGTCGAGGAGCGGCTCTCGGGGCTGGACGACGTGCGCGCGCTGGGCGCGGGTGAACACCACCTGCGCGGCTTCCTGCGCGTTCAGCGCGAGTTTTTCCGGCGCAGCACCTTCTCGTGGCGGCGGCGGGCGGTGGTGTGGCAGCTCAGCATGATCCTGTTCGCGGCCGGGTACGTGGGCATCCTGGGCGCGGCGGTCGGCCTGTACGCGGCGGGGGCGATCACGCTGGGCACCGCCTTCCTGCTGTACCAGTACATGAGCATGGTCGAGGAACCCATCGACCAACTGACCCAACAGCTTCAGGACCTCCAGAAGGCGGGGGCAGGTCTCGCCCGGGTCGGCGAACTGCTCGCCCTGCGCTCGGAACTCACCGAGGGCACGCGCGACCTGCCGGACGGCCCCCTCGACCTGCGCTTTGAGCACGTGAGCTTCAGCTACGCGCCGGAGGACCCTGGCGTTCGCCCTGTGCTGCACGACATCTCCTTCCACCTTCCCGCCGGGCAGACGGTCGGCCTGCTGGGCCGGACGGGCAGCGGCAAGACCACCCTCACCCGCCTGGTGTCGCGGCTGTACGACCCGACCGAGGGCAGCGTGAAACTGGGCGGAGTGGACACCCGTGACGTGCGGCTGCATAGCCTCCGCACCGGGGTGGCGGTCGTCACCCAGGACGTGCAGCTTTTCCAGGCGTCCGTCCGTGACAATCTCTCCTTCTTCGACGACTCGGTCCCCGACACCGAGGTCGAGGCCGCGCTCCGCGAGGTCGGCCTGGGGCGCTGGCTGGCCCGGCTGGAGGACGGGGTGCGGACGCCCCTGCCCACCGGCAGCCTCAGCGCGGGGCAGGCGCAGCTCCTCGCCTTCGCCCGGGTGCTGCTGCGCGACCCCGCCGTGATCATCCTCGATGAGCCCAGCAGCCGCCTGGACCCCGCCACCGAGACGCAGCTCACCCAGGCGATGACCCGCCTGCTCGCCGGGCGCACCGCCATCGTGATCGCCCACCGCCTGGAGACCGTGGCCCGCGCCGACCGCATCCTCGTCCTGGGCGACGGGCGGGTGCTGGAGGACGGCCCCCGCGCCGCCCTCGCCCGCGACGGGCACAGCCACTACGCGGCGCTGCTGCGGGCCGGGACAGAGGAGCTGGAGGAAGGGGTGCTGGCGTGAGGGGGGTAGGAAGTGGCCCGTGGTCAGTGGGGAGTGGTTGCGCCTGCCCCTGCCCGGGCCGGAGCCCCCGTCCCTCCTTTCCACTTCCCACTCACCACTTCCCACTGCCCTGTCTGCGGAGCCTCCCATGACCACCACCTCGCCCCCCCCCGCCCACGACCGCACCTTCGCCCTCTCCCGGCGGCTCTTCACGTACCGGCCGGGGCTCTTCGCCTTCAACCTGCTGATGTGGGGGATGGTCCACGCCGCGCCCGCGCTGCTCACCCTGGCCGTCAGCGGCGTATTCCGGCACCTGGAGGAGGCGGACCCGCTCCGGTCGGCGGGCGCGCCCATCGACCCGCTGGTCGCCGCCGCCTGGGTGTCGGTCGGATGGTTCGCGTTCGTGCGCCTCAGCCGCTTCGGCATCTTCTACGGGGCGTTCGTGGCCTGGATCGAGCTGTGGTACACGCTGGACGCCCTGGTGCGGCGCAACCTGCTGAGCTACCTGCTCACTGCCCGGGGCTCGCGCCGCCTCCCCGACACCCCCGCCGAGGCGGTCAGCCGCTTCCGCGACGACGTGGACGACGTGGCCGCCTACACCGAGGTCTGGGTGGACGGCTGGGGCCTGGTCGCCTACTGCCTCATCGCGGTCACGCTGATGGCGCGGGTGGACCCCATTATCACGGCGCTGGTCTGCACGCCGCTCCTGCTGATGATCGTGTTCGTGCAGCGCCTCTCGCCCAAGATCCGCACCTACCGCCGGCGGATGCGTGAGGCGACCGCCCGAGTGACCGACTTCATCGGCGAGACTTTCGGGGCCGTCAGCGCCGTGAAGCTCGCCGCCCGCGAGGATCAGATGGTCGCCCGCATGGCCGCCCTCGGCGAGGTGCGCCGCCGCGCGGCCCTGCGCGACGTGCTCCTCACCGAGCTGATCCGCGGCGTGAACACCAACATGGTGAACGTGGCGGTGGGGCTGGTGCTGCTGCTGGGCGCGAACAAGGTGCGGGGCGGGGCACTCGACGTGGCCGACTTCGTGCTGTTCATCGGCCTGCTGCCGCGCCTGACCGGCTCGATGGGCTTTTTCGGCGACGCGATTGCCCGCCATCGGCGCACCGGGGTCAGCTACGACCGGATGGAACGGCTGCTCCAGGACGCGCCCGCCGGAACAGTCGTCGCCCACCACCCCGTCCACCTGTATGACGAGCCGCCCGCCAGGGACACCGCGCCCGAAGCCCGTCCCCTGGAGGAACTGCGGGTGGAGGGCCTGACCGCCCATCATCCCAGCGGCGCGGGAATCACCGACGTGAGCTTCACCCTGCACCGGGGCGAGTTTGTCGTCGTCACCGGGCGCATCGGCAGTGGCAAAACGACCCTGCTGCGCGCCCTGCTCGGCCTGATGCCGCTTGACTCGGGGCGCATCCTCTGGAACGGCGAGGAGGTCACGGACCCCGCCACCTTCCTCGTCCCGCCCCGCAGCGCGTACACCGCCCAGATTCCCAGCCTCTTCTCCGACACCCTGCGCGAGAACGTGTTGAGCGGCAGCGACCCGGAGAGGCTGGAGCGGGCCGTACGGCTCGCCGTGCTGGAACCCGATGTGGCGCAGCTTCCGGCGGGGCTGGACACCCAGGTCGGCGCCCGCGGCGTCAAGCTCTCCGGCGGGCAGGTGCAGCGCACCGCCGTCGCCCGCATGCTCGCCCGCGACGCCGATCTCCTCGTGTTCGACGACGTGTCCAGTGCGCTGGACGCCCGCACGGAAGCCCTCTTGTGGGACGGCCTCTTCCGCGAGACGGACGCCACCTGCCTCGTCGTCTCGCACCGCCGCGCCGCCCTGACCCGCGCCGACCGCATCCTGCTGCTGGAGCACGGGCACCTGACCGACTCGGGGACGCTGGCCGAGCTATTGGACCGCAGCGAGGAGATGCGGGCGCTGTGGGCGGAGGACGTGGATACGGTGGCTACCTGAAGGGGAGGTGGGGCATGACCCGGAGCAAAGTGTTCAGGAGCGGCAAGAGTCAGGTTGTCCGCATTCCATCGGAGGTTCAGCTTCCCTACGGCGAGGTGGAGATCAGGCGGTGCGGCCGCGGGCTGGTCGTTACGCCCGTGAAGCGGCAGGACGGGGACGCCATCTTCGCGGCCCTGACCAGCTTCGAGAATCCCATTGAGCGGGAGCAGCCCCCCATGCAGGAGAGGGAGCCTTTGTTGTGATGCCGAATCCCAACCTGTACCTGCTGGACACGAAGAGCTGCATCTATACGGTGGGTTGGCGGCTCTGGCGATAACTCCGGCGGTCCTTTCCTCGGATTGTCAATTGGGCGCTCCTTCTTTTCGAGCGTAGACCCAGACGGCTTCCCTTTCTATGGCCGCCGGAGCATCCAGCCTCACGAGTTGTATTTCTACAGATACGTCGGCGGCAAAATCGCCCAGGATTTCCGCCTCAACGTCGTTCATCTCTTCGCTGAGACTCTCGCTCGGCGCACCATCGTGGATACACAGAATCTGAATCCTTCGCCCGTCCATCACGAAGCCTACGCGGCGTATTTCCGGCGTGACCGCCCCGAGCAAAGCGCGGACAACACTTAAAGCGACGGTCGCTCTTTCGGGATCACTGCTCGAAAGGGCCTCCATGGTCCCGACTCTCCCGTCCCCTACGCCTCCCGCTGCCCCGTCACCCAGTACCTCACCCGCTCGGCCACGTTCTCCATATGGTCGCCGATACGCTCCAGGCTGCGGCCCACCCGCATCAGCATCAGGGACTTGGAGATGTTGCGGGGGTCTTCGAGCATGTAGGTGACGAGTTCGCGCTGAATCTGCTCGTACAGGTCGTCGACCTCGTCGTCCATGCGGATGGTGGCCTCGGCGCGGGTCACGTCGCGGTCGGCGATGGCGGTGCGGAGGTTCTGGCTCATCTCGCCCAGGCGCTCCAGCATCCGCCCCAGGTTCACGTAGCGCTTCAGGGCGGGCTGCCGGGCGAGTTCCGCTCCGTCCTGCGCGACATGCACCGTGTAATCCCCCATCCGCTCGATGTCGGACAGGCTCTTGAGGATCAGGGCGACCAGCCGCAGGTCCCGCGCCACGGGCTGGTGCAGGGCGATGATTCGCAGGCACTCGGCCTCGAGTCTATCCTCCTGGGCGTCCACCTCGCGGTCGATGGCCTGCACCTCGCCCAGCCGCTCGGTGCGCCCGTGCAGCAGCACCTCCCCGGCGATGGGCAGCATCCGCTCGACCGTGCCGAGCATATTCAGGACGCCGTTCAGGACGGTTCGCAGGTCGGTTTCGAGGGCTTCACGCATGGGCACTCCTGTCAGGAACGTATCACCCGCGGGGAGTCGCTGGGTCATGGGGAGGTCATGATCCTGTCTGGCCCCTGATTAACCCGGCCTTGAAGGACACTTCAAGCAACGTTAGGGTTACATGCACTTTTTAGTCTTCTCAGACAATGAATGGCCGCAATGCAGACAATAGCTCCGAACAGCAATTCAGTTCAGAGGGAGCCAAAGGTATGCCACATCTGCACAGACTGTCCGATATTTCGAGCAGGTTCAGCCAGGACTTCCAGGACACGGGGATATACAACCCGATCGGCTCGGCGGCCTATATCAGCGGTGGTCAGCGTATCGGCACTGTGCGCGACGTGCTGGTGGACGACGACCAGGGGAAGATCCGCTACCTCCTCGTCGACGACGACGGAGGCGGCTTGGAGGGCGCCCGGATTATCCCCATCGGGCTGGCGCGCATCGAGGACGACGGCGTTCATTTTGACGGTCTCACGGCGGCCCAGCTCAGCTCCATGCACCGCTACTCCTCCGATGAGGACTACACCTTCGACCTCCAGAGCAGCGACGAGCGGGTGCTGCGCGGCGACACCGGCATGACGACCTCCAGCACCCAGACCATGACGGACACCGCGGCGATGGGGACGGGGATGGCGGCGGCGGGAACGGGGACGACGGGCTCCTACAACTACCGCGACGAGGACAGCTCCGACCGGATGTTCAAGACGCCGGGCCGCCTCCAGCTTCTGGAGGAGCGCCTGTCGGTGAACAAGGAGCGCTACCTCGCCGGGCAGGTCGAGATCGGCAAGCACGTCGAGACCCGACAGGAGACGGTCAACGTGCCCCTTCAGCGCGAGGAGGTCGTCATCGAGCGCCACCCCGTGACGGAGGCACGTCCGGTTCAGGGCGACGTGTTCGCGGACGGCGCCAGCGAGACCGTGCGCGTGGAGCTGGAGGCCGAGCGGGCGAACGTTCAGAAGCAGGCGGTCGTGACCGAGGAGGTCGAGGTCTCCAAGCGCACGGTGACCGAGCAGCAGACCGTGACCGATACCGTGGGCCGCGAGGTCCTCGACGTGAACGAGACCGGGAACGTCCGGGTCATCGGTGACGATGACGACCGCCGCGACAGCCGGAGCTGAGCCCGCCTTTTTCCCACCCCAACAGGAGGACCTATGACCCCCAACCTCAAGAAGATCCTTGTCGCGCTGGTCCTGGTCGCGGCCCCGGTGACGGCCACCGCCCAGACGACCGACACGACCTCCACCGACACCACCACGACCGACACGACGGGAACCGTGCAGAACGACAACGTCACCACGACCTCGGAGAGTGACGGCGTTCCGGGCAACGAGCAGCAGGGCAGCCGCTTTCCCTGGGGGCTGCTGGGCCTGATCGGCCTGGCCGGTCTCGCGGGGCGGGGCCGCACCGAGGAACGCACCGAGGTCAAGCTGGGCGGGCCGACCGAGGGGCCGCGCCGGAGCTGAGGCGTCACCAGGAGGGAGGAGGCGTACTCGGCCTCCTCCCTCCTCTTGTGCCCCCGGGACCCCGCCCTAGCCGATGCCCGCCCCGCCCGGCAGGGTGAAGCAGAAGGCGTTGCGCTCACCCCGGCGCTCGGTCCAGGCCTGGCCGCCCCAGCCCTGCACGATGCTGCGCACGATGTACAGGCCCATGCCGCTCCCCTGACCGGTCGCGTGCGGTCCCCGGGTGTGGGCGCGGAAGAGGCCCTCGGTGCCCTCCAGCGGCGCCCCGTGGTCGAGGACGGCGACCTCCACCCAACTGCCGCGCGGGGCGGTGGCGACCTCGACGGGCTGACCGGGCGGGCCGTACTTCAGCGCGTTCTCGATCAGGTTGAGCAGGACTTGCAGCAGCTTGTCGGGATCGGCGCGCACGAGGTGGTCGGCCCCGAAGGTGAGGGTGGTCCCCCGCGCGGCGAGTTCCGGGGCCAGCAGCCGCTCGGCCCGGGCGAAGGCCTCTGCGAGCGGCAGGGTGCGGGCGCGGGTGGGCCGGAAGCCGACGGCGAGGTCCTCCACCAGCCGGGCCAGCCGCTCGACCTCCTGAAGGCCCTGCCGCACGAAGCTCTGCGCGAGCCCCTGCGGCATGTCGTACTCCAGCGCTTCCAGCACCCCGCGCAGCCCGGTGACGGGGGTGCGGAATTCGTGCGAGAGGACGGCCGTTGCCTCACGCAGCTCGGCCTCACGGCGGCGGTGCGCGGTGATGTCCTCGACGATCAGGGCGCCGGGCTGCCCGGGGGCGGCGCGGATGGCCGTGCAGCGCAGGGTGCGCCCGCCCGCCTCCAGCTCCAGCTCGCCGCCGCGCTCGGCGAGGGCTTCCAGGGTGTGCCGCCGGACGACCTCCAGCAGGGGCCGCCCCGCCGCCCGCTCCTG
This sequence comes from Deinococcus aerius, assembly GCF_002897375.1. Lineage (NCBI taxonomy): Bacteria > Thermotogati > Deinococcota > Deinococci > Deinococcales > Deinococcaceae > Deinococcus > Deinococcus aerius. The sequence goes on along the minus strand of NZ_BFAG01000013.1, from coordinate 106,808 downwards.
CGGCACGCCCCAGAGCCGGGTGGCGGCGGCATTGACCCGCATGACCGTCAGGGCGTCCACCCCGGCCTCGAAGAGCAGCACGGCCTGGGGCAGGGCGTCCATCCAGGCGTCCGCACGCCCGGGCAGGACGGAGGGGAGGTCCATCAGCCCTCCTCCGTCCAGGGGCGCATCCGGTAGCCCTTGCCGCGCACCGTCTCGAGGAAGCGGGGCCGCGCGGGGTCGTCCCCCAGGTGGGCGCGCAGTTGGGTGATGTGCTGGTCCACGGTGCGCTCGCCGCCCAGGAAGTCGGCACCCCAGACCCGGTCGAGCAACTCGCCGCGCGAGTACACCCGCCCCGCATTCCGCGTCAGGAAGGCGAGCAGGTCGAACTCGCGCCGGGTGAGGTTGAGCCGGGTGCCCGAGAGCCGCGCGTCCGCCGCCGCGAGGTCCATCCCCAGCGGGCCGTTGCTCAGTTGTTGCGGGGCGTCGGGCAGCGAGCGGCGCAGCAGGGCGCGCACGCGGGCGACGAGTTCGGCCGCGCTGAAGGGCTTGGTGAGGTAGTCGTCCGCGCCGCTCTCCAGGCCCTCGACCCGCTCGGCCTCGGCGGCGCGGGCGGTGAGCATCAGGACCGGGAGTCGGCGCAACTCGGGGTCGCCGCGCAGCCGCCGCAGGAAGCCCAGGCCGCTCTCGCCGGGCAGCATCCAGTCGAGGACCAGGGCGTCCGCCGACGAGAGCGTGCCCTGCGCGGCCCCCGTGGTGTCAAAGGCGCTCACCCGCAGCCCGGCCCGTTCCAGGTGGAAGCGCACCACCTCCCGCACGGTGCCCTCGTCCTCGATCACGACCACATGGCTCATCGCCCTCCATTGTCCGCCGCGAGGTCAGGCGAGTGTCAGGAGGGGGCTTCTACGCGGAGGGCTGGCCGCTCCCCGGCCGGGGGGCCGCCTGCTCGGGGAAGTCCAGCGTCCGGGCGTCGCTCCAGAGCCCCTCCAGGTCGTAATACTCGCGCGCTTCTTTCGTCATGATGTGGACCACGATGCTCCCGCCGAAGGCGAGCAGCAGCCAGCGCTCGCTGGGACCCTCGACGGTGGGGCGGGGGAGTCCCGCCTCCTGCGCCTTCTCGCGGATGTTCTCCTGCACGGCGTTGAGCTGAAGCCCGGCGGTTGCGGTGCAGATCACGAAGTATTCGAGGGTCGAGGACACGTCGGTCAGGTCGAGCACGACGACGTTCTCGGCGCGGCGCTCGCGGGCGGCGTCCACGATGGCGCGCAGTTGGCGGTGCAGGGAATCGGTGTGGGTGTGTGGGGTCATTCGTTCTCCGGTCGGGTGAGGGGGGCTTGGGCGGTGGGTCCCCCGTTCAGGGCGCCCAGGGCGGCGAGGCTCTGGCGAGCGTCCTTGCCCAGCAGAATACCGACCTCGCCCGCCCCCACCGGGAAACGCTCACCTTGCAGCCGGGGGAGCCCCAGCGTGTCGGCGAGCGTGTTCGCGGCCCCCACGTCCTGCCCGGTGAAGACCTGGCTGGCCTCGCCGCTGGCGGGGGCCTCCTGCACGCTCACGCGGGGGTAGCCCAGGGTCCGCAGGGCGCGGGCGAGCGCCGGGCCGAGTCCCGCGCCGCTGGCATCCATGATACGCACGCTCACCCCCGGCAGGTCGGTACTCGCCGTCTGCGCCTGACCCCCCGTGCCCCATACCCGCGCGAGTGCCTCCCGGTCCACCGCGAGGTTGAAGGTCCCCGGAATCGTCCGGGTGGGCAGGGTGGCGAAGGAGAGCTTCAGCCCCGGCAGGAACGGCACCAGCGAGGGGAAGAGGTTGGGGTCCACGTTCGTCTCCACCCCGTGCCCGACCCCGCCCAGGATGGTGGGGAGGGCGCTCAGCCCCTGGGGCGACTTGAGCCGCGCGGCGAGCTGCGTCAGCGCCTGCTTCTGGTGGTCGATGCGCCCGTAATCGTCCCCGAAACCCTTGCGCACGCGCAGGAACAGCACGGCCTCTTCCCCTTCGAGGTGGTGGTTCCCCTCCGAAAGTTTCAGGTTCACGCCCGCCGCCTGGTCCACCCACTCGATGCCGCCTTTGGGGACCGTCACGTCCAGCCCGCCCAGCGCATCGATCACCCGCGCGACGTAATCGGTCCGCACGATCACGTAGGCGTCCACCCGCTCGCCCGTGATCGTCTCCACGGCCTGGGTGAGCGCGTGGGGGCCACCCGCCCAGTAGCGGCTGTTCACCTTCTGCTCGGCCCGGCTGCGGCCCGGGTCAAACGGGCCGACGTTCGTGTCGCGCGGGATGCTCAGCACGTTCACGCGGGTGCCGTCCACCTTCACCAGCATCAGCGTGTCGGTGTTCGGTGTCTGGAGGAGGCCGGTGCGCTGGTCCTGGTCCTTGCAGGGGGTGCGGTAGTAGCAGTACACGATGTCCCGCCCCGCCAGCAGCACCGTGAAGTGGGGGGGAGCCCCGGTGGGGGTGGCCCCGGCGACGGCACTCCCGGGCGCCTTCAGCACCGCCAGGCCCCCCAGCGTGAGGGCCGCCAGGCTCAGCCCGAAGGCCTGAACCGACCGCAGGCGCGACCGCGAGCGGGGGTTGGCGAAGGAGAAGTTGAACTCGGGGATGGGAGACTGGGGGGAGGGGCCGGTCATGTGGGCAGGTGGGAGCCTGCGCCGGGGGAGGACACGCCCGGCGGCACGGCGGCGGGCGCCCCCCCGATGCAGGGCAACGCCCGGTACGCCCGCAGGGTGCGCGGATGCACCTGGATGCCGCGCCCCTGGAGGTAGGTGACCTTGGAGATGATCGCCCGGCTCAGGGCCGCGTCGAGGTCTTGCAGGGCGAGTTCGCGGATGTCGTCGTTCACGCCGCGCCCGGGCTCGGACACGTCGGCGACGTAGACGCAGGCGGCGACCCCGTTGTCGCCGCGCGGGCCGGTCGTGTGGTCCTCGACCGCCTCCAGCACCACCGGGTCGCGGTAACCCCAGCGTTCCAGCAGGGTGCGGGCGGCGCGGCCATGCAGGGCGAGGGGGTGGGCGCTGTCGATGGCGCACTCGGGCGGCGCCAGGCGCAGCAGCTCCGCGTCCGGCAGGTCGCGGGCGATGTCGTGCAGAATGCCCGCCGCGTAGGCCCGCGCCTCGTCCAGGCCGTTGGCGCAGGCGATGCGGCAGGCGAGTTCCGCCACCCTCAGCACATGCTCGAAGCGGCGCGGGCGCACCATCAGCCGCACGCGCTCGTCCCAGCCCGCGAGCTCGGCCAGCGGGTGTCTCGGGTCCAGCAGTTCGGCGATCATATGGCTACGTGGTTCACTCGCCACACCATGGGCAGAGTATACGCCCGCCGAGTGCCGAAATTCTGACGTTCGCCCTGGTAGCGCTTCCAAAAGGAGGCCGCGTCGTTCGGTGGTTCGGCAGGTCGGGGCGAAGAACCCAGTTAGGATCACGGCGACCCGGTCGTGGGCTTCCCCCCCGCCGTCCCCGCTGCCCGCCGCTCCACGGTCAGGCGCACGCTCACGGGCTCCAGGGCCTGCGCCCCGGCGGGCAGGCGCAGGGTCACCGGGGCGGTGTACGTGCCCTCGCGGTAGCTGACGGTGCCCTGCACCTCGCGCAACCGGGCGAGGAGGTCGGGGGCGGCGACCAGGCGCACGCTGCCCGGCTGCACGCTCGCCGACGTGACCCGCAGCCCGGCGGGCGGGTCGTTCAGGACCACCCGGACGGCCTTGACGGGCACCTCCCCGGTGTCGAGGCGCCGCACCGTCACCGTGTCGGGACGGGTGGTCACCCCCTCCACCGCCTGGCCCCCCGCGTCCAGGGCGATCAGGCTGGCCTCCCGCTCCTCGCCGGGACCCAGGGTGACCGGGCTGTTCACCAGCCGCGCGACCGTCGCCACCACCCGCCCGGGTCCGCTGACCGCCGCCGTGGCCGGGGTGGCCGCGTAGCGGGGCAGGCTGTCCTCCGGCGGGGTCGCCACGCTGAGGGTGACTGGGAGGGTGCGGGTGAGCTGGGTGTCGAGGAAGCCCTGCACCCGCTCGGGCGTCTGGCGGATGAGGGTGGTGCCGCTGGGGGGCCGGACCCGCACCGGGCGGTTGAAGCTGCCCTCGGGCACGTCCGTCACGTCCACGATGGCCTCGATGTTCTCGCCCCGCAGCTCGCGCAGCCGCTCGGGGCGCCCGCTGAGAAAGACGCGGATGGTGCTGGGCGAAAGTCCGCTGACCACCCGGGTGCCCGTGCCGCGCTCGCCGGTCGTGTCGCTCACCGTCACGGGCACGTCGTACCCCTGCTCGACGTTCGCCCGGCGGTCGGCGGTCGCCACCAGCCAGAGCGTGACCGCCACCGCCAGGGCCAGCAGCTTGGCGGGCAGGTTGTGCAGCACCCTCCGCCAGGCATAGCGCGGGTCGGCCCAGCGCCCGAGTTGTCCCCCCCTCACGCGCCCCCCCGCTCGCGCTGGGTGCCCGGCCCCACCTCGGCGGCGGGAGCAGGCGGGGGAGGCGTGATCTCCCCGCTGAGGTCCGCCCGGTCGTACACCAGGGCGCGGAGCTGCTCGCGGAGTTCCGAGCCGTTCAGGTCCGGCCCCAGCCGCCCGGCGAGCGCGATCCGCATGCTGCCCCGCTCCTCGCTGACCACCAGCACGACCGCGTCCGTCAGCTCCGAGAGGCCGATGGCCGCCCGGTGCCGGGTGCCGTAGCGCCGGTAGGTGCCGTCACTCGATTGCAGGGGAAAGAGACACCCTGCCGCGACCACCCGCGACCCCTGGAGGATCACGCCGCCGTCGTGCAGCGGCGCGTTGCGCGCGAACAGCGCCTCCAGAAAGGGCACGCTCACCACCGCGTCGAGCGCCACCCCAGTCGCCGCGTACTCGCCCAGCGGCGTGCGGCGCTCGATGGCGATCAGCGCCCCCGTCTTGCGCTCGGCGAGGCGCTCCATCGCCCGGGCGAGGTCCTGGAGGGCCGCGCCGCTCGCCCCCAGGTCGCGCCCGCGCGGGCGGCCCACCCGCTCCAGCGCCGCGCGCAGCTCGGGCTGGAACAGCACCACGAGGGCAAAGAGGCCCACCGTCCCCGCCCGGCCCAGCAGGTAGCTCAGGGTGGTCAGGCCCAGCAGTTGCGCGGCCACCCACACCGCGGCAAACACCAGGATGCCGCGCAGCACGTTCACCGCGCGGGTGCCGACCACCAGCAGGTAGCCCTGGTAGATCAGGAACGCGACGAGCAGCACGTCCAGCACGTCCCGGGGACTGACATCACCGGGAAACAGGGACATGCGCGGCGCTCCTTCCCGCCGCGGGGCAACCGTGCGGCACGCGCCCACTATACGGGCCCGAACCTGACGGACCTCTCACCGCGGCGGTGAGAAACCTCAGAGCGTGAGAGAACGGTCAGGGCAGTTCCCGGCCCGCGTGCCTACACTGGCCTCATGCAGATTCGTTTCCTGGGGCAGAGTGCCTTCCTGCTGGAGAACGCGGGCCACCGCGTCCTGATCGACCCCTTCATCCAGGGCAATCCCAAGTCGCCCGTCACGTTGGAGGAGGCGCTGGGCTGGAACGTCAGCGCCGTGCTGATCAGCCACGCGCACGGCGACCACTGGGGGAACGCGCTGGACTTCGGGAGGGCCGGGGTGCCCGTCATCGGCACCGCCGAGATCGGGGGGTATGCGCAGGCGCAGGGGGCGCAAAACGCCATCGGCGCCAACATCGGCGGCACGGTGCGCGGTGAGTGGGGCAGCGTCACCTTGACCCCCGCCTGGCACTCGTCCTCCTTCCCGGACGGCACCTACGGCGGGATGCCCACCGGGCTCGTGATTGAGATGGGCGGCGTGCGGGTCTACCACGCGGGCGACACGAACCTGTTCGGCGATATGCGGCTGATCGGGGACCGGGGGTTGGACGTGGCGCTGCTCCCCATCGGGGATCATTACACGATGGGGCCGGAGGAGGCCGCCCGGGCGCTGGAGCTGTTGCGGCCCCGTGTCGCCATTCCCATGCACTACGGCACGTTCCCGCCTCTGGTCGGTGATCCGCAGGTGTTCGCGCGGGAGGGGCAGGCGCGCGGGGTGGAGGTTCGGGTGCTGGAGCCGGGGGAGACGACGGAGGTTTGAAGGGTTGTTCTCGCCGAGTCGTAGGTGTAGCCCACCCCCCTGCCCCCCTACCCAGAGGGCAGGGGGGAGCAGCGCTGCGCTAGGCAAGGTCCCTGCCCATCGCTCCTGTGGTCGTTTTCCTTAACGCGCAAAGTTTGATCTTGCTGCATCCTGATCCGCGTGCCCACCGTCTCGCTGCGCGAGCAAGGCGTGGTGAAGGCGGTGCGAGAGCGAGTCGCTGACAGGAATGGGCCGTCCACAATTGACGGTTTTGGGAAGCAGGAGCTTTGGCGCTTTTGGCCCCTCCCCCCTTGCGGGGGAGGCTGGGTGGGGGGTGGCGGGCGCGAGCCTGCCCTCCTGAAGCTGCGACTGCCACAACTCCAAGGAAAGGAGGTGTTAAGCCCCGGCTCGCCCCCTCACCCTGCCGTCTGGAACTGCACCTGCACGCCCAAGCCGTCGGCTGTCTGCCGCGCCTCCTGAAGTTGGGCAAGGGCGGCGGGGCGCAGGGCGCGCTCGGGCCGTTGCCACAGCGCCTGCGCGACCTTGCTGGCCCGGCGCACGAGCAGCACCTCTCCCGGACGCGCGAGGGTGATGGCCGCGAGCAGGGCCTGGGCGCTCGGCGGCACGGCCGAGAGGGGGTCGAGGTTCACGAGGGCCGTCACGCGCTCGCCGTACCGGCGCAGGCTCACCCGCGCCTCGGGCACGGCGGGCCGCTGCTCGATGAGCACGTCGGCGTGCGGCCCGTGCAGGGCCGGGGTGGTCAGCCCCCGCCGCGCGTCGTTGGCGAGGTCGTGGGCGGAGAGCATATGTCGCCGGGTGCGCGGGACATACTCCACCCGCAGGATCACATCCCGGAGTTCCGCCTCGTCCTGCACCTCGCGGGCAGCCTCGGCGAGCAATTGGGGCCCCCGTCCCCGGCCCACCGACGCGATCACCGCCTCGTTGTCGGTGTAGACGGTAAGGGGTTCGCCTCCGGGAGCGTGACGCACGGCTTCCAGCACGGCGCGAAGCTCGGCGGCGTTGTTGTCGGGCGCGTTCATCTGACCCTGGTAGCGGGCGGGCAGTTCGGCGGGGATCAGGAGGACCAGTCCCCAGCCGCCGACCCCGTGCCCGTCGGGTTGTTCGTGCCAACTGGCGTCCACGTAAGCCTGGTTCATCTGGCCTCCCACGAGGCCTGTGCCGCGTTACAGCGACAGGTCGAGCCGCCGCGACAGCACCCGCCGCGCCAGGGCGTGCAGGCTGCGCAGGTCGTACTCGCCGCGCTCCACCGCCTCCAGAACATGGGGGTCGAGGCTCGCCGCCCGCGCGAGTTCCGTGAGGGGAATCCCCAGGAGCAGGCGGCGGGAGCGCAGGGCGTGGGCGTGCGGGAAGGTCGGGGCATGGGCGGGCGAATCCATGCACCATCATGCACTCCCCGGCGGCCCCGGAATGCGATACTCGCCGCATGGACGTTCTGGCGCTGTACCGGGAGGCGGGCGCGTATCACGAGGGCCATTTTCTGCTCGCGTCGGGCCGCCACTCGCCCAAGTTCCTCCAATCCACCACCGTGCTGCAATACCCCCACCTGACGGAAAGAATCGGTCAGGCCCTTGCCGGAAAGCTCCGCGAGGCGGGCATAGAAGCGCAGACCCTCGTGGGCCCCGCGATGGGCGGCGTGATCCTTGCCTACGAGGTCGCCCGGCATTACGGGGGCCGCGCCATCTTCGCCGAGAAGGACGGGAAGGGCAGTATGAAGGTTCGGGAGGCGTTCACCATTGCGCCCGGCGAGACCTTCGTTGCCGTGGAGGATGTGCTGACGACGGGGGGCAGCGTCTTGAAAGCCGTGCGCGCGGTAGAGGCTCTGGGCGGTCAGTGTGTCGCCGTCGCCTGCATCGTGGACCGCCGGGGGGAGGAGGGACCGCTGGAGGGCCATCCCCTCGTCTCCCTCACCCGCTTGACCTTCGATACCTACGCGCCGGGCGAGGTGCCGGAGTGGCTGGCGCAGAGGCCGTTGCAAGAGATTTAGGTGTGCAGCCTGGCGCCGCTTCCGCTGTCCTGAAGAGGCACGCTGTAATGGAGCGATCCGCCCATGGAGACGGAATTTGTCATGCTGAGCCGCAAGCGAAGCATCCCTACCCTTGGTGGGAAGGCGAGACCCTTCGCTGACGCTCAGGGTGACAGATTCCTCCTTCGCCTCCCTGTCGCGCCTTATCCTCAACCTGTGGGCCGTTCGTACTGGGTGTACATCCTGACCAACCGTCCGAACGGCACTCTGTACATCGGTGTGACCAACAACCTGACGCGGCGGGTCTGGGAGCATCGGCAGAAGACCGTGCCGGGTTTCACCCAGAAGTACAACCTGACGCGGCGCGTCTACTTTGAGGAGACGACTGATATTCGCTCAGCCATTGCGAGGGAAAAGCAGCTCAAGGGCTGGCTGCGAGTGAGGAAGGTCGAGCTTATTGAGGGGACAAACCCGCAGTGGCGCGACCTGTACGGTGAGTTAACTGTATGGGGGTCCCTCGCTGCGTTCAGAGTGGCAGAAGATGCCTCCCCCACCCCCAAGCACAGCGGTCAGCCCCCTTCCCCGGAAAGCTGACCGCTCACGGCTGAAGACTTTAAATCTCCAGCAGCATCCGCGCCGGGTCTTCGAGGATGTTCTTGATCGTCACGAGGAACTGCACGGCTTCCTTGCCGTCGATGATGCGGTGGTCGTAGCTCAGGGCCACGTACATCATGGGGCGGATCACGACCTGGCCGTTCTCGGCGACGGGGCGCTCGATGATGTTGTGCATCCCCAGGATGGCGCTCTGGGGCGCGTTGATGATGGGGGTACTCATCATGGAGCCGAAGGTGCCGCCGTTCGTGATGGAGAAGGTGCCGCCGCTCATGTCCTCCAGCGTCAGCTTGCCGCCGCGCGCCTTGGTGGCGAACTCGGCGATCTGCTTCTCGATGGCGGCGAGGCTCATCCCGTCCGTGTCGCGCAGGATGGGCACGACCAGGCCACGGTCACTGGCCACCGCGATGCCGATGTCGTAGTAACCGTGGTAGATGATGTCCTTGCCCTCGACGCTGGCGTTGACGACCGGGAACTGCTTGAGCGCCTCGGTCGCCGCCCGCACGAAGAGGCTCATGAAGCCGAGCTTGACCCCGTGCTTGGCGACGAATTGATCCTGGTACTTCTTGCGCAGATCCATCGCCGGTTTCATGTTCACCTCGTTGAAGGTGGTCAGGATCGCGGCGGTGTTCTGCACCTCCTTGAGCCGCTCGGCGATGCGCTGGCGAATGCGCGTCATGGGCACGCGCTGCTCGGGCCGGGCGCCCTGGGGAACGGGGGCGGTGGGGGCCGGAGCGGAGGGGGTGCGGGCCTGGGTCTGGGGCTGCGCCGTGGTCGCCTCCGCCTCCCGCATGCTCGGGGGCTCGGCGGCCTCCTGCGGTCCCTGGTACGTCAGGCCGCCCTGGGCCGCCACCACCGCGTCCTCCTTGGTGATGTTGCCCTTGGGGCCGGTCGCCGGAATCCGCGCGGGATCGAGGTTGTTCTCGGTGACGATCTTACGCACGGCGGGGGAGAGGTCGTCGCGGCGGGTCGCCTCGTTGCCCGCGTTCTGGGCGCCGTAGCCGTTCGGATGGGTGGCCGTGCCGCCCGCGCCCACCGTGCTCGCCACCGTGCCGCTCGCCTGGTCGGGGGTGGGGGCCGGGGTGGAGGCAGCCGGGGCCGCGCCCGCCTCGCCTATGGTCCCCAGCACCTCCTCGCTGAGCACCGTGTCGCCTTCATTCTTGGCGACGCTCTGGAGCACGCCGTCCTGCTGGGCGGTGACCTCCAGCACGACTTTGTCGGTCTCGATCTCCGCGATGACCTCGCCGCGCTTCACGGCCTCGCCGGGCTGCTTGTGCCAGGTCAGGAGCGTGCCCTCGCTCACCGACTCGGAAAATACGGGAACCTTGATATCCGCCATAACGCCTTCCTTTATACCCCCCTCGGGGCGTGACTCGCCGGGTGACGGGGGAACAGGTCGGGGGGCCAGGGCGCCTTCCCCCGACCCCCCGACTCCTGGCCGCCTCAGCTCTGCGCTGTGGCCTGCGGGACCGCCTTGACCTGCACCTCGGCGTCCTTGCGGGTCACCGGCTCGCCCAGCGCGTCGGCGATCACCCGCGCCTGCTCCTGGGTGTGGACGCTCGCGTACCCGGCGGCGGTGCTGGCGGCGCGCGGGCGGCTGGCGTGCGTCAGGGTCTGCCCCTCGGCCAGGACCTTTTCCAGGTCCTCCCAGATCATCAGCCACGCGCCCTGGTTCTCGGGCTCCTCCTGCGCCCAGACGACCTCGGCGCCGGGGTGCCCCGCGAGTTCGGCCCGCAGGGCGTCCGCCGGGAAGGGGTAGAGCTGCTCCAGCCGGATGAGCGCCGTGCCCGCGTAGCCCTCCTCGTTCGCGCCCCGCGCCTCGAACAGCTCCCAGTGCAGCTTGCCGGAGGAGATGACGACCCGGCGAGCCTTCCGCACGGTGTCGTCGCCGATGACCTCCTGAAAGCGGCCCTCGGCCAACTCGGAGAGCGGGCTCATGGCGAGCTTGTTGCGGAGCAGGCTCTTGGGCGTCATCACGATCAGGGGCTTGCGGTAGGGCCGCAGCACCTGGCGGCGCAGCAGGTGGAAGATCTGGGCGGCGTTGCTGGGGACCACGACCTGCATGTTCTTCTGGGCGCACAGTTGCAGGTAGCGCTCCAGCCGGGCGCTGGAGTGCTCCGGCCCCGCGCCCTCGTACCCGTGGGGGAGGAGCAGCGTGAGCCCGCTGAGGCGCTGCCACTTGCTCTCGCCCGCGCTGAGGAACTGGTCGATCACGACCTGCGCCCCGTTGGCGAAGTCGCCGAACTGCGCCTCCCACGCGACGAGCGCCTTGGGCTCGGAGGTCGAGTAGCCGTACTCGAAGGCGACGACGGCCTCCTCCGAGAGGGTGGAATCCACGATCTCCACCCGGCCCTGGTCCGGCGCGAGGTGCGCGAGGCTGACGTACTCCTCGTTCATGGGGTCCTGCGCGTTCTGGTTGTGCAGCACGGCGTGGCGGTGGACGAAGGTGCCGCGCCCCGAGTCCTGGCCGTCCAGCCGGACGCTGTAGCCCTCCACGAGGAGGGTCGCGTAGGCCAGCATCTCGCCCATGCCCCAGTCGAGGGGCTGCTCGCCGCGCGCCATCGCCTTTCTCGCCTCCATCACGCGCGCCACGCCGCGGTGCAGCGCGAAGCCCTCCGGCACCTCGGCGAGCTTCAGCCCCAGTTCCGTCAGCTTCTGCTGCGGCACGGCGGTCGGCGTGTCGTCCGTCCAGTGGGTGTTCACGTAGTCGCGCCAGTCGGCGGCGAGTTTGCTCTGCTCCAGGTTCTCGATCTCCTCGACCACGGCATCCCCGGCGTCGAGCTGGTCGCGGTACCGCTCCACGAGCGCGTCGCCCTCGCCGCCCTTCAACACGCCCGCCTGTTCGAGCTGCTGGGCGTACAGGGCGCGGGTGCCGGGGTGCGCCTTGATCTCCCGGTACATGATGGGCTGGGTCATGGTGGGGTCGTCCGCCTCGTTGTGACCGTGACGGCGGAAGGAGATCAGGTCGATGAACACGTCCTTGCCGAAGGTCTGGCGGTACTCCAGCGCGAGGTCGCCGCAGAAGGCCACCGCCTCCGGGTCGTCGCCGTTCACGTGCAGCACGGGCGCGTTGGCGATCTTGGCCACGTCGGTGCAGTACCGGCTGGAGCGGGTGTCGCGCGGGTCGCTCACCGTGAAGCCGATCTGGTTGTTGATGACGATGCGGACGGCGCCGCCCGTCGTGAAGCCGCGCAGCCGCGAGAGGTTGAGCGTCTCCATGACCACGCCCTGCCCACTCACGGCGGCGTCGCCGTGGACGGTGACCGGGAGGACCAGCTTACGCTCGGTGTCACCCCGGCGATCCTGGCGGGCGCGCACGGAACCGTGGACGACGGGCGACACGATCTCCAGGTGGCTGGGGTTGAAGGCGAGCGCGAGGTGCATGGGGCCGCCGGGCGTCCGCACGTCGCTCGAATACCCCATGTGGTACTTCACGTCGCCCGCGATGTCGGGGTTGTCGCTGAGCTTCTTCTTGCCCTCGAACTCCGCGAAGAGGTCGGAGGGCTTCTTGCCGAAGATGTTCACCAGGACGTTCAGGCGGCCCCGGTGCGCCATCCCGATGACCGTCTCCTTCACCCCGTAGCGGCCCGCCTGCTGGATGATGCGGTCGAGCAGGGGGATGAAGCTCTCGCTCCCCTCCAGGGAAAACCGCTTCTGGCCCACGTACTTGACGTGCAGGTAACGCTCCAGGCCCTCGGCGGCGTTGAGCTTCGTCATCAGGCGGCGGCGCTCCTCGGGCGTGTACTGGCCGCGGCCCCGGGTGGGCTCGATGCGGTCCTGGAACCACTTGCGCTCGGGGGCGGGCAGGTAGTTGAACTCGAAGCCGATGGCCCCGCAGTACGTCTGCTGGAGCTGCTCGATCACGTCGCGCAGCGGCCCCCGGAAGGAACCCTCCTGCACGTACTCGCCCAGGTCCGCCTGCGAGAGGCCGTAATACTCCGGCGTGAGTTCGGGCACGACCGGGAGGCCGCGCATCTTCAGCGGGTTCATGTGGGCGCTGATGTGGCCGTAGACCCGGTACGCGGTGACGAGGGCGCCCGCCGCCTGCTGCGCCCCGCTGACGCCCTGCGGCACGGGGAGGACGGCCTGCCCCCGGCGCTGGGTGCCCAGCTCGTAGAAGGCCTGCTGCACGGCCGAGTGCGCGGTTTCCTTCGCGCCCCCGCGCAGCTCGTCGAAATACGCGCGCCACTCGGGGTCCACACTCTGCGGGTCGGCCAGGTACGCCTCGTACAGCCCCTCGATAAAGGCCGCGTTCCCGCCGGACATGATGGTTTGCGACTGCGTCATAACGCCCCAGCATACTCCCACCGCCACCGCCCAACTGCGGCCCTTTTCTCTGGAAATGTCCCCATGAGGGTCACAGCCTCCGCAGAGGCGCTGTTCTCGCACGCCGATTTCTGGGACGCCCCCAGCCGTTCCCGGTGGCCCTGCACCCGTCACCGAACCTTCATGAGGGGTCGGCGACCCGCCCCTTGAACGGGCTGTCATCCCGGCCAGGTGTCTAGACGGGTATCACAGGGGGGCAGCATCAGAGAAGACCGTGGACGCCCGGAGGTTCCGGGCGGGCGGTTTTCCGCATTCCCGTGGAGGAACCCATGACCCGCTACCGCGACGACCGTTTCATGCGTGACGACCGCCGTTATGACGACCGTTCCGGCGATGACCGGTACGGCAACCGCTCCCGCCCTGGGGATGACCGCTCCGGGATGGACCGCGACCCCACGGGCATGGGTTACGGCTACGGGGCGGCGGGCCGTGCTTACGATCAGGACTATGGGCAGCGCCAGATGCCGGGCCAGTCTGGCCGCAGCCAGGACATGTCGGGCGGCCAGGACTACCGCTATGCCGACGACAGCTACGGCAGCATGGGCGGTGGGCAGTATCAGGGTCAGTCCCAGGGGGGCTCGTACCAGGGACAGGGTGGGCAAGGCTCCTATCAGGGGCAATACCAGGGACAGGGGGGCCAGTACCAGGGGGGGCAGTACGGGGGCGGCCAGTCCGGGAGCACGATGGTGTTCGGTGCCGGAACGGGCGGCATGAGCGGTTCGGGCCAGCCGGGTTACGGGCAGAGTCAGGGCTACAGCCAGGGCCAGATGTCCGGCCAGTCGGGAATGGGCGGCATGGGGATGGGGGGTCACCGGGGCAAGGGTCCCCGGGGCTACCAGCGCAGCGACGACCGTATCCGCGAGATGGTGAATGACGCGCTGGAGGACGATGACCACATTGACGCCAGCGACATCGAGGTGCAGGTCCAGAACGGGGAGGTCACCCTGACCGGCACCGTCACCGACCGTCAGCAGAAGCGCCGGGCCGAGGACGTGATCGAGAACCTGCGCGGCGTGAGGGACGTGCACAACCAGCTCCGCGTCCAGAGCCAGGGCCTGATGGGGCAGGCCGGGATGGGCAGCTCCGGCATGGGCCAGTCCATGAGCGGCGGGTCGAGCCGCATGGGTCAGTCGGGGATGAGCGGCACCTCCGGCATGGGGCTCACGAGCGAGACCGAGTCGAGCGACCAGTCGGGCATGGACCGGCTGAGCGGCGGCAGCTCCACCGACCCCAGCAAGAACGACAACTCGACGGGCACGTTCGGCAACATGACGACGGGCGGCGACAACGACAACCGCCGTTGAAGCCGCGGCGTTCGCCTGATCCTGCCCTGAACCCGGCGCCGAGCAGGGGAAGAGGGGTTCCCGTGTTCGGCGCTTCCCCACACGATTCCAAGCGGAGGAGAGCCATGACCTCAGACGATTCCCGGCGCGACGCCACTCAACCCAGCGGAACCGACCAGGGCGGCCTGCCCGAGGACGCGGGCAATCAGATGTGGGACCGCTCCGAGTGGACGGGCGAGTCCGAGAGCGGCATGACAGATACGCCGATCACGACGGGCGACGACTCGGAGGGGATCGGCACCCCGGGCGCCGGAGCCATCGCCGACACGGGCACGACCTTCGGCACGGGCGGGGACGACAAGGGAATGTGAGCGGCGCGGTCCCGGGGCTGACGCTGGGGTGGGGGGAGGCTATCCTCGGCGCATGACTGCCTCCCTCACGCCCGCCCCGCCGCCCAACATCCTGAGCATCCAGTCGTGGGTGAGTTACGGGCACGTGGGGAACGCCGCCGCCGTGTTCCCCCTGCAACGCCTGGGCTTCGAGGTCTGGCCCATCCACACCGTCCAGTTCTCCAATCACACCGGCTACGGCGCGTGGACGGGCACCGTGTTCCCGCCCGAACTCGTGGCCGACCTGCTGAACGGCATTGAGGCGCGGGGGGTCCTCTCCCACTGCGACGCCGTCCTGAGCGGCTACATGGGCTCGGAGGGCACCGTGAGCGCCGTCGTGGAGGCCGTGCGCCGGGTGCGGGCCGCCAACCCCGCCGCCCTGTACTGCTGCGACCCCGTGATGGGCGACGTGGGGCGCGGCGTCTTCGTGCGGCCCGAGCTGCCCGACCTGATCCGTTCCCAGGCTGTCCCCGAGGCCGACATCGTGACCCCCAACCAGTTCGAGCTGGAGCTGCTGACGGGCCGGGGCGTGAAAACGTTGCCCGAGGCCCTGGAGGCGGCCCGGCTCCTGCGCGAGCGGCTGCGGGGGGGCGGTCCGCGAATCGTGGTCGTGACCAGCCTGGTGCGGCAGGACGCGCCGGAGGGGGTGATCGAGACGCTCGCCGTGACCGGGGAGGGGGCCTGGCTGTGCCGCACGCCGCTGATCCCCCTGGACCCGCCGCGCAACGGCACCGGGGACGCCATCGCCGCCCTGTTTCTGGGGCAGTACCTGAGGGCGGGGGACGCCGCGCGGGCCCTCAGCCTGAGCATGAGCGCCCTGTATGCCCTCCTCGACCTGACCCACCGGATGGGCACCCGTGAGATTCAACTCGTCGCCGCGCAGGACGAGTACGCGCGGCCGGGTCAAGTGTTCGGGGCGGAACGGGTGGCGTGAGCCGGGAGACGGCGGTTGCCCCGGCTGCTGCCCTTTGAGGGGCACGGACAGATCTCCACCACACGTCAGGCAGACGGCGAGCCCACCGAGGAGGGCGAGGGGCATTCACGCCGCTCGCCCCCTTTGTTCCAGCCTGATCCGGGCGCCCGGGAGCTTACTTCCCGCCGCCGATGCCGATCCCGATCCCGCCGCCTACGCTGATGCTGATCCCGCCGCTCGTCGAGCCGTTGCCAGAGGTGGTGCTGCCGGACGTGCTGGCGCTCCCCGAGGTGCTCACATCCACCGAGCCGCTGCCGGGGGCGGAGTTCGTCCCGGAGGCGCCGCTGCGGGTTCCGCCCGCCACGCTGCCAGCGCCTTCCTGCTTCAGGCTGGTCAGGACGTTCACCAGCGCGACGCTGCGGCCCTGGTCATTCACGGTGATGTCGCCGAGCCGGAGCGTGCCGCTGGCATCCGCCATCAGCCGGGCGGCAAGGTCATAGCCCACCCGCTGGCCGTTCTCCAGCGTCACTGTGGCGCGGGTGGCCTGCCGCAGGTCTCCGCTGGCCCGCAGGGTGCCGTCGGCCATGAGGGTGGCGACCGCCCTGCCGTTGGCATCCACGAACGTGACGGTCTTGCCACCCATGGCCTGCCTGTTCTGCTGCATGGCCTGGAGATCGGCCCGGATCGCCTGGCTGAGCGAGGTCGTGCCGCTCCCGCCGCGCACCATGAGGGTATCGAGCGACACCTGGCCCTGGGCGCCCAGGCTCCCGGCAAGGGTGTAGGTCCGGCTGGCGCCCCCCTCGAACATGACGCGAACCTGGGTGGCCGCCCGGAGCGCGCCGCTCGCCATCGCCTGGCCATTGCTCATGAAGGTGCCGACCGTGCGGCCCTGCGCGTCGAGCAGGACGGCGCCGCGCACCTCGACCCGGGTGCTGCTGGAGGCGGCGACGTTGCTGCCGGTGCTCCCCGAAGTCGCCTGGGCGGCGCCGAGCAGAAGCGTGCTGATCACGAGGACGGACTTGAAGGTATGACGCATGATGTTCTCCTTTGCGGCAGCGTTTTGCCGCCTGGCGAGAAGGTTTTAGACAACCGTTCGGCTTGTTTACGACAAGTCCGATAGGTAAGGAACTCCGATAGATATGGGCATGACGGCTTTCTTCAAAACCGTCTACCTATTCCTATGTCCGAAGGCTCATTAGAGGCCGACTGCTGCGCCCTCTTGACCAGCACTATGCAAAACCAAGCTGATTGGATTGGGCAGATGTTCGTGAAAGGTCCAAAAAAGTATGGTGGGGTGGCTTGACAGCCGGTCCTCCACTGTGGCAGCACTTCCCGGAATCCCGGTTGGAACGGGTGGGGCCTATTACGGCTCCTCATTCAAGACCGACGCGATGGGCACGTTGCTGGGCAGCAGTTTCAAGCGGGTCAGGTCGGCGGGGGCGACCCAGGCGAGGGCGCGGTGTTCCAGCGGGCGCGGTTCCTCCGCCAGCAGGCGCACCCGCAGCGCCACGAGCAGGAAAGGCCCCACCGGGGTGTCCAGCTCCCGGCGGTAGACCTCTCCCCCCGCCTCCACCTCGGCGCCGAGTTCCTCGCGCCACTCGCGGGCCAGGGCCTCGCCCGGCGTCTCGCCGTCCTCCACCTTGCCGCCGGGAAACTCCCACAGGCCCGCCGCCCACGCGGGGGAGGACCGGGCGCCCACCAGTACCTGCCGCACCCCGCCCGGCCCCTCGCGTTCCAGAATGCCCGCCACGACGATTCGCATTGGGGCCAAGTCTGGCGTATCGGCGGGGGAGACGTGGCGTGAGCGTGCCCACCTTTTTGAACCCGGTACACTCCTCCCATGACCGACGAGAGTGTGCGCCTGACCCGCGAGGGGGAGGTGGCGACCCTGACCCTGGCCCACCCCAAGGGGGCGTTCGGCCCGGCGACCTGGCGGGAGGTGCCCCTGGCCCTGCGTGAATTGGAGGGTGTTCGCGCGCTGATCGTGCGCGGCGAGCGGCACTTCAGCGTGGGGCTGGACGTGGCGGCGACCGCGCCCATCATCGCCCCGGCACTGGGGGACCCGGCCAAGTTCAGGGCCGTCGTGGACGAGATGCACGCGGCCATCGAGGGGTTGGCGGCCCTGCCGATCCCCGTGATCGCCGCCATCGACGGGTGGTGCATCGGCGCGGGCCTGGAACTTGCCGCCGCCTGCGACCTGCGGCTGTGTAGCGCCGGGGCCCGGTTCAGCCTGCCGGAGGTGAAATTGGGAATCACCGCCGACCTCGGTGGCCTCCAGCGCCTGCCGGGGTTGATCGGCCGGGGCCGGGCGGCGCACCTCGCCCTGACGGGGGAACCTATCGACGCCCAGACTGCCGAACGCTGGGGCCTGGTGACGGAGGTTCTACCCGATGCGGACGCGCTGTATGCCCGCGCCCAGGACCTCGCCGCCCACCTCGCCGCGCTGCCCCCGAGGGCTTTGGAGGGCACCAAGCGTACCCTGCAGGGCGGCCTTCCCCACGCCGAGAGCCTCGCCGCCGCCGTGGAGTGGAACGCCCGGCACATGACGGTGGACGGGCTGTCCGCCGCCCTGAAAAAAGCCTGACCCCCACGACCCACCCCCGAAGGAGCCCCCATGACCCAGCCCCACGATCCCTCCACCACCTTCCGCCCCGACCTCCTGACCGGCAAGCACGCCCTGATTACGGGCGGGGGCAGCGGCATCAACCTCGGCATCGCGCGGAGTTTCGCCGCCCACGGCTGCGCGGTGACCATCCTGGGCCGCAATCTCGAAAAGGCGCAGAACGCGGCCCGGGGCATCGAGGAGGCGGGCGGGCGGGCGCTGGGCGTGTCCGCCGACGTTCGGGACTTCGCGGCCCTCCAGGCGGCGGCGGGGGCGGGGGTGGACGCTTTCGGGCCGCTCGACATCGTGATCGCGGGGGCAGCGGGGAACTTCCCGGCCCCGGTGGACGGCATCTCGCCCAACGGGTTCAAGAGCGTGGTGGACATCGACCTGTTGGGCACCTACAACACGATCAAGGCGTGCGCGCCGCACCTGCGGCTGCCCGGGGCGAACATCCTCTCCATCAGCGCGTACGGGGTGCCCGTGCCCATGCAGGCGCACGTGGTCGCGGCCAAGGCGGGGGTGGACGCGCTGACGCAGACGCTCGCGGTCGAGTGGGGCCTGCGCGGGGTGCGGGTGAACGCGATCATCCCCGGTCCCATCGACGGCACCGAGGGGATGGCCCGCCTCGCCCCCGACGAGCGGACCCGGCAGCAGTTCATCGACACGGTGCCGCTGGGCCGCTTCGGGGTGCCGCAGGACATCGCCAATGCGGCGCTCTTCCTGGTGTCCGACGCCGCGAGCTACGTGACGGGCGTGATCCTGCCCGTGGACGGCGGGCAGAACATGCTGGGCGGCGCGCCCCAGTACGCGATGTACCTGCGGATGCAGAAGGCGGAAGGCTAGGGGCGGAAGGCGGCAGCGTCAGCCGCCTCCCTGGTCTATCCTGCCCGGGTGCGCCGCCCGCTGCTGCTCTGCCTCGCCGGCCTGCTCCTGGCGGCGGGCCTGCCGGGGTCGCGGGCCACGCCGTCCGCCCCGAGTGTCACCCTGCGGCACGCCCCCGACCTGAGCCCCGGCGTGCGGCGGGCGCTGGCGGGGCTGCCGCCCGGCGTGCGGGTCGGCCTGCTCGTGGGCGACCTCACCACGGGCGAGCGGCTGGAGGCGCGGGGGGCGGACCTCCCGCTGATCCCGGCGAGCACCCTCAAGCTCGTCATGGCGGCCTCGGTGCTCGTGGACCGGGGCGGGGCGGGGTGGTGGAGTACCGAACTCACCGTTCCCGCCGCCGAGGTGGGCCGGGCCCGCGTCTCCCACCTCACGCTGCGGGGCGGGGCCGACCCGACCCTGAGCGTGGCGAGCGGCCCCAACAGCCTGCGTTCGCTGGCCAAACAGGCTTATGCGCGCGGCGTGCGGGAGGTCGGCGGCGTGCGGCTGGACGAGACGGGGCTGGACGCGGGCACCTGGCGGGGCCTCGCGCTCGGTGTGCCCATGACGCCGCTTCGCCTGGCCGACTGGCATAACCGCCCCCCCCTCTCGGCGGGCGAGGCCCGTGCCCGGGTGGGGGCGGCGCTGATCACGGAGTTGCGCCGGGCGGGAATTCGGGTCCTTTCGGGGGCGGTCGGCACGGCTTCCCCCTTCCGGCCGTACATCCCGCCTCCCCGGAGCGACGAGCGGGGCAGGCCGTTGCCTCCCGACCCGTTCGTCCCGGTGCCCCGCCGCCCGGAGCAGGGGGTGGCCTCGGTTCGCAGCGCCTCGCCCTCCTCGGTGCTGGCCGCCACCCTGCGGCCCAGCGACAACCTCCGCGCCGAGGAGCTGCTCGCCACGCTGGCGGTTCGGCCGGTCGGCAACGGCACGCTGGGGGGCGCCCTGAGCCGCGAGCGGGCCGCGCTGCGCCGGTTTGGCGTGGACCTGACGGGCGTTCGCCTCGCCGACGGCAGCGGGCTGAGCCGGGAAAACCGCCTGACCCCGCGCGCGCTCGTGGAGTTGCTGGGGGTCATGTATCACCTGCCCTATCCGCAGGGCCAGCCCGGCGCCGAGTTGCCGGACGCCACCTACCGCGCGCGGCGCAACGCCTTCGCCGAGGCCCTTCCCCAGGCCGGGACCGGGGAGAACGTTCCCGGGCACGGTGGGCGCGGGGGCACGTTGGCGCTGCGGCTGCGGGGCAGCGGGCTGGACGTGCGGGCCAAGACGGGCACGCTGCCGGGGGTGAGCGCGCTGGCCGGGTATGTGACGGGGAGGAGTGGGCATACCCTCGCCTTCGCGCTGCTGATGAATGGGCCGGAGGACAGCCCGATCCTCACGTTGCGGGAGGTGCAGGACCGGGTGGTGAGGGCGGTGGCGGCGGCGCATTAAAGTGGGGCGGTTGAGTTGGAAGGCGTTGCCCCCACCCCCGGCCCCCTACCCCCAGAGGGGGCGACGACTCCGCCGCGCGGGGCGGCCCGCGCGTTGACGCCAGGCCTGCTCACGTGTCTCTCCTCTCGGTGGAGGGGGAGCGGCGCTGCGCTGGGCAAGGGGCTCGGCCCAGTTCGCCGGTGGCCGTCTCTTTTTACGCGCAAGGTTTGATCTTGTTGCATCCTCAGTCGCTCGCCCACCGTCTCGCTGCGCGAGCAAGGCGTGGTGAAGGCGGTGCGAGAGCAAGCCAACCGCAGGAATAGGCCGTCCACAGGAGACGGTTTTGAAAAGCAAAAGCTTTGGCGTTGTTCCTCCTCCCCCGCAAGGGGGAGGCGGGGAGGGGGGTGGCAGCCGCAGGCTGCCCTCCAGGGGCCGGAACCCGGCAGGAGAAACGGGTAAGGCTGCGACCCTTCTCCTACAGCGTACTCGTCGCTACGACCCACCAGTCGGGGTGCCGGGCCTGTATCGCACGTGCCGCGTCGTGGGCCTGGTCGTCGTTTCGGGCGAGGGCGAAGCAGGTCGCGCCGCTGCCGCTCATCAGGGGGGAGCGCAGGCCCACGCCTTCCAGGGCCGCCAGCACGTCGCGGATGGGGGCGTGGCGGGCGGTGACCGGACCTTGCAGCGCGTTGTGGTACGGCACCTCCCGCCCGTCGCCGAGGGCGGCCAGGATGCCCTCCACATCGAGTTCGGGGGTAAAGGCCTCCTCCCCGTCGAGCCAGGCGTAGGCGTCGCGGGCGCTGACCTCCACACCCGGGTTCACGAGGACGAGCGGCACGCGCGGCACGGGGAGCGGGGTCAGCACCTCGCCGATGCCCTGGGCGAGCGCCGACTGGCCCAGCAGGAAGAAGGGCACATCCGCCCCGAGGGGTCGCGCGAGGGCCGGGAGGTTCACGGGGGCCGGGTGGAGCCGCGCCAGGGCCATGAGCGTGGTCGCCGCGTCGCTGCTGCCGCCCCCCAGACCGGAGGCGAGGGGCAGGCGCTTGCGCAGCGTAATCGCCGCGCCGCCCGCCGTGCCCG
Source organism: Deinococcus aerius (assembly GCF_002897375.1). Taxonomy (NCBI): domain Bacteria; kingdom Thermotogati; phylum Deinococcota; class Deinococci; order Deinococcales; family Deinococcaceae; genus Deinococcus; species Deinococcus aerius. The sequence continues at coordinate 85,334 of NZ_BFAG01000013.1, read as the reverse complement.
ACGCGTCCAGGTACGCCCGCGCCGCCCGGTACACGAGGTTGCGCTCGTCGGTGGGCAACTCCGCCCCCTCGACGGTCAGGGTCAGCGTGTCGGCAGGCGTGATCGCCAGCTCGTCCCCGACAGCGAGCGGCACCATCAGGGAATGCACCTCGTGGTAGCCGTCCGCGCGGGGGCGGCGCACGCTCAGGCCGAGATTGACCTTGGCGGGCGCCAGGTAGGTCTGGGCGTGAGGACGGGGGCGCTGGGTCTCGGACTCAGGCGTCATCGGCCCCAGCATCCCACACCGCCGCGACCGCGTGGGCCAGGGCGAGGTCGCCCGGCGCCGTGACCTTGAACAGCCGCGCGTCGCCGGGCACGAGCGTCACGGGCACCCCGAGCCGATTGACCAGCCCCGCGTCGTCCGTCGCGCCGAAGCCCTCCTCGTGGGCGGCCTGGTGCGCCCGGAGCAGCAGTTCGCGGCGAAAGCCCTGCGGCGTCTGCACGGCCCAGAGTCCCTCGCGGGGGACGACCCCTCCCCACCGTCCCCCCTCCCCCCGCACGAGCGTGTCCGCGACGGGCAGGGCGGCGGTGGCGGCCCCGGTCTCGGGAATGGCCTCCAGCAGGGCGTGAACCACGTTCGTGGGTAGAAAAGGTCTTGCCGCGTCGTGAACGAGGACGATCTCGGCCGAGGTCGCCCGCAGGAGACGGTGGACGCTCTCCTGCCGGGTGGGGCCGCCCACGATGGCCCGCGCCGGAAGGTCCTCCGGCAACTCCAGCCCCTCCGGCAGCGCCACCAGCACCTCGTCCACGAGTGGGGCGAGGGCGGCCACGCTGCGGGCGAGGAGGGATCGGCCCGCGACCTCGACAAAGGCTTTCGGCCCCAGGCCCAGCCGAGTCCCGGACCCCGCGGCGGGGATCAGGGCGGCGGTGCGGCCCGCGAGCAGACACGCGCCCGTCATTGCTCCCCCCAGCGCCGGAAGCCCGGCACGTCCAGCCCGAACTGGTCAAGCACCCGCGCCGTGACGAAGTGCAGCAATTCCTCCACCGTCCCCGGCGCGTGGTAGAAGCCGGGGCTGGCCGTCATGATCGTCGCCCCGGCGTCGAAGGCCGCGAGCATGTTGAGCAGCATGGGGCGGGGGAAGGGGTCTTCCCGCAGCACCAGGACGAGGCGCCGCCGTTCCTTGAGGGTGACGTGCGCGGCGCGGGACAGCAGGTTGTCGGCCAAGCCCCCCGCCACCTTCGCCAGTGTTCCGGCGCTGCACGGCACGACGAGCATTCCGTCGGTGCGGAAGGACCCGCTGGCGACGGAAGCCCCCAAGTCCCGGTCGTCATGCGTCACGCTGGCGAGGGCGGTGAGGTCGGCGAGGCTCGGCCCCCCTTCCGCCGTCATCACCCGCTTGGCCCCGCTCGTCACGATGAGGTGCGTCTCGACCTCTAATTCGCGCAGGGCCCGCAAGACCGATACCGCGTAGGGAATCCCGCTTCCGCCGCTCACGCCGACCACCAGCCGCCCCGTGCCCACCGACATGAGGGGCAGGGTAGCAGGGGGCGGAGTACCCTGGGGCATGACCACCGCTGACCGCGCCGCGCTGCTCGGGGGCTACTGGCAGGGCGAACACCTCGCCGACCCCCCGGCCTACCTCGACCGCGTGCGGGCCGTGTCGCCCGTCCTGTACGACCCCGGCGTGGGCTTCGCGCTCCTCACCGGGCACCCGGAGGTCTCCGCCGCCCTGAAAAGCCCCCACGTCCGCACCGGTAAGTACGAGGGCGGCCCGGAGATTTACTCCACCGCCTCCTATGCGCTGATGTCTCCCATGATGCTGTTCAACGACGGCGCCTCGCACACCCGGCTGCGCTCGCTCGCGCAGAGGGCCTTCACCCCGCGCGTGCTGGAGGAGAGCCGCGAGTTCATCAGCGGGTTGACGGACGAGTTGCTGGACAGAGCGGCCCGCCACGCTGCGGACAACGGGGGAGAGGTGGACGCCGTCGCCGCCCTTGCCGTGCCCCTCCCCGTCACCGTGATCGTGCAGATGCTGGGCCTGAGCGGCACGGACGCCGACCGTTTCAAGACCTGGGCGGGCAGCGTGGCCGACCTGCTCGGCGGGCTGAACGTGACGCCCGAACGCTGGGCGCAGGTCGAGGCGGACGCCGCCGCGATGCTCTCCTACTTCCGCACCCTCGCCGACGACCTGCGCGCGCACCCCCAGCCCGGCCTCCTCTCCGCCCTCGCCGCCGCCGAGGACGAGGGGGGGCGGCTGAGCGGTCAGGAACTCCTCGCCAACGCCGTGCTCCTCCTCGTCGCCGGGCACGAGACGACGAGCAACCTGATCTCGGGGAGCCTGCTCGCCCTGCACGAGTGGCCGGAGCAGCGGGTGTGGCTGGCTGAGGACCCGCAGGCGCGAGCCGCGAACGCCGTGGAGGAACTGCTGCGCTTTACCTCGCCCGTTCAGAGTACGGGCCGGTTCACTACCGCGCCCCTGACCCTCGGCGGGGTCGAGTTCCCCGCGGGGCTGCACCTCAGCATCAGTCTCGCCGGGGCCAACCGTGACCCGCGCGTGTACGAGGACCCCCACACCCTCGACCTCGCCCGCGAGAATGCCCGCACCCACCTCAGCTTCGCGGCGGGGGCGCACTACTGCCTGGGGGCGAGCCTCGCGCGGATGGAGGCCGCGATCTTCCTGACGCGCTTCCTGGGGCGCTTCCCGGGCTACGGGGTGCCGGAACAGCCTCTCGCCTACCTGCCCAACTTCACCCTGCGGGGGTTGCGGGAACTGCGCCTGCACCTGTGAGCGGGTCCGCGGCGGTCTCCACCCCCGAATCGTTCGCCCGCACGCTGGGGCAGATGGCGCTGCTCTCTCTCGGCGGGGCGGTCGCGCTGGGCTTCGCGCGCTTCGCCTACGCGCTGATCCTGCCCGCCATGCGGGCGGACCTGGGCTGGACCTTCACCCTGGCCGGGGCGATGAACGCGGCGAACGCGGTGGGGTATCTGGCCGGGGCGCTGACCGCCACCGGGATCGCGGCGCGGCTGGGTCTGCGGCGGGTCTTCGCTCTCGGGATGGGCCTGACCGCTCTCTCCCTGCTCGCCTGCGCGCTGACCGGAGCCGCGCCCATGCTGCTGGCCCTGCGCTTCCTGGCGGGGCTGGGGGGCGCCCTGGTGTTCGTGACGGGCGGGGCGCTCGCCTCCCTCGCGGCCCGCGCGCACCCGGAACGCGGCGCCCTGCTCCTGGGCGTGTTCTACGGGGGGGCGGGCGTGGGCATCCTGGCGTCCGCGCTGCTGCTTCCGCCGCTGCTGACGGGCGGCTGGCGGGGAGCCTGGGCCGCCCTCGGCGGGACCTCGCTGCTCGCGCTGGGGGCCACCCTTCCGGCGCTGGGCCGTCTGCCTGATCGTGCGGCGACTGCCCCCTCCACCAGCCGCACGCCCCTCACCCCGCTGGTCCCGGCCTTCGCCGCCTACGCCTGCTTCGGCGTGGGGTACATCGCGTACATGACCTTCATCGTCGCGTTCCTGCGGGCGAGCGGGGCGGGCGGGCTGGTCACCCCCTTCTGGGCGGTGCTGGGTGCCTCGGTGGTCCTCAGCGCCCTGGTGTGGCAACGGCCCGCCACGCACCTCCCCGGCGCCCGCGCGATGACGGCCCAGATGCTCACGCTCGCCGTGGGGGCCACCCTGCCCCTGCTCTCCACCCATCCCGCCGCGCTGCTCGCCTCCGGGCTGCTGTTCGGCGGGAGCTTTCTCGCGGTCGTCACCTTCACCACCATCCTCACCCGGCGCACCCTGCCCGAACACGCCTGGGGCCAGGGCATCGCCGCCTTCACCGTGATCTTTGCCGCCGGGCAGACGCTGGGGCCGCTGCTGACCGGGGCGCTCTCGGACGGGGCGGGCGGGTTGCGGCTGGGGCTGGGTGTCTCCGCGCTCGTGCTGCTGCTCGGGGCGGGGCTGGCGTGGGGGCAGAGGTAGGTGTCTGATTCAAGCGACTACGGCTACACCCAAGTTGCTGGGGCACCCGTGAGTAGGTATCGGTGCCTCTAAGACGAGCTGGGTGAGGGGTCCAGGCGAGACCATAAAATGAGGCAAGCTTAGAGGGAGTGGTCGAGTTGACATGTAGATACGGGGATACACACCCCTTCCAGGAGGCGCATGCGCTGTGACTTGTTAAGGCCGGGAGTGTTCGCGCAATCACGATCTTTCTTTTTCCCGAACCTCGTTATGTTGAGGTTTGGGGTGTCAGGATTGATGGGCTGGCAGAAGCAAGAAAACAGTTTAATATCCCTTCATATATTCATTGAAAACTTTCCGAACTCAGGTAATAATGTGCAGTATGCAATATCTTAAGTGTCAAAACTGCGGACTTGTGTTTGAGTCACCTATCCAGATTTCGGGAAGTTCGTTCACATTACAAGGTAATTATATCCCTTGCCCGAGATGCCATCGAAATGTTAACACGGACGGAATCTACACTACTGACTCCGAGGGCAATGTTATAAACTACAATGGTCAACCGACGAGTTTTGCATCAAAAGTATTGAACTTTTTTGTAAATAGAAGAATCAGTATAGAAGAGCTCGAGTCTCTTAGGAATTCCTTGTATAGATTGCAAGAGGAAGGTGCTAGCAGGGCTGCCGTTGTCAGTGCTATTGAGGATGTCTCCCCCAACTTATTCTCCCTAGGTAGAGGAGTCCCTAGTAGCCCCAGCGACTTGAAGAGCTTCATAATAATACTTCTTCTGCTAATTAATATACTTCTATCTCGTGGCGTAGATGCTGATAATATAGAAAGTATTTTGGACGAATTTAACTCTCAAATAACCCAACATTCTATATATAGCCCTCAGCAACAGTTCACAAATGGTAAAGTTATAAACGTAACAATCAACATAGTTAACAATAAATATATAAATGAAGCTAAAATAGACAGATATATAGGAGTTCTTCAACAAATTGTTTCTGAGAAGTTATCTAGTAGGCAGGCAAAGGAGCTTATAAATTTAAAAGAACCTGAATTATCTCCAATATCGAAATACCTCCCTCAACCAAGTGATATCATAGGTGCTATAATACTTCCCCTCCTTATCGCGTATAAGGAAGAATTGACTGGCCTCTTTAGGAGGAGGAGAAGGGGGGAAGGGCCTCTTACAAAAGAGGAACTTAAAATACTTAGGGAAACCGTACTTTCAAATGCCAATAAGGAGTAATTTAATAGGGATTGAGCCGTGCATCAACTACTGAATGTTCAATCTATATATATAGTTATTGCCTGTAGGGACGCCGTCGATCAGGTTATTATTGAATTCTATCTGAGCTATCTCATCAGGTCCGGTCGATAATGCAAGACTATAGGAACGTAGCAGTCTATTGGCCGGAGCGGTAATGGCAAACTTAAACTTATACCCTGGCCTAATCCTTGCTGCGACCTTATCAATCCTATCCGCTATAAGGCTTCTATCTGCGTCTTCTTGTCTGGCTTCCGCTAGACCAATGAGCAATGTCCAAGTTCCCCTTTCTAAGTTGTCGGTCCACAACATTGAAGTAGGCTTGTCTTGAGTTTTATCCAATTCTTTCAGAAGCTGTTCGCCAAAATTTCTCATGTCCTGAGGCAAGTTGTTAGGCATCTTGGAACCTCCCGCGCCTAGATTAGCAGTATTAGTGTAATCGACCGTCGAGCATAGGGATTTCCCTACTGCCCACCCCCTCACAACCACCCCTTCTCCCTCGCCTGCCGCGCCGCCTCGATGCGGTTCTCGCAGCCCATTTTGCTGATCGCCTCGGAGAGGTAGTTGCGGACGGTGCCCTCGGAGAGATTCATGCGGGAGGCGATGACGGCCGTGCTCGCCCCGCCCTCCGCCTCGCGCAGCACCTGCCGCTCGCGCTCGGTGAGGGGACTGCGCTCGCCCCACGCCTCGGCGGCCAGGGCGGGGTCCACGGCCCGACCGCCCGCGTGAACCCGGCGGATGGCGTCGGCGAGGTCGGCGGCGGGCGCGTCCTTGAGGAGGTAGCCGCGTGCCCCCACGTCGAGCGCGCGGCGCAGGTATCCGGCCCGGGCGAAGGTCGTCACGATGACCACCCGCACCCCCGGCAACTCCGCCCCCAGCCGCTCGGCCAGGTCCAACCCGCTCAGGCGCGGCATCTCGATGTCGGTGACGAGAACATCCGGGCGCAGCTCCCGGCTCATGGTCAGGGCCGCCTCGCCGTCCGCCGCCGTGCCGACCACCTCCAGATCGCCCTCCAGCGCGAGCAGCGCCGCCAGCGCCCCCCGCACGAGCGCCTGATCCTCGGCGAGGAGGACCCGGATCACGCCCTCACCAGCTCGCCCGCCGATGGCCCGCCCACGTCGTCGGGGAGGTCGGCGGTCAGGGTGGTGCCGCGGCTGCCGTCGCGGGTGAGGCTGCCGCCTATCGCGCGCAACCTCTCGCGCATCCCGGTCAGGCCGCTGCCCTCGGGGCTGTCCCCGCCCACCCCGTCGTCGCGGATCACGAGGCGGTGGCCGCGCCCGGTGCGGGTCAGGGTCACCTCGACCTCGCGGGCGTGGGCGTGGCGGATCACGTTGGTCACGGCCTCGCGCAGCAGCATGGCCGCGCTTGCCTCGGTGGGGGTGGGGAGGTCGGGGAGCGGCCCGGTCACGTTCAGCCGCACGCCCGCCGCGTCGAGCGCCACCTTCGCCCGGGCGAGTTCGGCCTTCAGGCCGCTGCCCCGGTAGCCGCTCACCGCCGCCCGAACCTCCGAGAGGGCGTCGCGGCTGATCCGTTCCACCTCGCGGATTTCCGCCGCCGCGCGGGCGGGGTCACGCTCGGCCAGCTTGCTCGCCAGCTCGCTTTTCAGCACGATCACGCTCAGGGTGTGCCCCAGCAGGTCGTGCAGGTCGCGGGCGATGCGCTCGCGCTCGGCGTCGGCGGCCAGGCGCTCCTTCTCGCGCTGCACCTGCTCCAGTTGGGCGCGGGCGATGCGCTGCCCGTAGCTCGCGTGGTTGGCGTAGGCGGCGACCAGGGTGAACACGAGGTTGGGGGCCAACCACCACAGGTCCTCGGGGTGGTAGGTGCCCGTCCAGAAGGGAAAGACCATCACCGCCATGTTGAGAAAGGCGAGCCACAGGGCGAGGGCCGTCCGGGGCTGGAAGCCGATCATGCTCGCCCCGTAGATCAGGAAGGCGCCGCCCCCGCCCCCCGTGAGCGGGAAGAGGGCGAAGTAGGTCATCAGGCTCGCGGCCCACCCCGTCAGCGCCCAGCGTTCCTGTGCCTGCGGGGTGCGGTAGACGCCGGGGCGAAAGCGAAAGACCGACACGTACAGCCCCAGGAACAGCGCCAGCAGCCCGACGAACAGCGCGATCTGGCCCACCGTCCGGGCCTGTTCGAGAAACCCCGCGACCGGAAAGGCCAGGAACGCCAGCCAGAACAGCGGGAACAGGTCCCAGATCGGGGCGCGGCGGTGCGTGACCGGGCGGGTCATCGGCCCACCGCCCACGGCAAGGGGAGGCGCATCATTCCCCATGATGCACTCCTCCCCCGCCTCCGTGGCCCGGGTTCCCCTCACTGCCCGCGCGCCTCGTCCCGCCTCAGGCCCCAGATCGCCAGCGCGGCGAAGACGACCGTGTATCCGGCCAGCCACAGCCAGTGCGCGGCCTCTCCCGCCGTGTGCCCCGCCACCGTGTTCCACCCCACCTGCGCCAGGTGGTAGCTCGGCAGGTACGGCGCGACCTTCTGGATGAAGCCCGGGAGCCCGTCCAGCGGCACGAACAGCCCCGACGCGAAGGCGATGATCACGCTGACGATGTTCGCCAGGATCTGCGCGGCCTGCGGGTTCGCCAGGAAGCCGATGCTCAGCCCCACGGCGATGAGCGAGACCATGCCCGCGAGCAGCTTGAGCAGCAGGGTCAGCGCCAGCCCCAGCGGCAGGGTTACCCCGCCCGCGAAGTGGGCGAAGGCGTACAGCAGGCTCAGGCTCAGGGTGCTGAAGATCAGCGCGGCGATCACCTTGCCCGCGAAATACAGCGCCGTTGGCATGGGCGAGGCCCGCAGCAGCCGCAGCCAGCCGCCCGTGCGCTCGGTGGCGACCGCCGACCCGAACGAGAACATGGCGAGGCTGAGGAGCGAGTACGTCCCGAAGCTCACCAGGATGATCTGGCCCACGTTCACCCCGCCGTCGGTGGTCTCCTTCACCGCGGACAGGCCGAAGAGCCCGAAGAACATGATCGGAAAGCCGACCGTCCCGATGGCGAACATCGGATTCCGCAGCATCCGCCGCAGTTCCGCGAGGATCAGTTGTCCCAGGGCGGGGAGGAGGGGCGCGCGGCGGGCGGTGGCGGCGGCGGTGCGGGTCAGGGTGGTCATGGTGAAACCTCCAACGGGGCAAGAGGGCTCAGACGGGGCGTGCGGGGCGCAGCACCAGCGCGGGAGGGGTGGCGGTCACGCCTGCACCCCCTCGTGGCGGGCGGTCAGGCTCATGAAGGCGTCCTCCAGGCTGGCGCGCGTGACCTCCAGGTCGGTGAAGGGCGTGCCCGACTGCACCAGCGCGGTCACAAGTGCCTCCGGGGTGCGGGTGGTCAGGGTGGCGTGGCCGTGCGCGTCCACCTCGGCGGCCTCCACCCCCGGCAGGTGCCGCAGTTCCGCCAGCACGAGGTCCGAGGAGAAACGCACCCGCGTGGTGGCGACGCTCGCCCGCAGCCGCTCCGGGGTGTCGTCCGCCAGGATGCGGCCCGCGTTCATCACCACGACCCGGTCGGCGGTGCGCTCGGCCTCCTCCAGGTAGTGCGTCGTGAGGAGGATCGTCTTGCCCCCGTCCTTCATGCGCTCTGCGGCCTCCCAGAAGGCCTGGCGGCTCCCGGCGTCCATACCCGTCGTCGGCTCGTCGAGGTACAGCACGGCGGGGTCCCCGACGACCGCGAGCGCGAAGGCCAGGCGCCGCCTCTCCCCGCCCGAGAGCGCCCCCGCCCGGCGACCCGCCAGCGGTCCCAGGTCGGCCAGGGCCAGCGCCTCGTCCACGGGAAGCGGCGTGGGGTACAGGTGGGCGAAGAGGGTCACGGCCTCGCGCACGGTCAGGGCGGCGGGGATGGCGCTCTCCTGCGGCATCGCCCCCACCTGCGTCCGGGTACGCGGGTCGCGCGGGTCACCCCCCAGCACCCGCACCGTGCCCGCCGTGGGCTGGAGCAGCCCCAGCATCAGCTCGATGGCGGTCGTCTTGCCCGCCCCGTTCGGCCCCAGCAGCGCGGTGAGTTCCCCCGCCCGCACGTCCAGGTTGAGGCCCTCCAGCGCCCGCACCCGCCCGAAGGTCTTGTCCACGCCGCGCAGCTCAATCGCCTCTCCAGTCATGCCCCCAGCTTGCGCCCCGGGAGATGGATACCCCAGTGGGACCTGTCAGGAAGAGCGGGTGATAAATGTCATGGGAGTTGCAGTACGGGCCGGAAAGTTTCTGTCACAGCCTCGCCTGTATCCGCTCCTGCCTGAGGGCGGGTTGCATGACAAGCGGGAGAGCCGGGAGGCCACACCTCGACAAGGGGAAAGGACGCCTGCTGCGCGAACAGCGTGGCGTCCAGAAAGGTGGTGCTCCTTGAACCACGAGAAGCCCACCAGGAAACGGAAGCTCCCCTCTTCCGAAGCGAATCTTGGAATGGGGGTGGCGCTCATCACGGCCATCCTGACCATGCTCAAGCTGCTGGCCCTGACTGATCCAACTCCTGACCCGAGTTAAGCCTCTCGTGTGTGCCCGCCGCGTCCAGACTCGCCCGACGGCACCCCCCGGCTCTAAAGTCGGGGATTTTCCTTTCCCGCACACGCCTCCCCGGCCCCGCCCGCTAGACTCAGGCCCTATGGCCGACCTTGACCGTACGCGTGAGGCCCTGCGTGCCGCGATGACCGCCTGGGCGGTGGCGGAGGTGCGGGGGGACCAGGCGCGCGTGACCCCCAGCCCCGACCCCGACCAGCTCGCCCTGCACCTGGAACGGGTGGACCCCGGCTGGTCCCTCCAGTGGGCCTGCGACAGCGTGACGCCCCCGGTCGTGCGCGCCCGCCTGAACGTGCTCGGCGCGGTGCGCGAGGGCCTGGCGACGGGCCACACCCTGAACGACGCCAAGCTGCGCGCCCTGGCCGACGCCGCGCGCTTTTTCGGGGTGCCCCTGCCCACCGAGGCGCAGTGGGTGGAGTACGACCCGGAGGACGGCCCGAACACCGCCGACCTCGACGCGGAGGCCGAGGGGGTCGTGGCACCCACCGCCGGCCCCGCTTCCCGGGCCCCCGAACCTCCCCGCGACCCCCAGATGGAAAAGGCCCGCCGCCACATCGAGGACCTGATCGAGCAGCTCAAGGCCGCCGGGAAGGGCGGCGAGGCGACCCGGGTGCTGCTGCGCGGCTACGGCGAGACCGTGGAGGAGAGCCGCGCCATCTACAAGGAACTCCAGGCGATCCTCAGAGGTTAGGCCCGTGCAGAAGTTCATTGCCGTGGGCGACGTTCACGCGGACTGGGACGGGCTGTGGGGGGCGCTGCGGGCGGCAAGCTGCGTGGACGCGGCGGGTCGTCCCACCCCACCCGTCCGGGCCGGGCTGTATCAGGTGGTGCTGATCGGCGACCTCGTGCATCCCAAGAACGAGGGGGCCTACGAGCGCCTGACGGGCGTGTCCCGCTTCGACCCCCGCAATCCCGACCACCTGTTCCTTGCCGCCCGCGAGCAGGTCCGGCACCTGGAAGGGCTCCGGGCCTTTCAGGCTGCCGCCCCCCACGCCATTCACATCCTGCTGGGAAACCACGACGCCGCCGTGCTGACCACCAGCCACGTGCTGGGCACGGGGAGCGGTCTGGTCCACGTGGAATTCGACCCGAGCCACGGCGGCGTGCATCTGCCCGAACACCTGCGCGCGTGGATGGAGGGTTTCCCCCGCGAGGTGCGCGTCGGCAGCGTCCAATTCGCCCACGTCTCCCCCTTGCCCGCCCACACCCACTACGACGACCTGTTCTACAGCGACCCGGGCGCGAAACGCTGGTTCCGGGATTCCCCCGAATACGTGAAGATGGCGGGCCTGAGTTTTGGCGTCTACGGGCACACCCAGATAGGGGGCGGCATTCTGCTGAACGAGGAGGCGGGACTCGCGATGATCGACGCTCTGCCCGCCCGCCAGTACCTGGAACTGCTCCTTGACCCGGCGGAGCGGGAACCAGTGAAGGTGGCCCGCGCGATGCCTTTTTGAACGGGACGGCGAGGGCGAGTGTGGGCCGGTTGACAAGGTGGGGGGGCGCGGCTATCCTTAACCCCGCTGCTTTTTGCAGTGCCTGGTCCGGTAGTGTAGCGGTTAGCATAACTGCCTGTCACGCAGTAGGTCGCGGGTTCAAATCCCGTCCGGACCGCCAAAGCCCTCCGGGGCATGGCTAGGTAGCTCAGCTGGTAGAGCAAACGACTGAAAATCGTTGGGTCGCCGGTTCAAGTCCGGCCCTGGCCACCAAGAGGAAAGAATCCCGTCCAGCACGGGATTTTTCTTTTTGTACCGGGTCGAATGAGCGAGATGAGAATCGCGGGATAGTGTGCTCTCCACAGCCCCATTGCAGAGCAAACGATTCGAGTCTCCGGCCCGCTCAAACCACCACAGGATGCCGTCGAAAGGAGCAGCCATGCACCTCGACGAACTCTGGCAGCGGCACACTCGGCACCTCAAGCTCCGGAAGCGCAGCTCGTACACCCTGACGTACTACGGCGCCACCGCCCGGGCCTTACGCACCTACCTCAAAGGGCAGGGCCACTCCCTGCGAGCGGAGGCAGTCAGCGTGGCGGACCTGCGCGGCTTCATGGAACACCTCGAAGCGCGGGGACTGACGGAGGGCGGCATTGACGCCCACTACCGTGCCCTCAAGGGTGTCTTTGGCTGGGCGCTCAAGGACGAACTCCTGGACCGGGACCCCACCGTTCGTCTGGAACGTATCAGGAAACCCCAACGGCTCATGCTCACGCTGGGAGGAGAGGAGTATCGCCGGATGCTCGACGCCGCTCGCAAGAGCCCGTGTCGTGACCGGGAGACCGCCATCGTGGTCACCTTGTTCGATACTGGACTTCGGCTGGCTGAGGTAGCGAGCCTGACCCTGAACGATGTGCGCCTGGCTGATGGGCTCCTCCGGGTTATCGGCAAGGGCAACAAGGAGCGGGTGATTCCCCTGGGCCAGATGTCCTCCGAGGCCCTGGACCGCTATATCCGCAAGAGCCGCAAGCCGCGCCACTCCTTCACCCAGAACGTCTTCCTGGGCCGGGCCGGGACACCGCTGACCCGCTCCGGGGTGTCGCAGATACTCGCGGACCTCGCCGAGCAAGCCAAGGTGCCCAGGGCACACGCGGCGCCCCACGCCTTCCGGCGGGCCTTCGCCGTGAACTACCTGCGCAATGGAGGGGACGTGTTCTCGCTCCAGCATGTGATGGGCCACTCCAACCTCGACATGACGCGCCGGTACGTGAATCTGCTCCCTGAAGACCTGGCGAGGGTTCACGCTCAAGTCTCCCCGGCAGACCGTCTCGCCGCCTCGAAGGCGGGTGACCGCAGGTGAGCGGGCAAGAGCAGGGGTTCAGTGTGGAGGAGCGCGTTCGTTGGACCACCCTGGCCCTCCAGCGCAATCTGTTTCAGATTCGCTCGTGCGAGGAGCACCATACCCAAGCCGTATCTGTGGGAGCGCAGCTTGTCGCCTCGATGCTGCTGTGGGTCACCACGCTTCCCCTGGAAGAAGTTCTCGATGAATTGACCCTCGGCCCATTGAGTCCGTCACTGCGGCGACGGTGGGGAGAGATGGACTTCCGTCGAACCTACCCGGAGGGCTTTCGCGTCAATCTCCCGAAGTGGCGGCAGGCGCTGTCCCGGGGACAGGTGGAGGTCGTGCTCCAAGGAGGAGATGGCGAGGTGTGGGGGCTGCGAGCCTGGCTGAACAGCTCAGACGGAGACCGCTCCGAGTGGGAGATGGGCCTGGACAGGGCGCGTCTGGAGGGCATCGTGAATCTCCTTTGTGCCGCACTATCCGAATGGCGGACGCCGCCCGAGTCGCGTTCACTCCAGTCATCCAGCACAGCCGTGGAGCGCTCTGTGAGAAGGAGGAGACAAAGGGGCAGGAAGTCAAATTCGCCCGAAGGCTAAGGCGTACTGGCCTGGGGGAAATCGAAATCAGGGATTTCCCCCTCCATGTGCTAGGGCGAGGAAAGAGTTCCACCCGGTGGGGACGTTTGGCGCCGCTATCGTCACTCCTCTCCGGGTTTGCTTCGTCTCGTGGCCTCCACGCCCACTAGAATGAGGAATGTGAAAAGCCTTCGTTTTCTTTCCTTATTGGTTTTGTTTGGCGCCGGGCAGACCAGTGCGATGTATTGCGTGCCAAGCCCGTTTTCAGACACGTTCCACCTGGACAAGATTGCCAGCATCACCCTGACGGACGCGCGCTCCTCCGTGGCGTCAATGAAGGTGTCGAGCACCTACACCGCTGGTCTCCTGCGCCGTGAAGTGAGCGACATGACCCTGACCGTGGCAGGCAGGAGCACGGGGAGCCGGTTCAGCTCTACCTACAGCTACTCCGCTGATGGGAGACTCGGTGCGGTGGACCAGACGTGGGATTCAACCCGCTCTGGGGTGACGACGTCACAACAGGTGTACGAGTACGACCAACATGGGCGTCTCACACGCGTTGGGGGCAACGAAGGCGCAGGCACCCCGTTCGTTACCCTCGCTACCTGCGCCTACGGCGCTTCGACGATTGTCGAGGAGGTCGCCGCGAGCGGTGGGTTGCGTGCCAAGTCCTTCGAGTACACCCTGGACACCGAGGGGAGAGTTACCCGGTATTCATTGACGCTGGAAGGGCGCGAGGATGAGACGGACGTCACGACCATCACCTACCGGGATGGGAAAATCGTGCGCGAAGAAAACCGCATCGAAGACACCATCTATCCCATCAAGGTCACGGTGACCGACTACAACGACGCTGGACTACCCGTCAAAGAGGTGGAGACCACCTATGACAAGCACATGAAGCTCAACTATCAATCCACACGAACCTTTGAGTACGTGATGGACGCGTCAGACAACTGGGTGCAGAGACGCGAGTATGAGGAGCGGGGGGACACGAAAGAGCTCGCCGCAACCGCGGCCCGGGTCATCGTGTACGTCAATAAGTAGACCCAGGGAGAGGTTCCCAGAGCGCGTACCTAATCTACCGCGTAAAGGAACATTTCCCTTGGCGACGTGTATCAAGAATTTCCTCGGGAGGTAAAAGGAGATTCAGTTCAAGCTGTGACACTGTTGCCCTCCCCATTTCTATCCTATTCCCCGAGTACCCTTGGTATACAGACTCCAAGACGTCAGTAGTTCGAAGTCCTTCCAGTGGTTGCCTCCCGTTGCTTCGTTGTAGACCACAGAATAGCGCGAGAGACATTCACCGGAAGGACAAAACGCTGACCTCGGTACTATCGAAAGTACACCAGAGCATAGAAGCGCAGAGTCATGAGCTGCGTGAAAATCCATCTCTTCAAGGCGTAGGAAATTCTGGAGGATGGGCATCTGAAGATTAAGTATTTCCGCCGACATTAACTTTGAGCGTCATGGGGTCGATAACGTGGAGAGAAGGACGAGATATCCACGATTCTCTCATTGAGAAGAATACAGTTTGATTTCATTGTTTGACTTCCAGCGCTACTTCGACCTTCAGTTCCTTGGCCTTGAGCCGAACGGCCTTCTGCATACGCTTTAATGTTGACCTAACCCTATCACTCTTCAATACCTTCAGGCTTACGCCGTCGTGTTCGTGGCTGAGTATTCGCACATCTCTATGAGAGTCCAGTGCTACCTTATAGACTTCTTCTATGAGCAGCCGTTCATACGACTGCATCGCTTTTACCAAGACGCTCTGGGGAGCGTTCGTTCTTGGTATCCATATGCCCTGTGCTGACATGGCTCCGCCAGCGTTACTTATTTTCTTCAGCTCTCTCGTCTGTGCCCGCCTGAGTGCGTGGATTGGGGGAAGTTTCAAAAACTCCTCCTTTTCCTTCGTCGAAAAACTCTCCAGGGACTCCAGTATGGTATTCTCGCCGCCGCCAAAGGTAACCGCATAGACTGCCGTTTTCATCTGTGCCTTGGTTGTCTCGGAAAACTCCTTCGCCAAGGAGTGGTGAAGCGCCTTCCAGATTGATTCTGGCGAGTGTAATAAATCAAGGAGGGGCTTAACTTTCCACAGGTGAGCAGCAATGGAAAGTTGAGCCGACGATAAATCCACCTCTATCGTATCGTATAGAATACGTCTGCGATACTCGCGTTTTATATTCTGGAAGCTGAATCCCTCGGCAAATATTCTTTTATAGGAATCGGTGGTTCTATAGAATGGAAGAATGTTTGTGCTGAGAGAATCAAGGGAGAGTAGTGCCTGTATCTGCTTATCTCCCAGAATGTCTCCATTATTTATGGATAGGATAATAGGGGGAATCTGGTGAATATATTTCTTATAGTAAGAAGAACGATGGTTTGAGAAATAATCGTGAATGATGCTTCCCCTCTGCATTGCTCCATAGTAGTCTTTGTATTCTCCTTCCAGCATCTTGTAATGTCTGGCAGGTAAAAAAGGTCTACCGTCCGTGAAGTAGACGGGGGAACGCTTATTTTCTATTGGAACACACAGTTCCTCCAGTATGAGATTTATCAAAAATCCATCCTGCGGAGGAAGTATTGTTCTCGCCTTCTCCCCCTTCTTGTACTCCGCTACATCCAATTCCACATAGACATCTTCCTGAAAACGTTCCAGAAACTTGAATACTGAGAAGTTGGAGGATGTTTTGCCGAGCAGTCTGCAAATATATTCGTAGTAGATTACCCTCCGCTCCTCGGGTAGTTGTACTGTTCCGAAGTACATCCAATGGAAGAACTTCATGTAATCCGGGTCCAATCCCAACCCCGGGTACAGGTCCAGTATGTGCTCTCTCATCTGCTTCTGTATCACTGTTGCTCCTCGTGCCTTCATACTCTTTATTCCTCCTATTAGCTCCCACGGCTTTCCGAGTTTTGGAAAGGGAATTGTGCTTATTCGCTCCCTGCCCCAGAAAAACAGATGAGAAGCTGTTCGTAAGTCTTTCCGAAAACATTCCCTTCCTGCTCAGATGAGTGGCAGGGTTGTGGAATTTTTATCGCTTGTGTTGTCTGCTACAGCCTTGGGTCTGGCAGTTATCTTTGATGTTTTTTCGCGCCTCTTCCTGCGCAAGGTCATACTCATCTCCCTCTTTTCCTCTAGTCAATCCATTGTCAATAGGCAAGTCGAAACTTCCTCCGCCTATCGGAGTTTCACTGCTGTTGCCAGTGCCACCGGCAGGCTCACTCTGTTGAAGTTATTTCGGAGAAACGACTATATTTCAATCATCGGTTTGATGCTCATGCGTGAGTGTGCGTTCCTTCATGGGAGGAATGCTAGTTTGACTCGCCCCATTTGTCAATCCACTCATTCCATACACGTACCGCCCATGATAAAGAAAAAACCCCTGTCGTTTTTAAACTAGAAAGTGCGCCTCCCATATTTCTCTGAGTTACTAAAAATGAAGTGGGTCGTCGTCTCGCCTGAGAGCCACGAGAAGACCTGCGAAAGTTACCCCCGTCCCTCAACCGCCCGACGAGATACTTTCTGATGAAATTTCCGCCGCTCAAATTTATTTGGGCAGCCCATTTTCCCGACGACTTTGAACGCTCTAGGTCGTTCGGCGTTTCTGGACAGACTGACGATTGACCGCTCACGACTGGGGGAGGGGAGGCTGAGCTCAAGCCGATGAGTTGGTGTATCTGCCGCGCGTGCATGGGCTCGCGGGAAGAGGACGAAGTGCTGTCCTTCCTCTCGTGTGTGAGTACCACCCGCGCACCCGAAGCGTCTTTTGTTCCCCGGAGACAAAGCGCACGCCCACCTTGCCGTCTCCCACCTTCGCAACATCCCGTTCCCAATCCACAGGGGACGGCGTCAGGGACGCGACTTCCCCTGTACTGGCCCCAGAGCGAACGAGAGGACGAGCAGGGCGATGTCCGGCGAATACTTGCTGACGACCCTTCACCGTCTCAGCCCCTCGGCGGCAGAGGTGTCTCGCATTCCCCCATTTCAGCAAGCTCAAACTGCACCAGGACTCTAAAATCACGCTGTGCTCCAGCTCTCCGACCTCGTTCCCGGCACCTATGTGCGTGGCCTCATCGCGGAGCAGGTCGCACAGGTGCTGAGTGTCACCCCCGTGACCACTGACATCGCCACGCTGGTCCTCAAGGATGCGCGGGGTCAGCTCTCCGAACGGCTGGTGTACCCGGATGACCTGCGGGGGTGCGAGGTGGTCGTGCCGCAAGCGGCGTACCGCTTCGATGGGGACGCCAGCCGCCTGCGGCTCGTCTCGGAAGCCCTGCGCATTGAACTGGCCCACCTGTTCGACCCCTACCTGGCCATTCACACCTCGCAGGTGTTGCCCCTCCCGCACCAAATCACGGCGGTGTACGGCGAGATGCTGAATCGTCAGCCGCTGCGGTTCCTGCTGGCGGATGACCCCGGGGCGGGGAAGACTGTCATGGCCGGACTGCTCATCAAGGAACTGATGGTGCGGGGGGAACTGGACCGTTGCCTCATCGTCGCACCGGGGGGACTGGTGGAGCAATGGCAGGATGAGTTGGCCACCAAGTTCGACCTGCACTTCGACCTCCTCTCCCGCGACCGCATCACGGCGAACCGGATTGCGGACCCCTTCGGCGAGTCGCCCTTCTGGATTGCCCGGATGGACATGCTTAGCCGCAACACCGACCTGCAAGACCGGCTGGCGGGCCACGAGTGGGACCTGATTGTGGTGGACGAGGCCCACCGAATGAGCGCCCAGGCCCAGGGGAGGGAAGTCAAGTACACCAAGCGGTTTCTGCTGGGCCGGGAACTGTCGGCCCGGACGCGTCACTTCCTGCTGATGACCGCCACACCCCACAACGGCAAGGATGATGATTTCGCCGTCTTCATGGGCCTGCTCGACGCTGACCGTTTTGAGGGGCACCACTCCGGGCGGGTGGAGGCGGGTGACCTCATGCGCCGGATGGTGAAGGAAGACCTGCGGCGCTTCGACGGGCGCAAGCTCTTTCCCCGGCGCGTCTCCGAGACGGTGGCCTACGCCCTGTCCGCGCGCGAACAGGCGCTGTACGACGACGTGACCACCTACGTCCGCAACGAGATGAACCGGGCCGACCGGCTGGACGAGAGCCGCAAGGTCAACGTGGGCTTCGCCTTGCAGACTCTGCAACGCCGCCTCGCCAGCAGCCCGGAAGCGATTTACCAGTCGTTGCGCCGCCGCCACGAGCGGCTGGAAGCCCGCCTGCGGGACGAGACCACCCAGGCCATGCCGAGCCCCGACGACTGGGACGACTTCGACGACCTCAACGACGCCGAGGCCAGCGAGTTGGAACAGCAGGTCGTGGACCACGCCACCAGTGCTCAGACCGTCCAGGAACTTCGCGCCGAGATAGACGCCCTGACCGAGCTGGAAGCCCAGGCTCTGCGCCTGCGCAACAGCAAGGAGGACACGAAGTGGCGTGAACTCGCCGGGGTTCTGGAGTCGCCGCAGATGTTCCGGGCGGACGGCACCCGGCGCAAGATGATTATTTTCAGCGAGGCGCGGGACACCCTGAACTACCTGGCGACCCGCATCCGCACCCTGCTCGGGCAGGGGGAGGCGGTGGAGGTCATCCACGGTGCGGTGAGCCGGGACCAGCGACGGGCCATCGTGGAGCGGTTCAACTACGGGAACGACCTGAAAATCCTGATTGCCAACGACGCGGCGGGGGAGGGGCTGAACCTCCAGACGGCGAACCTGATGGTCAACTACGACCTGCCCTGGAACCCCAACCGGCTGGAGCAGCGGTTCGGTCGCATCCACCGCATCGGGCAGGAGGAGGTCTGCTTCCTGTGGAACCTGCTCGCCGCCAACACCCGGGAAGGGGACGTGTACGCCGCGCTGCTGAACAAACTGGAGGCCCAATCCCGCACCCTGGGCGGGCAGGTCTTCGACGTGCTCGGGCAGCTCTTCGAGGGCCAGCCCCTGCGCGAACTGCTGATGAAGGCCGTGCGCTACGGTGACCGCCCCGATGTCCGCGCTGAGCTGTACGAGGCCGTGGCGGGAGCGGTGGACACCGCCGCCCTCCGCAAACTGCTGGAGACCCGGGCGCTGGGGCAGACCCGCATGGACACCAGCGAGGTGAACCGCATCCGGGATGACATGGAGAGGGCCGAGGCCCGGAAACTCCAGCCCCACTTCATCCAGGCGTTCTTCCTCGACGCCTTCCGGGACCTGGGGGGCAGCGTGACGCCCAGGGAGGAGGGGCGCTTCGAGCTTCGGCACGTTCCCGCCCGGGTGCGAGACAAGGCCAGGGAGCTCAACCCCGGCCAGCCCGTGAACCGGCAGTACGTGCGCGTGACCTTCGACAAGCATATGGTACGCAGCACTCACCCCGAGGCGGCGTTCCTCTGCCCGGGTCACCCCCTGCTGGATGCCGTCATCGCGCTGACGTTGGGGCAGAACCAGGCGGTGCTCAAGCAGGGAAGCATCCTGATAGACCCGCAGAACCGCACGCCGACGCCCCGGTTGCTCGCCTACGTGGGACAGGAGGTCCGCGACAACCGCCCCAGCCGGGGGCAGACGTACACGGTGGTCAGCCGCAGGCTCCAGTTCGTCGAACTGGGACCAGACCGCACGGCGCAGGATGCCGGTCTCGCCCCCCACCTGGAGTACCGTGCCCCGACCGCCGACGAGGAGAGGCAAGCCCGGTCCTTCACCCGGGCGGCGTGGCTCGGGCAGGACGTGGAGTCCCTGGTGCGGACTTACGCGGCGCTTCACCTGGCCCCGCAACATGTCCAGGAGGTCCGGGCGGCACGGCTGGAAACTATCGAGAAGGTGGAGCGGGAGGTCCGCTCCCGGTTGATGCGGGAAATCAACTACTGGGACGGTCGGGCACGTGAGTTCAGGGCGCAGGAGCGGGAGGGGAGGACCCCGCGCGTGAACAGCCAGAAGGCCAGTGAGCGAGCCGCCGACCTCGCCGAGCGGCTGGAGCGCCGTATGGATGAGCTGAACCGGGAGCGGACCATCAGCGCGGGGGTGCCCGAAGTTCTGGGCATGGCGCTCGTCATCCCGGAAGCCCTGGTCTCAGGGGGTCCGACCACGAGGCCCAGTGTGGACACTGCGGCCCGTGCTGAAGTCGAGCGGGCGGCTATGAACGCCGTGATGCAGGCTGAGCGCACCCTGGGACGGGAGCCCCGTGATGTGAGCGCCCAACGAGGACTAGGGTATGACATCGAGAGCAAGGACCCCGGCACGGGACGCCTGTATTTCATTGAGGTCAAGGGGCGGTGGTATGAGGCGGACACAGTGACCCTGACCCGCAACGAGATTCTGGCGAGCCGCAACGCCCCGGAGCAATTCCGCCTCGCCCTGGTGGAAGTGACGCCGGATGGAGCCCGTGCCCCTCGCTACCTGAGCGGCTACTCCTTCAATGAGCCGGGGTTCGCCGAGGTCGCGGCGGTGTTTCACCTGGGCGAGTTGACGGCGTTGGCGCGGGAAGCCCATTGACCCTATTCGCAAAACACCCAGTATTCGTGCGCGCGAATACCGGGGTTAAGACGAATACACAGGAGAGGAAGTGTTGCCCTGTGACCTCTCTGGACGTTCAGAGGGACCCGTATGCCTGGGCCACCACCGCTTGTGACGCCGCCGCCGCCTGGATGTGCTCATCAATGATGGGTACGCTCAGCAACTCGGACAGGGTTTTCGCCAGCGTTGCTGCCGCGTAGAAGTTTTCTAGACGGACGTTGCCTTCCATACGCGCCTCGTCCCTCTCGCAGAGGGTTAGGGCGTTCCGCAGACGCTGCACCAGGGCCGTGATGAGGTCCGAAACTTCAGTCATGCGCTCCTGGATGGCTGTGAGGTGCGTCTGTTTCCCCTGCAATTCGGCGATGTACACATCGACCTTTGCCTGGTACTCCGTCGCAGCGGTCAACGCCTCCTGCCCTTTCTTTGCCGCGATGAAGCTTCCCACCAGCGCGGCGGGTGCGACAAACAATCCGCCAGCGACGATGGTGCCCAGGGCCATGCCCCCACCCCCGGCAGCCAGGCTTCCCCCACCCAGCCAGGCCAGCAGGGCACTGTTGGCTGCCGCGCCACTCAAGCCACTGATGGCTGTACCTGTACTGGCGACACCGAAGGCACTCACCGCCGAAATGACGGTCGCCCCTGTTCCCACGCCCGCCGCCGTGGCTGAGGCCAGACCGCCTGCAATTTCCAAGCTCTTCACGCCGATACCCCGAAATTCCTCCAGCTTCTCCGCTGAGATGTTCAGGCGTACCGTGAAGTCCTTGTCCGAGACATTAGCCCGCTTCTTCTGGCGCTCCCACAGCTCGACGAAGCGCGCCATCGTGCCTGCCATGACGGCGTGCTTCTGCTCTTCAAGGGCCAGGGCATCATGGCGCACGGCCTGGAGGTGGTCCTCAAACTTGCCCTCGGCCTTCCCTTTGCGCTCGTTGGTCTCCTTCTGAAGTTCCGAAGCGCGCATCAACAGCCCGCCAGCGTCAATCCCCTTCTTTATCGCGCCAGCGGCAGCAATCCCAATGATGACCAGTGGTATCGGCATCTTTTCTCCTTTGACATCAACTATTTGGTTCGGAACTCTTCGGTGTATGCGCTTACAGCTCCAGCACGAAATCCGGGTTGTCCAGGTTCCGTTTGAACGTGGCCAGGTCCTTGAACGGGCTGGACTTCGCCAGGTCCAGAATCCCTGCCAGGACCATCTGCATCCCCTGCACGTCCCCCTGACCCTGCGCGACATCCAGCCGCTTGAACAGCTCCTGGAAATTGCTGCGGCGTTCGTCGAACGTGGCCTTCAAGTACTGCTCCAGAGTCTCCCGCACCAGCTCCAGTTCTCGAACCCGGATGTCACGCTGTGCCGTGATGTCGTGCCGTTTCGTTGTTTCGCGTTGAACCACTTCAACGTAATCCCGCGCGAAATCCGCGGCCACCCGCATCCCCTCGACGCCTATCCGCGCGTACATCACTCCGGGCGCAGCGTTGGCCAGTCCTGCTAACCCACCCAGGTTCAATGAGGACGTACCTTGACCAGCCTGAGCCGCGTTCACCGCCGCGCCGTTACTTGCGTCCCGCACGTCGGGCGGGCTCCCCATTCCGGCGAACCCCACTTCGACTCCCACCTGAGCCATAAAGGCCCGTCCATGTTGCATCAACCCCTCGACTGCCATCTGCTGTCCTTCCTGAAGGGCGCCCTCCAGGGAACCAGCAGCCATCAGGCGGTCAGCCAGAGGACGGGCGAAGTCCATCAAGGCAGTGACTTGCTGGTACAGCTTTTGAAAATCTGGTTGTTCAGATGCGGACGCGGCAGTCATGAGGACACTCCTGTTGGGAAATATGAAAGGGGAAGGGGCGTTGGACGGAGTACACCACAGTCCATCTCACCCCGATGTCACAGACGTGAGGCTGGAAACCCCGCCCAACGGGAGCATGTGTCGTGTAATGGGAATTCTCACGGAAGGTTAATCTATTTTGGTTCAGTCATGACATCACGCGGGACGATTCACCGATGACCAACTCCACCCCCCGCCGTAAACTCATCGAGGTTGCCCTGCCGCTGGACGCCATTAACGCCGCTTCAGCTCGTGAGAAGAGCATCCGGCACGGCCATCCCAGCACCCTGCACCTGTGGTGGGCACGTCGCCCGCTTGCCACTGCCCGCGCCATCCTGTTTGCACAACTGGTGGATGACCCGAACGACGCGGCGGCCCCACTGGAGTTCGTGCAGGCTTGCCGCGAGCTGACGGTCATGACTCCCGGTAACGACTCCAAGCGCCCACGTACACCGGGTCGCCCTGGCACCTTCGCCACAGCCGAGGACACTCCGCGCAACCGCCTGTTCGACTTCATCGCGGAACTGGTGGAGTGGGAGAACACCACCAATGAGAAGGTGCTTGCCAAGGCCAACCACCTCATTCGGCTCTGCACGGGCAACAATCCCCCGCCCGTCCTCGACCCCTTCAGCGGTGGCTGCACCATTCCCCTAGAAGCGCAGCGGCTGGGGCTGGAGGCGCACGGCAGTGACCTGAACCCCGTCGCTGTCATGATTGGCAAGGCCAGCATTGAGATTCCAACGCGCTTCGCCGGTCGCCCACCCGTCCATCCCACCGCCAAAGGCATTACGGGGGGGACGTACAAGGGTGCGCAGGGATTGGCGGAGGATGTGCGGTACTACGGCCAGTGGATGAAGGAGGAAGCCGAGCGGCGCATCGGTCACCTGTATCCCAAGGCCAAGCTGCCGGATGGGAAGGAAGCTACGGTTATTGCCTGGTTGTGGGCCAGGACCGTCGCCAGCCCCGACCCTGCAACCAACGGTGCACATGTGCCGCTGTTAAGTACCTATGAACTAAGCCGCATGAAAGGCAAGGAAGCATATGTGGAACCCGTCGTGGAGGGCAACACGTACCGTTTCGTTGTTCGGAAGGGCAAGATTCCTGCACACTTGAAGGATGGCACCGTGGGCCGCACCGGGGCACGCTGCATCCTGACGGGTACGCCCTTCCCATTAACGTACATCCGCGCCGAGGGTAAGGCCGGGCGCATGGGCCAGCGCCTGATGGCGGTAGTGGCTGAGGGCAACCGGGAACGGGTCTACCTCGACCCAACTGAGGAGATAGAGAAGGTGGCGGCGAGCGCGGAGCCGGAGTGGATACCGGAAGCAAAGCTGCCCACCAATCCCCGCGACTTCAAAACGCCGAACTATGGTATGACCACCTTTGGCGACCTATTCACCCCCCGGCAACTGACCGCCCTGACCACCTTCTCTGACCTTGTGGCTGAGGCCCGCGAGCGTGTGAGGGCCGATGCGTTGGTGAGAGGCATGGACGGAGGGAAACCGCTGCGCGACGGGGGAAATGGGGGGCAGGCATACGCAGAGGGAATAGCTGCCTATTTAAGCTTTTGTGTTAGTGGCCTGGCAGACCGTCTGACGACGATATGCACTTGGGATGTGGGGGGGGCGACCTGGGGAACCAAGACTAGAAATACCTTCTCCCGACAAGCAATTCCAATGACATGGGGCTTCACGGAAGTAAATCCATTCTCAGGACAGTCGGGAAGCTGGGATAACTCTCTTGAGTACACCTCGAAGGGTATGGAAGGGCTGGCGGCATCTGCCTCTGGCAGTCTTCTGCAGGTTGACGCCGCTTCCCGTCTTGTTCCCGATAACGCCGTTATTTCCACTGACCCGCCCTACTATGACAACATCGGCTATGCTGACCTTTCAGACTTCTTCTATGTCTGGCTGCGGCGTTCGTTGCGTTCCACTTATCCAGACGTGTTCGGCGGAATGCTTGTCCCCAAAACAGGGGAGCTTGTCGCCACGCCCTACCGTCACGGCAGCAAGGAAAATGCTGAGACATTTTTTCTAAACGGCATGACTCAGGCCATGCACAATATGGCAACGCAGGGCAATCAGGAGTACCCGGCAGCGATTTACTACGCCTTCAAGCAGTCCGAAACGGACGCGGGTGGCGTCAGCAGCACCGGCTGGGCGACCTTCCTGGAGGCGATTATTCGGGCAGGCTACAGCATCAATGGCACTTGGCCTGTTCGCACGGAACTCAGCAACCGCATGATTGGTAAGGACGCCAACGCCCTCGCTTCCTCCATCGTCATGGTCTGCCGTCCTCGCCCGACGGACGCGCCCCTGACCACTCGTGCTGACTTCCTCCGCGAACTGCGCCGCACCCTCCCTGAAGCCCTGCAAGCCCTGACTGCCAGCAACATCGCTCCCGTGGACATGGCACAGGCCAGCATTGGCCCCGGCATGGCGGTGTTCAGCAAGTACAGCCAGGTGCTGGAATCCGACGGCTCGCGGATGCCGGTGCGCGTAGCCCTGCAACTCATCAACGCGGCGCTGGACGAGTACCTAGCTGAACAGGAAGGCCACCTGGACGAGGACACCCGCTTTGCCGTGACGTGGTTCGAGGCCCACGGCATGGACGAGGCAGCGTATGGCGAGGCCGAGACGCTGGCGACGGCGCGTGGCGTAAGCGTGGCGGGCGTACAGGAAGCAGGTCTTATTCTGGCGAGGGCCGGACGGGTACGCCTGAAACGTCGGGACGAACTGGCGCAGGACTGGACGCCCCAGACCGACAAACACCCGACGACATGGGAAGCCGTGCAACACCTCGCCCGCATCAACGACGAGCAGGGAGCGGAGGCGGCGGGGGCGCTCATGGCCCAACTCGGCGACCTCGCGGATTCGGCCCGGCAGCTCGCCTACCGCCTCTACGGCATCTGCGAGCGCAAAGGCTGGAGCGCCGAGGGTCAGGTGTACAACGCGCTGGTGGCGTCGTGGAGCGAGGCAGCGGAAGCAGCGGCGCGGGTGGAGAAGCGGGAAGTCGTGGTGCAGCCGGGGCTGTTTGAGTAGCCGGGCGGAGGTCAAGCGGGATTGTTCGAGGCGACGGGCTACTGTGATGGCGGCTGAACGGCACCTCGTAGAAAGGTTTCCACGCTGCTACGGGCTGGACGTTCGGACCTTTCCAGCATCTCCGCCTTGAGACCTTCCCCGGACTTCTCCTCCGTGTCCTCTTGGGCATTCAGGGCGTCCTGTAGGGAGGAATACTTACTTCCCCGCAGGGTGTAGCCACCAAGCCTCACTTGGGACTGCGTGTAGAGGATGGCAAACACAGCCACGCAGAGGGCGAGAATTTGTAGGCTCAGGGCGCCGAGGCTGGTCAGCGTCCTGGGGATGAACCCTGCGAAATAGAACTCCAGGAACAGGCACGCGCTCAGCAGTAACAGGCCGGTGAGCCCGGCGATGTACCACGCAACGGCATGGTAGAAGCCGTATAGCCGCGTGGTTCGGTAGTTTTTGTCTTCTTCTCCCGACAACGGTGTAAAGTCTGAGTTTTTCTTCGTGGGAGTAACCACTTTAGAAGAAGAGTTGAAAATTACGCTGGAAACTGCGATTAGGGCGCCAAGTACCAGGGCATGGGTGGCGTATTCGTTGGCGGTAAACACGGCTGTCTTCAACTTCTCGCCGTCGAAGATGGCCTTGACGGCAGCAACACTCACAAGGCCGGTGGCGGCGGCGAAGATAGTACTCAGCTCGCCGGGAAAGGCCCACTTCTTCTGACTAATGACCTCGTCCGCCAAGGCTGCGGGCTCGGTATCTCCCCGGTCTTTCCGGCCCAGGATGTAAACCGCTGGACGCGTGGCTAACAACAGCAGGAAGCTCAGGATACCTGCACCAATGGCGGCCCAGTAGATGGTGTTGACCAGGTCCGGCTTGCTGGCGCTCGGC
Organism: Deinococcus aerius; assembly: GCF_002897375.1. Lineage (NCBI taxonomy): Bacteria > Thermotogati > Deinococcota > Deinococci > Deinococcales > Deinococcaceae > Deinococcus > Deinococcus aerius. Next base: position 59,064 of record NZ_BFAG01000013.1, on the reverse strand, counting down.
GTGACTCCAAGAACTTCCAGGGGGGCGGGCACTTTGGTGGAGAAGGGTTCTGAATAGACGTTCAGTCCCTGGGCATACAGTAGAAGGTTTCCGCTGACTTCTTCGGGGCACTTCTTATCGCAGTTAATTGTAGTAGTGCCTGAGTAGGGGTTGAGACCTTGCGCAGTTACCGCACCGTCGTTGGGGGTCAACGGATGAACGCCCCCCTCGCCAAGGTCGAGAACGCCCTCCACGTCAGAAATGCTGGGAGCAGTGATGAAGGGGCGGGAGACCGTAACATCGACGCAGCCTGTTTCTGACGAACACTCCTGATTAGGTTTCTTGGTATCCGTAGGTGACAGGCCAGCCCGAAGAAGCCCTACCGGAGTCACAGTCTCTTTCGCGGCTGGCGTGCCTCCGGAACCCCCGAACGGCTGGGTCAGGAGGAGGACGCCTCCCGCGAGCAGGAATGGAGTCAGCAGACGAAGGTTCCAATTCATGCGTACCTCCTGAGACGAGACGTGGAGTTGGGGTTTGCTCCTTCGCCCGCTGGCATTGAAGCCTGACCCTATGCTGTCCCTACCCTCATGACCGCGCCGTGACCGGTGCCTGGTGGCGCGTAGTTTTGTGCCACTCGCGTGACTCTCCCGGCGCTAGCCTGTGCCCATATGGCCCTTTCCAATCGGCAACGTGTTCAGGGTGCTCAGGACGCCCTGCTGGAAGAATTGGTGGTGTACGTCGAGCGCGCTCTTCGGAGGGCTTACGGCGACGACTGGGTAGACCGTGTCACGGGTCGCTTTTCTGGAATTCCAATTGACAGCTTAAGCAAGCCAGTCTGGGATATTCAACTCCTCGTCAAGACTATCGCTGAGTTCTGGCACGACGCCTTTGGCGAGAAGTTGAAACAGACCGACCGCAACAACGTGTTCGAGCTCCGCGACTGGCGTAATGCCCTGGCGCACGACCAGCCCTTCACCTACGACGACACCTACCGCGCCCTGGACACGATGTACCGCGTGGCTTCCCGCATGGGCCTGGCAGTCGCGGCCCATCTCCTGAAGGAGCGCGACGAGACCATGCGCATCAAGTTGCGCGAGCAGGAACGCTCAGTGTCCCGCAGCGTGACCCATGTGGAGGGCCGTATCCCCGAAGGTTTGAAGGCGTGGCGCGAGGTCATCATCCCCCACGCCGATGTCCGAGAGGGCAAGTTCCAGGCGGCGGAATTCGCTGCTGACTTGGCGCAGGTGTACAAGGGCGAGGCCAGTGAGGAGTACGGCGAGCCCCGTGCGTTCTTCGGCAGAACGTTCGTCACGGCGGGTCTGCGTGACCTGTTAACCAACGCCCTGACTCGACTGGGCAAGGGCGAGGGCGACCCGGTGGTCGAGTTGCAGACCAATTTCGGCGGTGGCAAGACGCACAGCATGTTGGCCCTGTACCACCTGTTCGGCGACGTGCCGTCCCGCGAGCTGCCGGGGCTGGAAGCGGTCCACACCAGTGCGGGGATTCCCACCGCTCCTGCCGGGGTCAACCGTGCCGTCCTCGTCGGCACCGACCTGGGAACGGGGCAGCGCAAGCAGCGGGACGGAACCGTCACCAACACCATCTGGGGGGAGATGGCTTACCAGCTCGCCGGGGCGGCAGGCTACGCGCTCGTAGCCCAGGCCGATGAGCAGCGCAGCAACCCGGGCGCCGACAAGCTGACGCGCCTGCTGGAGCTGGCGAGTCCCTGCCTGATTCTGATTGACGAGTGGGTCGCCCTGCTGCGCGAGCTGTATGGACGCACCGACCTGCCTGCCGGGTCCTACGAGTCGAACATCAGCTTCGCCCAGTCGCTGACCGAGGCGGCCAAGCGTGTCCCGCGTGCCCTGGTGGTGGCGAGCCTGCCGCAGAGCCAGTCGGAGGTGGCGGGGGAGGGGGGGAGCGCCGCCCTGGGAGCCCTGAAGCAGACCTTCAAGCGCGTGCAGAGCACCTGGCTGCCCGCCAACCCGGAGGAGTCCTTCGAGATTGTTCGCCGCCGTCTGTTCGAGCCGCTTCAGGGCGATGCCCACCGCCAGGCGGACGCCGTTGTCAAGGCGTTCACGGACCACTACAACGCCAACAAGAACGACTTCCCCAGCGGCGTCACCGAACCCGACTTCGCCCGCAAGCTCAAGAACAGCTACCCCATCCATCCGGCGCTGTTCGACGCGCTGTTCGGGACGTGGAGCACGCTCGAACGCTTCCAGCGCACGCGCGGTGTTCTGCGCTTCATGGCGCTGGTCATCCACCGACTGTGGCAGGACGGCGAGAAGAGCCTGATGATTCTGCCTGGCACGCTGCCCCTCGACGATGTGCGGGTGCAGGCGGAACTGCGGAACTACCTGGGCGAGTCCTGGGAAGCCATCATGAACCAGGAGGTGGACGGTCCCAACAGTCTGCCGGTCCAGGTGGAGACTGAGGACAAGAGCGGACGCCTGGGGCAGGTGGCGGCAGCCCGTCGCGTGACCCGTACGGTGTTCATGTGTACGGCCCCGAAAGCGTCCACCGCCCATCAGGGGGTGGAGACCCGCAGCATCTTCCTGAACAGCATTCAGCCGGGTGAGCCTGCCGGACCGTTCAACGACGCGCTGCGCCGTGTGTCCCAGCAAGCGGTCTATCTGTACTCGGACAGCTCCCACTACTGGTTCAGCACCCAGCCCAGCCTGAACCGCCGCGCCGCCGACCTCGCGGCCCACCTCCCCGAAGACGAGGTGCTGCACGAGGTCGAGCGCCGTCTGCAAGAGTTCACGAACTCGAAGACCCGGGGTGACTTTGCGGGGGTGCATGTCACGGCGGACGGTGGCAGCGTCCCCGACGAGAGCCGGGAGCCTGCCGTGCGGCTGGTCATCCTGCCCTCGGAGTACCCCCATGTGCGTGGCTCGGTGGACAGTCCCGCCGTCCTCCGTGCCCGGGAACTCGTGACCCGCAAGGGAAGTGGCGACCGACTCGGCAGGAACAACGTGGTGGTGCTCGCCGCCGACAAGGCCCGACTGGACGACCTCTTCGCCCGCGTCCGCCAGTACAAGGCGTGGGCCACCATCCACGAGGGTGCGGAAGCCAGCAACCTGACCCCCAGTGACAAGCGGCAGGCCGCAAGCCGGATGCAGGAGCACGACAAGGGCAGCGCTGCCCAAATTGGCGCGACGTACACGTTCCTGCTGACGCCGTATCTCCAGGAGGAAGCGGGTGGTCCGCCGAGCATCGCCTTCGACGAGGAGCGGCTGAACGCGGACGGCGAGCTGATAGAGCGCGTGACCAAGAAGTTGGTCAACAGCGGGAAGCTCACCCGGCAATTCGGGGGCCTGCTGCTCGACCTGCAACTGAAGAGGAGACTCTGGGCAGGCAAGTCGCACCTCCCAGTCAGACAACTGCTGGAGTATTTCGCGCAGTACCTGTATCTGGAGCGTCTGGCGAGCGCCGAGGTGTTGCTGGGCGCCATCCGCGACGGTCTGGTGGCCAATCCTCCCTACTTCGCTTATGCGGACGGCTTTGACGGCAGCAAGTACCTGAATCTGAAGTTCGGCGAGCCAGCCGAGGTGCGGGCGGACAGCCAGTCGGTGCTCGTGAGCATCGGGGCAGCCCAGGAGCAGCGCAGGACCGAGCAGGAGCAGCGGCGGGCTGATGAGGTAGGCGACAAACCAGAGGGGGATAACGGTGATGGTCGTTTCGGGGGAGATGACGATGTAAAGGACCCACCCCCGCCGCCCCCTCCTCCTCCTGTTCGGCTTCCCAAGCAGGTGTTCGCCGAAGGGAAGCTCGACCAGGCCCGGATGGTGAGGCGGTTCCAGGACATCTATGAGGAAATCATCCAGCAGATTATCGACGCTGGGGGTGACGTGACCGTGGAAGTCGTCGTGAGCGGTAAGGTCGCCTCCGGGCTCGACACGACTCAGCAGCGAAACCTGAGCGAGAACGCTCGCAATCTCGGCCTGAAGATTCAACTGGAGTAGAACGGAATCCAACAGGCAGGGTCATGGAGTTCATGGATGCCTTGCCCCTCCTTTTCCATCAATCTCAATAAGAAGTCTCTGGAGAGCGTTCATCTCACGACGATGAATGCTCTACCTTCTTTTGACTCGAAAATGGACCCGTGGAAATTCAAGAGAGGGAAACCCCTCAGATTTAAGTGCTTCTTCTCTCCCTAGAAAAGGAGACAGCAGGCTGTAAAGCTCCGGAAAGCTGTTGGAGCTTGCGATACTCTTTACCTGAGGCAGAACCTCATAACCTCCCACTCCTCTACTCTCTAGTGTAGGCTAACCGTAGTCCACTGAGGGTACGAGAGGAGATAGATGATGCCGAAGGCCATCAAAGTTTCTGTGAATCTTGCGGAACAGGACGTTGAATTCCTGGAAAAGGTAGCTCAGGCTACGGGAATGTCAATGTCTGCTGTCATTCGTCATGCTATCGGGCTCGAACGGCTTGCTCAGGAGGTGCGGGAGAACAGGAAGATGAAACTACTTCTTGAAGACGGATGTAGAATGTACCTTGTTCAGCTTTAATACTTCGCGAAGCTAAGAAATTACGGACTGAACACCGCCTACTCTTTACCGAGATTGGATAGCTCCAACTTATCTTTTGTCGGTAGAGGCCCGGAAGCATTATGCGAGTTTTTGCGTTGTCTCGGACAGCATTATTCATGGATGCAGCGAACGATTTCCGGTCGTTGTATCCTTGTGACACCCAACCCCGCTTCAGGACGACCTTCTCACGTATGCAGCCCGGGCATTATCGTGTGCTCCCCAGGGCTTTGACAAGAGGGCGAAACCGAAATATACTGTTGTAGACGGTATTCCTAATGAGCTGGTAGAGCAAACGACTGAAAATCGTTGGGTCGCCGGTTCAAGTCCGGCCCTGGCCACCAGAAAGGCTCCTCGTGTCAAGCGGGGGGCTTTCCTTTTCCCACCGGCCCGAGAACTGCTGAGCTGAGGGGAGCAAAACCTGCCATCCCACCCACTTCGACTCGAAGCTTCTTAAAGGCCCCGAGCCCCGCTCCCTCAGCCCCGGTCCTCCTCCTGCACGATGCTGAGCACGCGCTCGCGGATGCTGCGTTCCTCGCGCAGGTAACGCCGGGCGCTCATCTGCACGCCGATCGCGGCGACGACCTGGCCGCCGTGGCGGTAGGGGACGCCCAGGGTGCACTGCCCCATGATCCACTCCTCGATGGAGTAGGCGTAGCCCCGGCGGCGGACCCGGGCCACCTCGGTGCGCCACTCGTCGGGGGTGGTGATGCTGTTGACCGTCAGGGCGGCGAACTCGTGCGGTTGAAGGTCGGCGTGGGCGTACAAAATCTTGCCGCTGGCCGTGGCGGTGGCGGGCAGATAGATGTCCAGGGGCAGGTCGATGTCGGCGTCGGGGTGGCGCTCGCGGATCGCGCACACGACCTCCTCGCCCTCCAGGATGCACAGGAAGGCCACCGAGCGGACCTCCAGCGCCAGGCGGGTGATCAGCGCGCGGGCGTCCTGAAACCAGGGCAGGGCAGAGGTGAGGTGCGCGCCCATCTCCGCGATGTGCCAGGAGAGGCGGTATTTCCCGGCGGGCGTGCGCCGCAGGAAGCCCGCGTCAGTCAGGCCCGCGAGGTAGGCGTGGGCCGTCGCGCGCGGGACTGTCAGGTGCGCGGCCAGCGCCCGCACGCCCCACTCGGGCTGCTCGGCGCTGAAGGCGCCCAGGATGCTCGCGGCTTTTTGAAGGGACAGCACCTGTCCAGCGTACACGGACGAGGGAAAAAAGGGTACTGTTGCCCCGTTCAGCCGTCCTCGTCCTCCGGCTCCTTGTGGGGAAGGAGGGGCTGGAGGCTCACGAGTTCGTCGGTGGGGGAGACATTCTCCCGTTCGTTCAGACCGGGGCCGGTGTCCAGCCCGCTGATGACCACCTCGCCCCGTTCCTCGTCGGGCGTTTGGGCGGGATGCGGCTCGTCCGGGAAGGGTCCAGTCATGCCCCAGAGTACGGCAGGGGGTGGGAGCAGGCCATGCGGAGCCGGGAGGCTAGAGCCGCAGCACACTGTAATCGCCCACCACGACCTGCGGGCCCGCGTCGCTGGGAGCGGTGACAGTCGCGTGCCGCCCAATCACCGCGCGGACGAGGGGCCGGGCAGGCCGGAGGACCGTCGCGTACTCGTCGATGAGGGTGTCGGACAAGCGGGCCTCCTCCACCCGCGCGTGTGGGCCGATGCTCACATGGGGGCCCAGCGTGCAGCCGCGCACCGTCGCCCCGGTCTGAATCAGGACGGGCCCGGTCAGGGAGGAGTCCTCCACCGTCGCGCCCTCCTCGATCACCACGGGGCCAGTCAGGGCACTGCCGCGCACGGTGCCCTCCGTGCGGGGGCGCAGGCCACCCAGGAAGTGGGCGCTCGCCGTCAGCAGGTCGGCGGGCGTGCCCGCGTCGCTCCAGAAGCCCGCGAAGGGCACGGCCCGCACCCGCCCGCCCGCCGCGATCACGCGCAGCAGGGCCTGGGGAAATTCGATCTCGCCGCGCTCGCTGGGTCCCAGGCGCGCGACCTCGTCGAGCACGTGGGGGTGAAAGGCGAACACCCCGCAGGCCGCCAGGTCGCTCGCCGGGCGGCGCGGCTTCTCGTCCAGCCGGGTGAGCAGGCCCCCCTGCACGGTCGCCACCCCGTAGGCGCTGGGATCGGGCACCCGCTTGACGCCCAGGGCGGCGTCGGCCCCGTCCAGCGCCTCGCGCAGCGGCGTCAGGGTGTCGGCGAAGAGGTTGTCCCCCAGGTACAGCAGGGCCGGACTGCCCCCCAGAAATTCCCGGGCGGCGAGGACCGCGTGCCCGGTGCCGCGCGGCTCCTCCTGGCGCAGGAAGGTCAGGGGACCCTCCTCCCGGGTCGCGGCGCGCAGGTGGGCCTCGGCCGCCGGGCTGGTGACCACGGCGACCTCCTCCACGCCCGCCGCCCGCAGGGCCCGCACCGCCCGGGTGATGATGGGGACGCCCGCGATGGGCACGGCGTGTTTGGGCCGCCCGGCACTGACGGGGAGGAGACGGCTGCCGCGCCCGGCAGCGAGGATCACGCCTTTCATAAGGGTGAGGGGAGTATACGCGGCGGACCTGTGAGAGAGCGGAGAGGGAGGCTGGGCCTGGGAAGGGAGATTTTGGAGTATGGGGGTTGAGGGGCAGGGGGAGTGGCGCTGCGCTAGGCAAAGGGCTTGCCCGCCGCGTCTGTAGCCGTCCTCTTCCACCCGTAATGTTTGATCTTGCTGTGTTCCAAGCCGCGTGCCCACCGTCTCGCTGTGCGAGCAAGGCGTGGTGAAGGCGGTGCGAGTGCGAGCCACTGGCAGGAATGGGCCGTCCACAATAGACGGTTTTGAAAAGCAAAAGCTCCGGCACACTTACTCCTCCCCCTTGCGGGGGAGGTGGGCAGGGGGGTGGCAAGCGCCAGCTTGCCCTCCTGCTCAAAGGCGGAAGAAGCCCTACCCTTTCCCAAAAGCCTTTTCAACCCTCCCTCAGCGGGTCAGCGCCTCCTCCAGCGCCTCGGCGAAGGCGTCCTCGTCGTCGAGCCAGGGGTAATGCCCGGCGTCGAGGACGGTCACGTCTGCGCCGCCAAGGTCGGCGAGCCACTCGACCTGTTCGGGATAGCTGGTGCGGTCGTGAACTCCGGCGATCACGAAGAGGGGGCGGCGCAGCTCCTGGAGGAAGGGCGGGTACTCGAACTCCCACAGGCCCTGGTTCACCAGCGCCTCCTGCACCTCGCCGCCGCCCGCGAGTTGGCCCTCGGTGTCGGTGAATTCCAGGCGCATGCGGCTCTGGATGTCGCGGAACTGCATGGCGTTGAGCAGGTCGCGGGCGTTGAGCAGGCCGAAGGCGGCCTCCACCCGCGCCCCACCGACCTGGGGGTACTCGCCCTCGGGTGTGCGGGCGCGGAGTTCCCCTGCCGGGTCGTCGAGCGGCACCCCCCGCAGCGCCGAGGCCTCGCGCAGCAGCGTCAGGGCGAGTTCGGGAAAGTGGACCCAGGGGTTGACCACGATCACCCGGGCCGTGCGCGTGGGGTAGCGCCGGGCGTACTCCAGCGCCACAAGCGCCCCGAAGCCGTGGCCCAGGGGGACGAGGCGTTCCGCGCCGAGGTGTTCGCGCAGCGCCTCCACATCGGCCACGAGGGTGTCGAGGTCGAGGGTGGCGGCGCCCTGGTCGGTGTCCGCGAGCGGGCCACTGCGCCCCGAGCCGCGCTGGTCGAGATACACCACCCGCCGCCCCGCCAGGCGCTCGCCGAACAGTTCCCGGAACGAGTAGCTGTTGTAGCCGGGGCCGCCGTGCAGGAACACGACCGGCGGCTCGTCCCCGGGCGTGTCCTCCGGCCCGGTCACCTCGAAGTACAGGTCCGCCCCGTTCAGGCGCTCAAAGTTGGGCTCGTCGGACGAGGTCATGGGGGCATTGTAGGGTGGGGCGGGCGGGCGGCCCCACGCGAACGTCACGTGGGAGCGTTGCTCACAAGCCGTCCCGGTTGTCTCCGCTACCCTGCGCCCATGACGCCCGATGCCGGACCCACGAACGCCGCGCCGCAGGGCATCGCCTTCACCCTGGAGGGCGTGGACGAGCTGACCTTCGCCCGCATCCTGCGCGACCTGATGGGGGACGCCGCCTTTGCCCGGCCCCTCCAGGTGCAGGCGCAGGAGCCCCGCCCGGGCCTGCCCGCCCGGCTGACACTGGTGTTCCGCCCCGGGGACCGCACCCGGGCGGTGGCGGCCATGCAGCGCTTGAAGACGTTGCTATTGCGCCACGGGGTGCAGGTGGATTCGGTCTGGGTGCCGGGCGAGGGGGCGGGGCGAAACTGACCGGCTGTTAAGAGAGCATAAACTGCCGAGGTCACCCACCCTGCCCAGTTCGGCCCCTACGATGCGGGGTAAACAGGCTCACGCCGGGAGACGAAGGCAGACCCATGGACCAGCGCATTCTCTTGATCGAAGACAACCCCGACATCACCCGTGTCGTCCAGTACGAGCTGGAGCAGGCGGGCTACCGGGTCCTGACCGCGCCGGACGGCGTCACGGGCCTGACCAGCGCGCGGGAGAACAGCCCCGACCTCGTGATCCTCGACCTCGGGCTGCCCGACTTCGATGGGGCCGAGATCGCCCGCCGCCTGCGCAAGACGAGCAGCGTGCCCATCATCATCCTGACCGCGATGGACGCCGTGGACCGCAAGGTCAACCTGCTGGAGGCGGGCGCGGACGATTACATGACCAAGCCCTTCCACCCGGAGGAACTCGTCGCCCGGGTCAAGGTGCAGCTCCGTCACCAGCAGCACGGGGAAGTCATCTCCATCGGGGCGCTCGAAATTCACCCCCAGAAGCGGCTGTGCCACTACAACGGCCACGAGGTCCGCCTCTCGCCCAAGGAGTTCGACCTGCTGACCTTCCTCGCGCGCCAGCCCGGCCGGGTCTACTCCCGCCAGGAGATCGAGCGCGAGGTCTGGAATGGCGAGCTGCCCAGCAACTCCAACGTGGTGGACGTGCATATGGCGAATATGCGGGCCAAACTGCGCGATCTGGACGGGTACGGGATTATCCGCACGGTGCGGGGGATCGGGTACGCGCTGAAGACGCCGTAGGAGCGGTCAGCCGTCAGACGTGACCCCGCCCGTGTGGTGGGGTTTGTCGTGTTTGGCCCCCGCTGGCCCTGCCACACTGGCGGCCATGACCCTGCCCAACACCACCCTCACCGCCGTTCCGGGTTTCCGGGTGGGCCACTGGACTGACCCTGTGGGCCTGACGGGCTGTACGGTGATCCTCTGCCCCGACGTGGGCGCCGTGGCCTCCGCCTCCTTCCTGGGGCCGAGCCCGGGCACGCGCGAGGGGGTGCTCCTCGCCCCCGAGAAGAAGGTCGAGCGCGTCCACGCCCTGCTGCTGACGGGCGGCAGCGCCTTTGGCCTCGCGGCGGCGACCGGGGTGGTGCGCGTGCTGGAGGAACGAGGCGTGGGCCATGAGACGCCCTGGGCGCGCGTGCCCATCGTCCCGGCGGCGGTGATCTACGACCTGGGGGTGGGCGACCCGGGGGCCAGGCCCGGCGAGCGGGAGGGCGAGGCAGCGGCGCGGTCGGCTTCGGGTGACCCGGTGGAGCGCGGGCGGGTCGGCGCGGGCACGGGCGCGACGGCGGGCAAGTACCTGGGGCAGGCGTTCACCGTGCCGGGCGGTCTGGGCAGCGTCTGTGTCGAGCGGCACGGCGCCCGGGTCGGTGCCCTGGCCGTAGTCAACCCCATCGGCGACGTGCTGGACGAACGGGGCGGGGTGCTGGCGGGGCCGGGGGTGGGACCGGGGGCCGCGGCCTTTGGAGGAGGCGCGGTCACCCCCGGCGAGGTCGAAAGCACCACCCTCGTCGCCGTCGTCACCGAACACACCCTGACGAAGAACGATGCCCGCCGCCTTGCGGATGCCGCGCAGACCGCGCTGGGCCGCGTGATCCACCCCAGCCACACCTTCTGGGATGGGGACAGCGCCTTCGTGCTGAGTTCCTGCGTATTGCCCCCCGCCGACCCCATGTTGCTGGGCGCGCTGGTGCAGGAGGTGGTCTGCGCGGCGGTGCGGGACGCAGTCAGAAGCGTAAGTAAAGAGAAGTAGTGTGTAGGATACTCACGTGAGTAAAGAGAGTTATATTCGGGACCTGCGGGATCGGATCGGCACCCACCCGGTCAACCTGGTCGGGGCGGCTGGACTGGTCCTGAACGCAGCGGGCGAACTCCTGTTCCAGCGGAAATGCGGGACCGACCGCTGGACTGTTCCCGGCGGCATCTGCGAGCTGGGCGAGGCGTTCGAGGATACCCTATGCCGTGAACTACGAGAGGAGACGGCCCTGACGGTGGAGCGGGCCGAGCTGCTGGGGGTTGTGAGCGGGGGGGAAACCTTCAAGCGCATCGGGAACGGCGACGAGTTCTACATGTACACGGCGGTTTATGCGGTCCGCGAGTGGACGGGGAGTCCCACGCCCGACGGGGAGGAGAGCGAGGAACTGCGGTTCTTCGGGCTGGATGACCTTCCACCGTTAGCGGGGCCAGTCGGCAGGCGCGCGGTGGAGTTGCTGGGCAACCCTGTGGACAGGTGAACTCTGGGACTGCTTCCCGGTGGCGTGGATTTTAAATGACCGAACAGACGATCACGCACGCTCCGCCGGGGTATGTCTGCCCGTTCTGCCTGCTCGCCGCGGGCGTAGAGAACGAACACGTCTGGAGCCGGGAGAGCGACGTGATCTACAGGGAAGAGTTCGCGCTGGCCCTGATCGCCGCCAAGCAGTGGCCCGGGACGCCCGGACACGTTCTGATCATTCCCACCGCGCACTACGAAAACCTGTACGTCCTCCCCGACGCCGTTGGGGCACGAGTCCACGCGCTTTCCCGCCGGGTAGCCCTTGCCATGAAGGCGGCTTACGGCTGCGCGGGGATCAGCACCCGGCAGCACAACGAACCGGCGGGGCAGCAGGACGTGTGGCACTCCCACCTGCACGTCTTTCCCCGCTGGCCGGACGACAGTTTGTACTTCACCCACGGTTCGGTGATGCCGCCGGAGGAGCGGGCGGGATACGCCGCTCGGCTGAAATCACATCTGCTCTGACTTTCCCTCCCGCACGAACGTCAGCCGCGCCCCCGACACCGCAAATCCCGCCCGCCGCACGTTGCGTTCGCTGCCGCTGCCGGGCGTGACGAACACGCTGGCAAGGTCGGCCCCCAGCCGGGTGGCCAGGTGCAGCCGCGCGGCGAGCAGGGCCGTCTGCGCTCCTCTGCCCCGGAACTCCGGCAGGGTCGAGGTGCCGTAGAGGGCCGCCACGCCCTCCCGAATACTCAGGGCGGCGGTTCCGGCGGGCCTGCCGTCTACCCACGCCACCAAGCGGCGCACGCCGGGTGCATTGGCTACCCAGTGCATGATCGCCTCGCTGCCCGGCCCGAATCCCCGCGCGGAGAGGTCGGCCCAGACCTCCGCATCGGCTTCCTCCCGAACCTCCAGCGCCGGGGGCGGCGGGAGGGTGCCGAGGTCGTGGACGTAGACGTGGAGAACGTGTCCCAGCGTGTAGCCCCTCGCGCTCAGGAGCGGCAGCAGGGGCGGCGCGGCGTGCGAGAGGACATGCAGGGTGGGCCGCTGTCCGTGCTCCGCGCAGAAGACCTCGAACTCTCGCAGGTGGGCCTCGCCCAGCCCGGGGCTCCCGTCGTGCCAGGCTGTGTTCACCGGGAGATCCGGCCCGGCGTGGACAGCCGCGAGCGGGCCGAAGCGCGCGGCGGCTCCCCTCCCGCCATAGGGGGCATGCGAGGCCGCCTCCGCACGGGCCAGGCGGGGGAGGGGGCCTTCGGTCATGGCCTCATTGTGGCCCTTCCTCTGGGCTGGATGAAGTCGGGCCGGGTCTCCTGGCCGGTATCTTGCGCGCACCGCGCGGGCTCCCGCTCCCCCTGGAGGTCTCTTCCATGTCCCGACTGCTCCGCCTGCTCACCCTGCCCGCCGTGGCCCTGGCCGCCTACGCCCTGAAGGGCCCGCCCGACCCGCTGCGTCCCTCGGGGCCGGAGGACGGCGTGGGTCCCCTCACCCGCCGCCGCTACTGGGTGGAGGTCGAGGGCGCGACCCGCACGCCCGAGGCAGTGGCCGAGCACTGGCGCAACCACCTGCCCGACCACGCGCCGAAGTGGCTCGCCTGGTTCCGGGGGCTGGACCATCCCGTGCCGCCCGTGGAGAAGGGCGACCGCCTGGGGATTCGGATGCTGCTGATCCGCCGGGGGTACGTGGTCGTCGAACACATCGACCCGCTGGGTTTCCGGGTCCGCACCCTGCGGCTGCACCCCGACGCGGGCACCTCCGACTTCCGGGTCTACCCGCAGGAGGAGCCGGGCCGCCTGGTCCTCCAGATCGAGTCGCTGCTGCGAACCAACTCGCAGTTCGACCGCCTGGCGTATATCTTCGGCGTCCACGCGGCGCAGCGGCGCAACTGGGAACTCACCCTGACGAGCGTGGCGGGGTACAGCGGCGGGCGCATCGTCAGCCGGGGGCACGAGTCGCTGGAGATGCCGCAGGTGGCCCACTCCTACACCCTGCCCGAGTTGCCCGAGGCGCCGGTGGGGCTGGAACCGTCTTCCTCCGCGCAGACCTGAGCCGCCCTTGATTCAACCTTGGGACGCAGCGGTCCTACGGTTGAGCTTGTGGCAAAAGCTCCCGTCTCGGCCCCGGCCCGCGCGCACAGTGAGGGCACCATGCTCGCCTTTCATCCCCAGATGTTCGTGCGTGTCGAGCAGCTCGAAGGTCCGCGCGCCCCGGTGCCCCGCCCGCTCGACAGCGGCTTCAGCACGGACCGCCTCTACCGCGTGCTGGGCATCTATAACCCCTCCGAGACCTCGGACGCCTACTTCATCCTGCCCAACGACAGGGGTGAGCTGTGGTTCATCTGCCAGCGCCACCTGCGCTTCGCCGGGCTGCACGACACGGCGGCCCACCACCTCCCCGCCCTGGAGGAAGTGACGGGGAGCGCGGCGGATTAGGGCGGGGCGCAACGAGGTTGTCCTGCTGAGCGCCAGCGAAGCGTCCCCAGGCCCCGTGACCCAACGCTTGCGCTGAGGGTGACCAGATTTCCGAGCCCCGCCCTAACGCGGGGGAACAACAAGGCAGACGCCCCAGCTTCTGGCCGGGGCGTCCTTCTGGGGTGGGCCGGGCTACAGCCCCTTCACGTAGGCGTGGATGGCGTCGATCTGCTCTTCGGTGGGGGCCTCGCCGCCCAGGCCCGTGTCCCCGAAGCGGGGCATGACGGGCGAGAGCGTGCGGCCTCCCGGGGCCTGGCCGTGCAGCACCGCCTGCCGGAAGTCGGCGTCGGCCCAGGCTTTGGTCTCGGCCAGACCGGGACCTACTCCGCCCTGCGCCTGCGCCCCGTGGCAGCCCGCGCAGTTGGAGGCGTAGAGGTCCTGCCCGTTCACCGGGGCCGGGGCGGCTGAGGCGGTCATCCCGGCCCCGCCCGTGCCCCCCGAGATGTTCAGGCCCGCGCGGTATGAGCTTATGCCGATGGCGACGGCGAGCACCACGAAGGTCAGCGCCCCGGTGATCTCTCCGCGGGTGAAGGAACGGTCCCCGCTCATCAGTACAGCCTCCAGCCGGGGACGAGTTCCAGGTTCGAGAGCAGGCGGGCGAGCACCGGCCCGTACATCAGCAGCACGAGGACCAGCGCCAGCACCCACAGGGCCAGCAGCGGCTCGGTCGCGCGCACCAGGGGACTCGCAGTCGCCAGATTCTCCCCCGCCGGGCTGATCGCCTCGCTGTAGGGGATCGGGGTGTTCTCGCCGTTCTCCACCCGCTTGGAGAGCAGCATGCGGAACAGCACGTAGAAGTACAGCAGCGCGCTGACGAGCAGGATGATGCCGCTGATCGCCGTCAGGGCGGTCGGGATGGCGATGGGCATGTCGCGGTACACGTCCTGGGCGGTCGCGCTGACCTGGGCGCGGCGGGTCACGCCGTACAGGCCCTGCCAGTGCATCCCCAGCGCGAAGACCATCATGCCGACGAACCAGGTCCACACCGCCGCCGAGGCGACCCTCATGCTGGGCAGCCGCTTGCCCGTCAGGTGCGGAATCAGCCACAGGGCGATGCCCATGAAGCTCAGCGTGGTCGCGGTGCCCACCGTGATGTGGAAGTGCCCGGGAATCCAGGCCGTGTTGTGCACGACCGGCGAGAAGGAGGAACTGGCGTTCACGATGCCGCCCGCCCCGCCCAGGATGAAGGAGATCATCGCCAGGACCTGCGCGCTGAAGATCGCGTTGCCCCAGGGCAGTTTGAGGGTCCAGCCGAAGAGACCGCGCCCGCCCCGCGCCCGCGCCGCGTCCTCCAGCGAGGCCGTCACCGAGAAGGCGGTGAGCAGGCTGGGCACGGCGATCATGAACGTCAGGAACATGTGGATCGTCTTCCACACGTTGGAGATGTTGGGGTCGGCGTACTGGTGGTGGATGCCGACGGGCGTGGAGTTCAGCAGGAAGATCACGAAGACCAGCCGCGTGATGGGCTCGGACACCGTGCGCCCGCCCGCGTGCCGGGGGATAAAGGCGTACCACGAGATGTAGGCGGGCAGCACCCAGAAGTACACGATGGCGTGCCCGGTCCACCAGAACAGCGTCTTGGAGAGCAGCGGGTCCACGCCCCGGTACAGGCCCAGCGACCAGGGAATCAGCATCCCCACGACCTCGATCACGATCCCCAGCGAGGCGACCGACCACATCATCCAGGTGGCGACGCTCATGAAGGTGACCAGCGGCGTGACCTTGCCGGGGTTCGCCCGCTTCCAGTTCCACCACATCAGCACGACCTGCCCCACCACCAGCAGGCTGGAGCCCACCATGATCGCGGCCCCGATATAGAAGAGGGCGTCCCCCTGCATGGGCGGGTAGAAGGTGTACAGCAGGGTGGCGCGGTTGGTGAGCAGCGGCACGGCGGCCATCAGCAGCCCCGCCGTCATCAGGATGTAGGTGAACCAGGCGAAGCGCATGTTGATGCGGGCGCCCAGGTCGCGCACCGGCAGGTACAGCATCCAGCCCGAGATGAAGAACTGGGTGAACACCAGCGCGTTCAGGACGCCGTGGAGACTGAGCCCCTGGTAGTACGACTTGAGAATGGCCTTGACGACCGGGTTGTCGTAGAGGTTGATCCCGCCGTAGTTCAGCGCCTGAAGCGGCCCGATCATCACCCCGATGAAGAGGGCGAGGAAGGCCGTCACAACGTAGTACTGGGTGACCCTCTTCAGGCTGGCGAGGTAGGCGGCGTCGGTGATGGGCGGGGCCTGGCGGACGGCGCCGGACGGGGCGGGGATGCCGGGGGCGCTGGCCCGGCGGGGCGGGGCATGAACGGGAGAGGTCGTCACAAGGGGGCTCCTGTCAGGGCTGGGTCGTGGCCTGCTGCGGCGCTTCCACGATCACGCGGGTGATCATGTTGTGGTGGCCGACGCCGCAGTACTCGTTGCAGATGGTGTCGAGTTCGCCAGGCTGGCGGAAGGTGGTCGTGAAGCTCGCCACCTGGCCGGGCATGGCGGTCGCGTTGATGTTGGTGCCCTCGACCTGGTAGCCGTGCAGCACGTCGGCGGAGGTCACGTGGAAGGTGATCGGGCGGCCCGCGGGCACCCGCAGCACGGCGGGCTCGAAGGCAAAGGCCCGCGCGACGACAAAGGCCTCCAGGCTGCCGTCGGGGTTCTCCCGCAGGCCGGGCTTGGCAAAGGGCGTGGCGGCGAGGTTGCGGGGGTCGAGCCGCCCGTTCTCCACGCCGGTGATGTGGTGCCCCCCCTCACCCTTCAAGGCCGGGTAGGTGCCGCTGACGAAGCTGGCAAGGACGCTGGCGAACAGGAGAACGGCCATCGCCACCGCAATGCCGAACCACACGGTCTCGATCCGCTCCAGGGTGTGATGCTCCAGCCGGGGGACGGGGGCGCGTGAACCCTTTGTCATCAGGCCCTTCCCTGCTGGATGCCGAGAACGAGCATCCACAGCCAGATGATCGAAAGCAGCACCACGGCGACCAGCATCAGCGTACCGACGGGCACCACGCTGGGGCCGCGGTGTTCGTGGGTGACCGGTGCCGTGTCCTCCTGAGCGGCGGGGCGGGGGGGCGGAGTGGAGGAGTCACTCATAGCGGGGCCTCCAGCCCGGCGGGAGCGTCCGTGCGGCTGGGTTCCTTGGTCAGGGGCTCCGGCGTGCGGGCGTAGTCGTGCAGCAGGTCGGTGACGGTGAGCATCCCGACCACGGCACCCGAGTCATCTACCACGGGCATTCCGCCGATGCGGTGGCGCAGCAGCGTGTAGGCCGCGTCGCGGGCGTTCGCGTCGGGGGTGGTCGTGACCACGCTGCGGCGCATCACCTCGCCCACACACACGCCCGCGAGCTGCGTGGTCGCCTCCCACATGCTCAGGGTGGTGACCCGGCCCGGCATCGCCTCACGCAGGTCGCGGTCGGTCACGATGCCGACCAGGCGGGGGCCGTCGAGCACGGGCAGGCGGCGAATGCCCCGCTGCCGCATCAGCCGGGCCGCGTCGGGCAGGCTGTGGTCGGGGGTGACGGAGACGGGGGGAGAGGTCATCAGGGCGGCGACATTCATGGCAGGGCCTCCATGCCCGCAGGCTCCCGCCCCCCCATTACGGGGTCATTACCACCGTCCCAGCCCAAGGACCTTCCCGGGGAGAAAAGGGTTGTGGGACCTACTCGGTTGATGGGGGTGCAGAGACGAGTCTAAGCCCAAGGACCTTCCCGGGGAGAAAAGGGTTGTGGGGGCGAACGGGCCTTCCGACCCCGTTCACCCCCAGGCCCTTACATTCCCAACCTCAGCAGGTCGCTGGCTCATCCTCCCGGTGCCCCGCCCGCCCCAGTTCCCGCTCGGCCTCCAGGCAGATCAGCTCGCCCGCCTTGAGACGTTCGGCGAGTTCCACCGTGTCGGGCATGGGCGTGTCGCCCACCTCCTGACGCAGGTAACGGCGGTAGCGGCGGTAGTGTTCGACCGCCTCGTATCTCCCGCGCGTCTGGGCCAGGCAGGTCATCAGGCGCTGGTGGTGGTCCTCGCCGATCAGGGGGTCGGCCTGCACCGCTCGCCCCAGCGCCTGCGCGGCCAGCGGGCACTCGCGCCGGGCGCAGTGCAGCAGGGCGAGCGACACGTGGGCCCGCACCCGCGCCGAGCGCCAGTACGCCCGCGCCTCCTCGACCCAGTCGGCCCGCACCTGCGGCAGGTACTCGCCCTCCACGCACGCCAGCGCCCGGCGCAGCGCCTCCTCCCGCTCGGCGTCGGTCCGGGCCAGCCGGGCCGCCTGCAAGCCCTCCTGGAGTGCCGCCGTGTCGCTCGCCGTCAGCAGGTCGGGGTGCAGCGCGTACCGCCCCCGCACCTCGGCCACGGCGTCCACGCTGCCCAGCGTCGCCCGCAGGCGGTGCAGCGCCACCCGGAAGCGGTTGGCGGCGGCGGGGGTGTCCTCCAGGCCCCACAGGTCCATCAGCAGGTCTGCCCGGTACGCGCCCCCCGGGTGGGCGTGCAAGTACCACAGCAGGTCCTCGGCGCTGCGGGCGGGCCACTCCAGGGGCTGACCTCCCCGCGTGACCACCGCGTCGCCGAGCGTGCGGAGCTGGAGGTTCTGAGTGATGGGGGCGTGGCCTGTCATATTCGTGACTCCCTTCACAAGCATAATGGGCTCAATCGGGCAGTCAGTTGTCCCCATCTCGGCCTTAACCGAAAGCGCTCGTCGAACCTGGGAGTGCGGCCATTCGCCCCGGTTAATGAGGCGCACTCAGCCCGCCTCGGCCTCGCCCACGACCGCCTGCACCCGGCCCACCTGTCCGGTCGTCAGCCGCACCTTGATGCCGTGCGGGTGGGTGGGCGATTTGGTCAGCAGCCCTGCCACCACGCCGCGCGTGAGCCTGCCGGTCGCCTGGTCCTGCTTCTGCACGATGTCCACGGTCAGGCCGGGCCGAATCTGGGAACGGGAAGGAGGCATGGGGAGAGGATAGAGGAGGGGGAGGGAACGGCTTCCAACACGAGCTACAGGCTCAGCACCAGCCGCAGCCCAGCGTCCACCTCCTGCATGGCAGTCACGCTCAGTTCCGACACCCGTTCTGTCAACTCGACCTTATTGAGGGTGACGAGGGCGGACACGTTCACCACACTGTCCTTGGGGAGGCGTGTACGGTGAGCTTCCAGAAGGACATTCCCCGGCGCAGCCCCCAGCGCGAGGTTGCTGGTCAACACGGCTCCGATGCCAGTGGCGATGCGACTTCGGTTAAAGCTGTCCGCCTGAACCACCAGCACCGGGCGAATGAAGGCCGGACGGCTGCCCACAGGTTCGCCCAGGTCGGCCCACCAGATTTCGCCGCGCGAGATCACCACTCGTTCGCCTCGAACGTTCGGCGCGCCGCCTCCCGCCGCAGGTCGTCGTCCTGCTCGGCGCCCGCGCCATACACGCGGTCGAGTGCCGCCGTCACGTCCTCGCCCCTGTGACGGGCCAGGAACTCGCGCAGGGCTGCCCGGTACAGTTCACTGCGGGTGAGCCGTAATTTCTGTGCCAGAGCCTCCGCCTCCGCGAAAGTCTGATCGTCCAGAGAGATGGCGGTCTTCACGGCTGGAGTATAACCGTGTCATACCCTTGTCTGCGTGGGGCAACGAAGCCGGAAGGCTCACAGCCACCGCCCCTGATCCGCCCAAGCCCCCAGCCGCTCCAGATCATCCGGCACCGCGTACAGGCACACCCCGAGCTGATCCCCCACGCTGAACGCCGCGCCCCGGCAGGCCACCCGCCCGCGCTCCACGCTCGCCCCCCACGCCAGCGTGAACGACCCGGAGGACGACGGCGCCCCGTGATCCCCCTCCACCGCCGCCCGCACCCGCTCGGGCGTCGCCTCCTGCACGCTGTACCGCATTCGGAACCACCGATACCCCGCGTCCTGCACCAGCACCACGCGGCCCCAGCCCAGGCCGCGCAGCAACTCCCCGGTCAGGGATAGCCACCACGCCCGCACGCCGGGCGGCACGTCCTCCCACCCGTCGGGCCGGGAGTAGGCGTCGGCGGCCCAGATGCAGGAGAGGCGGGCGTCAGGGGGAGGGTGGACGCGGGCGAGGGCGTAGCGGAGGTCGGGGGAGGGGGAACTCTGGCGACAGATGGTTGCTATACAGCCCTTGAACGAAGGTACTAGAGATATCAAGTGGCGTATCATGTTCCATACTCTAACTTCCGTCGTTCTTTTCCAATAGAGGTGGATATGATACGTACCGTGGCAGAGCTCGTCGAGCAATTGATCAAAAAAGAGCTCATTGAAATGGAAAAAATTAAAATAAAACACGCTCCTACAATAGGAGCTATGTACGAGGGACTTTCACAAAACTTTCTTAGCTCTTCTATCCCAAAAGAACTGGACATTCGTGTCGTCTCTGGCTTTATTCGTAATAGCTTGGGTACTCTATCTGGACAAATAGACGTTATGGTGGCTACCGGTGAGGGACAAAAGTTACCCAACACAGATTTATACATATATGATATAGGTAATGTGCTTGCTGTCTTCGAAATAAAGAAAGACATGTCGTTTAGCGACCTCACAGATGCCTTTTCTCACTTAGCGGTGGTCTGGGATATGTTTTATCAAGAAATCAGGCAAGGAAGTGCCTCTAACAAGCCAATTGGTGTTGATAAAGTTGAGAGAGACTATGCAACTATATTTGGAGAAATATCGAGTGGATTTTCGAACAGAGATTCAATGTCTGATGGCGAACTGCTAATATATAATGCATTAGTTTATGAGCGAATGCAGCCTTTGAAGATAATACTGTCCTACAATGGTTATAAAACGGAAAAGGGTATGCGTGACGCCTTGTATAGATTTCTAAGTTCTTACCAGGCACGGCAAAAGAAGGGTTATGGCATAACTTCTTATCCTAATCTTATCATATCTAACAACGTCTCAATAGTCAAGTGTAACGGTAACCCATATACCCCAATTAGTACTGATGGATACTGGGACTTTCTCGCCTCAACAACATTTAACCCACTCGTAATTCTTCTTGAAGTTCTTTGGACGAAGATATCAAATGAATTTGACGTCTACATGCCGTGGGGAGAAGATTTAAAGATCGAACGGTTGAACATGTTTCTAAAAGCCAAGCCCAAAAGAAAAAAAGGCGAGACCGCGTGGGAGATAAGATATTACAATATAATTGACGAATCGGAAGTAGTAGAATATGATTGGGAGCCCGTGGAGATTAACGAGGTAGAGTCTACATTGCTACTAGGTTTAGGTAGTCAGGGAAGGATCGACCTTAAAGACTCAGATCTAATAGAATTTTGCAAGAATAAAGGATACCCATCTCCCATAGAAGCCTTAAAACGACTTATAGATGGTAGGATTGTGGCCTTAACTAAAGACAAGAGGTTTGCCGGTTATGTTACTGAGGAGTGTGCAATAGTTATGACTCCCAGTGGTATGTACGCGGCTGATAATGCCCAGCCCCGCTATAGGAAGTGATTATGCAAAGGGTTAGTAAAAGCTAGACGCAAATCCTAAATCACCCCCAACCGCTTCTCCTCCTCGTACAGCCGCTCGGCCACGAACTGCTTGAGCAGCGTCTGGTACGGCACCTTTTTCAATGCGGCGACGTGCTTGAGCCGCTTTTCCATGTCCTCGTCCAGGCGCAGGGTGGTGATGTGTGTGGCTTTGGGCTGGCGCGGTTGCCGGGGCTTGTCACGGCGCAGGCGTGCGGCGAAGGCTTGCAGTTCCGGGTCATGCTTGCCTTCCTCGAAGAGGCCGGGGCCGAGAGCGTGGGTGTCCCAGAACTCGGCGGCCTCCTCGGTCGTCATGTTCTCGGGGATTTCTTCGCGGCTGTTGATGACGGGCAGGTTGTCGTAATCGATGGTCATACGCTCACTCCTGAAGTTCGTACCGTCGGCGCTCCTCCGTACTGGCAGGACGGGCGGTGACGACGCGGGCTTTCTCACCCCTGGGCTCAAGAACAACGACAAGAAGGCGGCCTGCTTCTGTAGCCCCTATGAAAGCGAAGCGGGCTTGGCCTCCCGGTCCCCGATGTGCGGGCTGCGAAACGGCGTCCGGGTCGGTTGCGGCCTCTTCCGCTTCCTCCGGTTCGACCTTGTGCCGGGCGATGTGTTCCAGATTAGCGAAGTCCCAGTTGAATTCCATCGGCTGGGACCCAGTGTATACCTTCGTATGTTGTTCGGTTCGTAGTTTTACACTTCCAGCGCCAGCTTGTCCACGTCGTTCAGCAGGGGCGTGCCCGCCGGATAGTCCCCGGTGAAACACGCGCCGCACAGCCCCGAGCCGCCGATGGCCTGCCTCAGCCCCGGCTCGCTGATGAAGGCGAGGGTGTCGGCGCCGATCAGTTGCCGGATTTCCTCAATGCTGTGGGTGCTGGCGACGAGTTCCTTGCGGGCGGCGGTGTCGATGCCGTAGAAGCACGGGTGCGTGATGGGCGGGCTGGAGACGCGGAAGTGGACCTCCAGCGCCCCCGCCTCGCGCAGCAGGTTCACGATCTGGCGGCTGGTGGTGCCGCGCACGATGGAGTCGTCCACCAGAATCACGCGGCGGCCCCGCACCGCGCTCGTGGGCGAGAGCTTCATCTTGACCTTCAGCTCGCGCGCCTCCTGGGTGGGGGCGATGAAGGTGCGGCCCGCGTAGGGGTTCTTGTACAGGCCGTAGTCAAAGGGAATGCCGCTCTCGCGGGCGTAACCGATGGCCGCGCCGATGCCGGAGTCGGGGACGGGCACCACGATATCCGCGTCCACCGGCCTCTCGCGGGCGAGCTGCGCGCCCATGCGCAGGCGGCTCTCGTGGATGTCCACGCCGTCGAGTTCGCCGTCGCTGCGGGCGAAGTAGATCCACTCGAACGAACAGGGGGTGGGCCGCTTCGGTTCCACCATCAGCGAGTGCAGGCCGCCTCTGTCGAACCACACGAGTTCGCCGGGTTGCACGTCGCGGATCAGCCGGGCACCGACCGCGTACAGGGCGCAGGGCTCGGAGGCGAGAACCCATGCCCCGTCGTCGCGCTGGCCGACCACCAGGGGCCGGACGCCGTGCGGGTCGCGGAAGCCGATCAGGGCCGTGCGGCTCATCAGCACGCAGGCGTACCCACCCTTGAGCTTCTTCATCGCGCTCGCCGTCGCCTCGATCAGGTCCATGTGCGACTCTCGGGCGATCAGGTTGAGCATCACCTCGGAGTCGTTCGTGGTCTGGAAGAGGGCGCCCTCCATCAGCATGGCGCCCCGGACCTCGCGGGCGTTCACGAAGTTGCCGTTGTGCGCCAGGCCCAGGATGCCCTTGTTCGTGCGGGTGGTGAGGGGCTGGGCGTTGAAGCGCAGGTTGGAGCCCGTGGTGGAGTACCGGACGTGGCCGATGCTCACGCGGGCGTTGGGGAGGCGCAGGCCGTCCAGCCGCCGCTCGTCGAACACCTGCGTCACCAGGCCCAGGTCCTTGTCCACGTGGAAGCGTTCGCCGTCGGAGACGCACATGCCCGCCGCCTCCTGCCCGCGGTGTTGCAGGGCGAAGAGGCCCAGGTAGGTCAGCCAGGCGAGGTCGTTCGGCGTGGGCGAGTACAGGCCGAAGACACCGCACTCGTCCTGGGGCTTGTCGGTGGCGGGGTCAAAGAGCATGGGGGAGTCCTTTGGGGCGGTGGCGCGGGTCGGACGCCCCCTCACCCCCGGCCCCTCTCCCACGGGGGGAGAGGGGAGCAGGCGGGTAGATTGTCGTGTGGCGACACGGAGTGTGGGGCAGGGGACGCAGAAGGCGCGGATTTTGCGGCGCAATCAGACGCCCGAGGAGCAGATGCTCTGGCATGCCCTGCGGAACAGGTTCCTGACTCTCAAGTTCAGGCGCCAGCAGCCCATCGGGCATTACGTCGTGGATTTCGTCTGTTACGAGGCCCATCTGGTGATCGAACTGGACGGCTCCCAGCATGCCGAGGAAGCTGCCCGCGCCTATGACGCTGTCCGCACGGAGTTTCTTGAAGCAGGTGGCTTCAAAGTCCTGCGATTTTGGAACAGCGAGGTTCGCTCCAACCTGGAGGGCGTCATCCAGAGCATCCGAACCCACCTGCCCTAGCCCCCCCTGCTCCCCTCTCCCTCCGTGGGAGAGGGGCCGGGGGTGAGGGGGCGCGTACTCAGCTCCACCGCCCAAGCTCATCCCAATATCTCCCGCAGCGGCGTCTCGTATGCCGTTCTCAGCGCGTCAAGAGTCACGCTCAACTGTACGTTCGCCCCGGTCACGGAAATAGCGATGCGGTCACTGCCGGGCAGACTTTCCCCCAACGCGGTATAGGGGACCCCCAGCCCGTCCAGCAGTTCCTGCGCCGCCTGCTCGTGGCCCACGGGAACGGCGACGATCACCCGGCTGTGCGCCTCCCCGAACAGCAGCGCGTCCGGGCGCCCCCCTTCCGGCGCGTCGAGCGTGACCCTCAGCCCCTGCCCCCCCGTGATCGCCATCTCGGCCAGGGCGACGGCAAGGCCACCCTCCGAGCAGTCGTGAGCCGTGTCGGTCAACCCGGCGCGGATGAGGGCGAGCGTCCCCTCGATGACCTTCCCCTCCACCTCCAGGTCCAGTTCCGGCACCCGGCCCGCCTCCAGCCCGTGTACCGTTTCGAGGTACTGCGAGGCGCCGATGGTCGTCGCGTGGCGCCCCAGCAGGTAGAGGGTGTGCGGCCCGGCCTTCAACCCCAGCGTGGCCCGCTGGTTCACGTCGGGCAGCACGCCGACCATGCCGATGGTGGGGGTGGGGTGGATGGCGACCTTGTGATCCCCCTCGGTGTACTGGTTGTAGAGGCTCACGTTGCCGCCCGTGACCGGCGTGTTCAGCGCCCGGCAGGCGTCCGCGATGCCCTGCACCGACTGCCGGAGCTGGTAGTACACGCCCGGCTCGTGCGGGTTCCCGAAGTTGAGGTTGTCCGTGATCGCCAGCGGCGTCGCCCCCACGCAGGCGAGGTTGCGGGCGGCTTCCGCGACGGCGGCGGCGGCCCCAGTGTAGGGGTCGAGGTACACGAAGCGCGGGTTGCAGTCGCTCGTTGCGGCCACACCCATGCGGCTGCCCTTCACCCGCAGCACGGCGGCGTCGGCGGCCCCGGGCACGACCACGGTGTTCGTCATGACCTGATAGTCGTACCGCTCGAAAATCGGGCGCTTGGAGGCAATCGTGGGGTGCGAGAGCAGGTCCACCAGCACGGCGCCCAGGTCACCGGGCACGGGCACGCCGCTCAGGTCCCGTTCGCGTTTGGCCCGGATTTCCTCCGACTCCACGCCCTCGCGGGTGTATTTGGGCGCCTCGTTCAATAGGGCGACGGGCAGATCGCAGACGACCTCGCCCCGCCAGGTCAGGCGGTAGCGGCCGTGCGCCTCCACCTCGCCGATGGTCACCACGTCGAGTTCCCACTTGGCGAGGAGGTCCAGCAGTTCCTGTTCGCGCCCCGGGACCGGAACCAGGATCATGCGCTCCTGCGACTCGCTGAGGCACAGCTCCATCGGCACCATGCCGCTCTCGCGGGTGGGCACGAGGTCGAGGTCCATGGTGATGCCGAGACCCGCGCGGTACGCCATCTCGCAGGTCGAGGACACCAGCCCCGCCGCGCCCATGTCCTGCACGCCCGCCACCAGGCCCGCCTGGATCGCCTCCAGCGTGGCCTCCAGCAGCAGCTTCTCCATGAAGGGGTCGCCCACCTGCACGGCGGGGCGGTCGGCCTGCGAGGCGTCGCTGAGGTCCGCCGACGCGAACACCGCGCCCCCCAGCCCGTCGCGCCCCGTCTTGGAGCCGACGTACACGACCCTGTTGCCGACCTCGCCCATCGTCCCCTTCGCCAGGTCCTCGTGCCGGAGGAGGCCCAGGGCCATGACGTTCACGAGGGGGTTCTCCTGGTAGGAGGGGTGGAAGGTGACCTCGCCGCCGACCGTCGGCACGCCGATGGCGTTCCCGTAGTGGGAGATGCCCTCCACCACGCCGTTCAGCAGGAAGCGGGTGCGGGGGCTGTCGGGGTTGCCGAAGCGCAGGGAGTCGAGCACCGCGAAGGGCCGCGCGCCCATCGCAAAGATGTCGCGCAGGATGCCGCCCACACCCGTCGCGGCGCCCTGCACGGGTTCCACGGCGGACGGGTGGTTGTGGCTCTCCATCTTGAACGCCACGCCCCACCCCTCCCCGATGTCCACCACGCCCGCGTTCTCGCCGGGTCCCTGGAGGACCTGCGGCCCGGTCGTGGGAAAGGCGCGGAAGAGGGGCCGCGAGTTCTTGTACCCGCAGTGTTCGGACCACATCGCGCCGACGATGGCGGCTTCCAGCGCGTTCGGCTCGCGCCCGATGCCCTGCACGAGGAGGTCGTATTCCTCGGCGGTGA
The DNA here is from genome assembly GCF_002897375.1 of Deinococcus aerius. NCBI lineage: Bacteria > Thermotogati > Deinococcota > Deinococci > Deinococcales > Deinococcaceae > Deinococcus > Deinococcus aerius. The sequence goes on along the minus strand of NZ_BFAG01000013.1, from coordinate 33,301 downwards.
GGCCGAACGTTCCGGCACGGTCGCGGAGGGAGGGGGATGGGGGGGACTGAGTCATTTCAGGAACCTCGTCGCCCAAAGCAGGGCGGCTGTACTTACGGCGATGACAGCAAGTTGAATCAGAAGCTGAGAAGTGCGGACGCTGGCATTGGACATGCAGCGATGAAACTCCTGGCTATAAGGCGCCTTTTGTCTGGCTGCGCTTTCTGGGAAGAGGTCGTCAAATTCACCGGTCTGCTGTCCGACAATTTGTTGAGCACTCTGCCCACAATGCGCTCTTGCGTCGGCATAGTCTCCTGGCCCTGCTGTCAGGACAAGGGGTGGATGAAAGAAAGTCACCCAGAGGGCGGCGATGACACCGACTATGACAAGCGCTGCCCTAACATAGGTCACGGGTATGTCGCCTCCGGCATCAATTTCCCGGCGGCGTCTTGCAGCCTCACGTCAAAGGTCAGGAACTTGATTTCCGTGCTCTGGCGAAGGGCGAGGGCAGAGGCGAGGTGGAGGGCGTCCATCGCCTGCAGGCCCTTGTGGGCTTTCAACACGTCGGCAGCGATCTTGGAGACTGGGGCGGAGACTTCGACGATGTTGACCTGCTCCCAGTTCTGTTCAAAGGCTTGCCGGGTCTCCCAGTACGCTTCCTCGCTCATGCGCCCCTGCTGAAGCTGACGAGCGAACACGCCGCAGACCTCCGCGTGGGTGATGGCGCTGCTGGCGAGGTCGCTGGTTCTCCCAAGGGCGACTTCGACCTGCGCGGCCTCTTCGGGATTTTCGTCGGTAAACAGCTTGACGAAGGCGTTGGAATCCAGGTACAGCGTCGTCATTCCGTGTGCCCCCGCAGGTCGTCCAGAATCTCCTGCGCCGAGGGGCCGGGGGCGACTGTGGCACGGTAGCCGTTGTACTTGAACACCTTGCGGTTGCTGGCGTCGTAGACGGGCGGCGTGGTCAGCATGGCATCGGGCGTGTCCTCCAGCATCTCCGTAATCTCCACCTTCTGCCCCCTGACCCGCTCCAGCGCCTGCAAAATCTTGGCGACCGTATCCAGATCGATACGCTGCGCGGGCTTGCGGGCCAGGCTGTAGACCGTGCCCGGCGCCACGCGGCCCTTCACCTCCTGCACCAGCCGGTACGCGGAGATGTCATGTTCTTGCAGGTAACGTCCGAGGTTCAGGCGCAGCGTCATACTATTATCTTATCAAACTTCGGGAAGTTGGTACTATTTTCAACGACTCGAAAATGCCCCGCCCGTCCTCGCTCCCCAGCAGCCGTTCGACGGCCCGCTCGGGGTGAGGCATCATCCCCAGCACGTTCCCCTGTTCGTTGACGATGCCGGCGATGTCGTTCAGCGAGCCGTTGGGGTTGTCCACGTAGCGGAACACCACCCGGCCCTCGGCCTCCAGGCGGGCAATCGTCCCCGGGTCGGCGTAATAGTTGCCCTCACCGTGCGCGATGGGGATCTCGAGGATCTGGCCCGGTGCGTAGGCCCCGGTAAAGGCCGTGTGCGCGTTCTCCACCCGCAGGTGAACGGGCGCGCAGTGGAAGTGCAGGTCGCGGTTGCGCGAGAGGGCTCCGGGGAGCAGCCCCGCCTCCGTCAGCACCTGAAAGCCGTTGCACACGCCCAGCACAAAACCGCCCCGCTCGGCGTGTTCCTTGACGGCGGCCATGATCGGGCTGCGGGCGGCAATCGCGCCGGAACGGAGGTGGTCTCCGTAGGAAAACCCGCCGGGCAGGAAGACCAGTTCGGTGCCTTCCGGTAATCCCGCCTCGGTGTGCCACACGAACTGGGCGTCCGGGTCCAGGGTTAGCCGGGCGGCGTGCAGGGCGTCGGCGTCGCAGTTGGAGCCGGGAAACTGAATGATCGCCGTCTTCACGCGCCCGCCACCTCGCGCACCTCTTCCAGCTCCCAGCGCGCATTCTCCATAATGGGGTTGCTCAGCACGTTCTCGACGATGCCTTGCAGTTGCGTTTCGACCTCGGCGCGCTCGCCACTCAGCGTGAGTTCGATGTACTTGCCGACGCGCACGCCCGACACGTTGGCGTGGTCGAGGTGCGAGAGCGCCCGCTCGACGGTGCGGCCCTGCGGATCGAGGATGGAGGGTTTGAGGGTGACGAAGACTTTGGCGGTAAAGGTGGGCATTGAGAAAGCTCCTTGTGGGCTGTTAGGGAACTCTGAGGTCGTAGACATACAAGCGCCGTTTCATTGATTTCTCTTCCTGTGCGATCAGGGCATAGAAGTCACTCTCGGCTCCGTCGAACCACAGTGGAAAGTCCGCCATAAAGGTTCCGGTTTTCACGTCTCCATACATGTCGAAGTCCAAAAACGCGGAGTCTGGAGGCATGGTCATCTCACCGGGGTAAGACTCAAGTACTTCTCGAATTACCTCCAGATCTGATTTTCCAAACAGTCCGTGACGGTGCATGCTCGCTATGTCTCCACGCACTAAAAGAGAGATGAGGGCTTTCACCTCTGCCCGTATCTCCTCGGGAACGTCTCCCATCAAGTAGGTTGCGTCACGCGCCGCAGCATCTCGGCGTAAGCGTCCTCCACCCCGCCCAGGTCGCGGCGGAAGCGGTCCTTGTCGAGCTTCTCGTTCGTCTCGGCGTCCCAGAAGCGGCAGGTGTCGGGGCTGATCTCGTCGGCGAGGACGACCCTGCCGCCCTGCGTCTTGCCAAACTCCAGCTTGAAGTCGATCAGGCGGATGCCCCGCGCCGCGAAGTACGGGGTCAGGAAGTCGCGGACCCTCAAGGCGAGTTCGCGGATGCGGGTCAGGTCCTCCTCGCTCGCCCAGCCCAGCGCAACGGCGGTATCCGTGTTGATGAGGGGGTCGCCCAGCGCGTCACTCTTGTAGCAGTATTCGACGACGGGGCGGCGCAGTTCCGTCCCTTCCTCCACGCCCAGCCGCTTGCTGAAGCTGCCCGCCGCCACGTTCCGCACGATGACCTCGACGGGGATGATCTCCACCGCCCGCACCCGCTGCTCGCGCTCGCTCAGCCGCTCGATGAAGTGGGTGGGAACCCCGGCCCCTTCCAGCAGCGGGAAGAGGTGCGCCGTGATCGCGTTGTTGATCTCGCCCTTGCCCCGAATCTGGGCGCGTTTCACCCCGTTAAAGGCGGTGGCGTCGTCCTTGTACTCGACCACGTACTCGCGGGGGTTCTCGGTGGCGTAAACCCTCTTGGCCTTGCCTTCGTACCGTTGCTCAAGCTTCATCGGGGACTCCCAGGGGGCTGGACCAGTAGGGCGAGCGTCCCCCGGAAAGGTGCGGGAAGACGCTCGTGGGGTGCGCGGGGCTGAACATGCGGGGGCCTCCATCGCCGCCTCTCGGGCGGGCTTACCGTGCGGGCACGGGGCGTCTCGCGGGACGCGGGTGGAAGGGGGGAGAAAGGAAAAAGGAAAGGGACGCAGCCGGGGCTGCCGTACTCCACCCTAACATCCCCTGAAGGGCGGGGGTGTGAGCCCGTTCAGACTGGGGCCCGCGCCCCCGCACGCCCAGCCCGCACGAACCGCGCCCGCCCGGCGAGATCGGGGAGGACCTCGGCGTGCCAGCCCCGGGCGCGCAGTTCGGCGGCAAACGGGGCGGCGTTGCGCGGGTCGAGTTCCAGCAGCAGCACACCATGCGGGGCGAGGGCGCTGCTCGCCTCCGCCGCCAAAGGCCGCGCCACGTCCAGTCCATCCGGCCCCGCGTACAGGGCGAGGTCGGGGTCGAAGCGCACCTCCGGGTCGGCTCCCTCCCGGTCGGCGGCGGGCAGGTAGGGCGGGTTGCTCACGATCAGGTCGAAGGGGCCGGGGAGACCCGCGAGGAGGCTGCCCCCCAGAAACGTGACCTCCAGCCGGTTGAGGGCCGCGTTCTCCCGCGCCAGGTCCAGGGCGTCGGGGCTGAGGTCGGTGGCGGTCACCGTGGCGTCGGGGCGGGCGGCCTTTACCCCCAGGGCGAGCGCCCCCGTGCCCGTGCCCACGTCGAGCACGCGCGGGGACACGGCGGCCCGGAGTGTTTCGAGCGCCAGGTGGAGCAACCATTCCGTCTCGGGTCGGGGGATGAGGGCGCGGGCATCCGTCCGCAGCCGCACCCCACCCCACTCCACCTCCCCCAGCAGGTGCTGGAGGGGTTCGCGGGCGGCCCGGCGGTGAATCAAGTTCAGCAGCCTCGCCGCGTCGGCCTCCGGGACGACCTCCCCCCCCCGGGTGAGCAGCGCCGCCCCGCCCAGGCCCAGCCCGTGCGTGACGAGCGCCCGCGCGTCCGCCTCGGGAGAGGGCACGCCCGCCTCCCGCAGCAGGCGCGCGGCCTCGCGCAGCCACGCGCGGACGGTGAGGAACCCGGGTTCGGGGGGCATGGGAGGGTGCCCGCCCGTCCCCCTACCCGTGCCGGGGCTTGATGATGAGCCGCCGCGCGCTTCCCTCGCCCACCGATTCGGTCATCACGTCGGGGTGTTCCTTGAGGGCGATGTGGATCACCCGGCGGTCGGCGGCGGGCATGGGCTGGAGTTCGTGGGGCTCGCCGCTCTTGGCGACCTGCACGGCCAGCCGCTCGGCGAGGCGGGAGAGGGTGTCGGCCTGCCGCCTGCGAAAGCCGCCCACGTCCACCCGCACCCGCAGGTCGGAGCGGCCCGCCTGCTTGGCGAGCACCGTGTACGCGATCACCTCGATGGCGCCCAGCGTGCGCCCGTCGCGGCCCGCCAGCCGGGCGGCGTTCTCCCCGGCGATCTCGGCCTCCAGGGCGTCCTCGCCCTCGCGGACGGTGACGGTAAGGCCGGGGTCGATGCGGCTCGTCAGGCCCTTCAGGAAGCGTTCCAGCACCGCCCGGGGGTCCTCGTGCGCGGCCTCCAGCGCGGGAGAGGCCGGGGCGGCGACCTCCGGCGCTGGGGGAAGCGGCGCGCTCTCGTCGGCGCCACTGATCCCCAGCCCCGCGAGGTAGTCGTCGAGGTTCGTGCGGTTGTCCATGGGGTTCAGTCTAGCGCGACCCTCTCACGGGGTTCCCACAGAAAGGCTGAAGGCAGGAGGCCGGAACTCCGGCTCCCTGCCTTTCGCCTTCGACCTTCAGCCCCCCGCGTTCTTTTCCACCAGGTACGCCCGCTCGATCACGTCGGGCGTGCCGGGCATCCCCGGCTGAATGCGGGTGAGGCGGTCGAGCACATCCAGCCCCTCCACCACGCGGCCAAAGACGGTGTGCTTCCCGTCGAGGTGGGGCGTGGCCGTGAAGGTGATGAAGAACTGCGAGCCGTTCGTGCCCCGCCCCATCTGGATACCGGCGTTCGCCATGCTCAGCACGCCCTTGCCGTCGTGGCGGTGGGGATTGCCTGCCACTTCATCGTCGAACTTGTAGCCAGGACCGCCCGAGCCCGTGCCGGTAGGGTCGCCGCCCTGCGCCATGAACCCCTCGATCACGCGGTGGAACTTGATCCCGTCGTAGTAGTGGTGGCGGATCAGGTAGGCGAAGGAGTTCACCGTGACGGGCGCCTCGTCCGCGAACAGGTCGATCACCATGCGGCCCTTGCTCGTCTCCAGCACGGCGCGGTAAGCCTTGCCCGGCTCGATGCCCTCGCCGAGGTCGGGGGCCTTGGCGAAGCGCGTCTGGCGCTCGCGGGAGAGTTCGGGCGTCGGCTGGAAGCCTGCGGGCTGGTAGGCGTCAGAAGAGGTCATGGGGGGCATTGTAATGGGCGGTCAGCATTCAGCGGTTAGGGGCGAAGGCTGGACTTCCGCGTCTGAAGACTCCTCCACCACCCATTCGCCCCCGCGCATCAAGGGCTCCCGTGCGCCGTCCGCCCGCACGCCGTCCACATCTGTATCGGGCGTGCCGATCATCCAATCCACGTGGATCAGCGAGTCGTTGCCGCCCGCCGCGAGCAGGGCCTCGGGGTCCTCGCCGCCCCGCACGTTCGTGGGGTAGCAGCGGCCCAGGGCGATGTGCGAGGCGGCGTTCTCGTCGAAGAGGGTATTCAGGAAGAGCGTCCCCCGCTGCGCGACGGGCGCCGAGGCGGGCACGAGCGCGACCTCGCCCAGCCGGGCCGCCCCCTCGTCCGTCTCGATCAGTTGCCGCAGCGTCTCCTCGCCCCTCTCGGCGCTGACCTCGACGGCGCGCCCGCCCTCGAAGCGCACGCGGATGCCCTCGACAAGCTGGCCGCGCACGCTCAGCGGCTTGGAGGCGACCGCCACCCCGTCCACCCGCTCGCGGTGGGGCGCGGTGAACACCTCGTCGGTGGGGAGGTTGGGCACCGCGCGGACGCCATTTTTCGCCGTCTCCGCGCCGCCCTGCCAGATGTGATCCTCCGCCAGCCCCACGGTGAGGTCGGTGCCCAGCCCGCTCCTGAAGTGGAGGGCCTTGTACTGCCGCCCGGTCAGAAAGGTGGTCAGGCGCTCCAGGCGGTCCAGGTGTGCGGCCCAGGCCCCGACCGGGTCGGGTTGATCGGCGCGGGTCACCGCGAAGATGTCGTCCCACAGCCGGGCGACCGCTTCCTCCTCGGGCAGTTCGGGGTAGACGCGGCGCGCCCAGGCGGGGGTGCTCATGGCGGCGACGGTCCAGTTGACCTCCATCCCGCTGATCGCGCGGCTCACGTCGCGGGTGGCGGCGGCGAGGGCCTTGCTTCTCCGCGCGACCCGGCCCTGGTCCACCCCGGCGAGCAGCGAGGGGTCCTCGCCCACGATGGAGATGAAGGCGTAGCCGTCCCCCACCATCGCCTCCTGCTCGGCGGCGAGCCAGGCGGGCAGGTAGTCCACGGCAGCGTCTGTGCCGTCCTCGAACAGGGCGAGGGCCAGGTGGGGGTCGCCGTAGTTCACGCGCACGTCGTCGGCCCCCGCCCGGTACGCGGCGCGGACCACCAGGCGTACCAGGGGCGCGGCGTCCACGGGGGCGCGGACAAGGACCTTGCCCCCCTTCGGCAGGTTGACGCCCGTGCGGACGAGCAGTTCGGCGTAGCGGGCGAGCTTCTCCTGGGAGGCTGGGGTGGAGGTCATGGGCGTCACTCTACGGCCCCGGGCGGGGAAGAGGGGGCGTCGCTCCCGACCACCCGCCAGTACACCCCGTTCTCTCGGGCCAGCAGGCCCAGCCCCACGAGTTCGCACCGCAGGGTGAAGAAGTCGGGGTGGTACTCGGCCAACTTGTCACTCACCTCGCGCTCCGTGTACGTGCGGCCCGGCTCGAAGAGGGCGGCGAGTTCATGCAGGATCACGTCGCGTTTCTTGCGCTGGGCGGGAATGCGGGTCAGCCGCCCGTCCCTCAGGAAGGCGCGCAGCACCCGGGCGCGGTAGGGGTCCTCGGCGGCGGGAGGAGCGGCCTCCCCCCGAATCAGGGTGTCGAGCGTCACACCCAGGGCCGCGTGGTTCGCCATGACGAGGCGGTGGTGTCCGTCGGAGCGCACGGTCGTCAACCCCGCCTCCGCCAGTTGCGCGAGGTGGTGACTGACCGTGGCGGGCGCGAGGTTCATCAGCCGCGCCAGGGTCTCGCCGGACAGGGGTTCAGTCCAGGTCAGCCGCAGCAGCGTCAGCCGCGCCGGATGCGACAGCGCGCGGAAGACGGCGGCGCGGGCGTTCAGGTCGGCGCTCATGCCCGCGCCTCCCGGGGCCAGGGCCGTTCGCCGTACGCGATGAGGTGGCTGGAGGCGTAGATTTCCAGCGCCGCCCTAAGTGTGTCCAGCCGGGCCTGGGCTTTCGCGGTGGCCGCCTGGTCTCTCTCCGCACGGGCCAGCCGCAGGTCCCGCTCGGCGTTGTTCAGCAACCCCTGGAGGATGCGGTGGTACTCGGCATTCATCCTCGTTCGGGGCACTTCTACATCAGGCTGTGACATTTCGACTCCTTTCGAATCAAAGTTAAATCAATTCGAGGACTATCGAAATAGGAGAAGTGGCGTAGGGGCCTGAACCGCTGGTCCTGATGGTGGTGGGGCCTCTTGTACGCTAGGGTATGCGCCGCCGCTGGGTTCTCCTCGCCGCCGTGCTGTGGGTGCTGTTCACGTTCGGACCGCTGCTCGGCGTGCTGGTGGCCTCGGCCGTGGCGAATGCCCACGGCTGCCGCCTGGACGAGAGCGGCGCCCATCCCTGCGTCGTCGCCGGGCGGGACGTGGGCTGCCTGCTCGCCGGGCTGTTCGTCCTGGGCTGGCTGATGCTCGTGACGCTGCCCGTCGGGGCGATGCTTGGTGTGGCTGGCCCGTCTGGCGCAGCGGGGTTCGCGGAGCGGCTGACCCCCCTCTACCAGCCCTCGATCTGCCGCCCCGCCTCGAAGGCCGCTGCCCCCACCGCCACCGCCAGGTTCAGGCTGCGGCCCCCGCCGGGCTGCGGAAGCCTCAGGGCGGGCAGTCCCTCGCGCAGCCACACCGGCAATCCGCGCGACTCCGACCCGAAGCAGAGGTAATCGCCCCGCTGAAATCCCGCCCGGGTGTAGAGGGTGGTCGCGTGGGTGGAAAAGGCCCACACCCGCGCACCCGGCTCCAGCGACGCCTGGAACGCCGTCCAGCTCGCGTGTTCGTGGAGGGTCACTCCCTCCAGGTAGTCCATCACGGCCCGGCGGAACTCGCGGTCGTGCAGGTGGAAGCCGAAGGGCCGGATCAGGTGCAGCTCGGCCCCCAGCACGGCGCAGGTGCGCGCGACGTTTCCCACGTTGCCCGCCTTCTCGGGCTCGAACAGCACGACGCGGAGCAGGGGACTCACCCTTCCACCCGCGCGAGCAGCACCGTCACCCGCACCTGCACGTGGTCGGGCGCCAGGCCCTCCGAGGTCTTGAAGCTCACGCCGACCTCGGTTTCGGGCAGCCCGAGGAGGTCAGCGAGGCTGCGGGCGATGTCGGCGCGCAGCGGCCCCAATTTCGGGCGGTCAAGCGTGACGACGAGGGCGACGTTGGCAGGCGCGTAGCCCCCCTCCCGCACCAGCTCCAGACAGCGCCCCAGGATCACCCGCGAGTCCAGCCCCGCATTCTCGGGCGCCGTATCCGGGTAATACTGCCCGATGTCCCCCAGCGCCAGGCCCGAGAGCAGCGCGTCCGCCACGGCGTGCAGCACGGCATCCCCGTCACTGTGGGCGACCGCGCCGCGCTCGGCGTGGGGAATGGGCACGCCCCCCAGCATGAGGGGCCGTCCCGCCGTCAAGCGGTGGGCATCTTCTCCATAGCCGATGCGGTAGGGGAGGGGGGAAGTCATGGGGGGAGGATAGAGGGCCCGCCCTGCTTCAGGCGTCCGGCCCTTCCACCCCCGCCGCCCCCCGAGTCGCATCCCGCAGCGCCGCCGCAAAGGCGCCCGCGTCCTCCGGGTGGACCCCAACGTCCAACGTGACGCCCGAGGCCGTGTATCCCTCCTCGCCGCGCACCGTGTCGAACGTGCCCAGCAGGTGGTACAGGGCGCTCAGATGTTCGAAGGGCACCTGGACGGTGAGGGTCCGGCGGGGGCGAACGGTCTCACGCGGGGCCGTCCGCAGGCATTCCGCCGCCGTGCCGCCGTACGCCCGCACCAAGCCCCCGGTGCCCAACTTCACGCCGCCGTAGGAGCGCACGACCACGACCATCACGTGATCCACCCCCTGCCCCTCAATGGCCCGCAGGATGGGCGCCCCCGCCGTCCCCCCCGGTTCCCCGTCGTCATGGAAGCGGTACAGGGGGCCGATGTGGTACGCCCAGCAGTGGTGGGTGGCGTCCGGGTAACGCTCCCTCAGGGCCGCAAGTTGGGACAGGGCCTCCTCCGGCGTGTCCGCCCGCTGCGCAAACGCCAGGAACTCGCTGTTCTCGATCACGGCGTTCAGGCGGTGCGGCGAGGCGAGGGTGGTGAAGGGGGCGGGCAGGTCGGACCCGGTCACAGCAGGCCGCGCTCCAGCAGGTGCCGCCGGGCGTGCCAGAGGGTCAGGCTGCTCGGGCCGTCCTGAATCTCGCCCGCGTCGAGCATCCGGTACGCCTCGGCCAGAGGCAGGGCGACGCGCTCGATGACCTCCGTTTCCTCGTGCGCGGTCTCGCCCAGCGTCACCCCCAGCGCCAGCAAGGGGTAGAACACCACCCCGCTGATGCTCGGCTGGGGGTAGAAGCCGGGGAGGGGCACCCACTCTGCCGCCGCTCCCCCCACCTCCTCGGCGAGTTCGCGTGCCGCCGCCGCAGGCAGGTCCTCGCCACGCTCCACGCCGCCCGCCACGACCTCCCAGATGGTGGCGCGCAGAGGGTAGCGGTACTGCCGGATGAGGACGGCCTCCCCCCGCGCGGTGACCGGCAGCACGAAGACGGCCCGGGGTCCGCGTGGTCGGTACTGGTACACGACCTCCACCCCCGCCGCCGTCCGCGCCCGGTCCTCCAGCACCACCCGGAAGCCGTCCACCAGCACCCGGGACGCGAGGGTGTCCCAGGGCTGAGCCTCGTCCGGGACCAGCCTGGCCCAGTTGGGATGCGCCTCTTCCGTCCGCTCGTCCGCCATGCGCGCAGGCTACCCCGCGAAACTGGGTTCAGGCCTCCATGCGCTGCAACTCCACCACGTACCGCGCGACCTCCTGGGCGGGGGCCACGGCCCGGGCGATCTCCACCCGCTCGGCCAGCACCTCGGGGTCGTAGGGGTCCACCCGCAGGTACTGGTTGGCGAGGAGCAGGGCCCGCCGCAGGTCCCCTGCCGCCCGCGCCGAGCGCATCTGCTCGCGCAGCGCGGTCGTGACCGAGGCCTGCAACTCCTCGCGCAGACTATCCGCCCACTCGCTGTCCGTGACCGGCGCCATGAAGGGGCCGCGGTACAGCGCCAGCACCCGCGCCACGTCCCCGCGCTCCAGCGCGTACTCCAGTTCCTCCACATCCAGCGTGAGGCTAACCCCCGGCCCCAGCACGTAGCGCGGCTGGTTGTGCGGCCCCGAATGCACCACCACGTCCCTCCCCAGCCCCTCCCGGAGTTCGCGGATGGCGCTGCGGATGTAGTTGGACCCGGCCACCGGTTCCTTGTCGGGATACAGGTCGAGCTGAATTTCCTGCCGGGTCCGCCCGGGGTTCCGGCTGAGGTAAACCAGCAGGAGCGCGCTCCCATGCAGCGTCAGCGGCACCGCCCGCCCGTCGCGCGTCACCTGCACGCGCCCCAGGGTCTGCACCTGCACGTGGGTCAGGCGTTCCTCGTCCAGCAGCGCCCCGCCCGTCATGGCCGCCAGTTTCTCCAGCACCGCCTCCATGAAGGGGGCGACCTCCGGCTCCAGCATCGCGCTGTGCGTCAGCTCGGCCAGCTCCTCGATGTCCGGGCGGTACCGCGCCTTGTCGCGCTCCTGGAGAAGTCGCTCCAGCGCCTCGCGCAAGCTCTCCACCGATGCCCGCGCCTTGCCCGCCCGCCGCAGGGCATCCGCGTAGTGAAGGAGAGTGCGGGTGAGGAGGTGCGAGTCCTGCATGGCTCGAATACCCGGTAACCCGGCATTGAAATCAGCCAGAGCGAGTTCAATTTGCCCCCGCCGACGCAGCACCACGCCTCGTGTGATCAGCAGGGGAGGAGGCAACTCCTGGCCCAACGGCACGGCGCCATGTAGCGCCTCCAGCGCCTTCGCGTGTTGCCCCTGTTCGCTGTAAAACTCAGCGAGGCGGGAGGCGGTCCATACACGGTTTTCATGGTCGCCGCTCTGCTGCACTAAGTCGAGAAGTTCCAGGAGAGTGGGAAGGAGCCGCGCCTGATCACCACGAAGTCGGTGAAGTTCCGCCTCTACCGTAAGAATAATAATCAACCATTGATCTGAACTAAACTGAGGTTTTGTGAGGATTTCTCGCGCTTCACTGATGTATTTCTCCGCTGAATTGAAATCGCGAAAATCGAGGCACAAACTTGCTATGCTCTGCAATGCGGATACTCTAGGATAGGGAATTGGGTCTACCCCTAAAACCTTTAAAGCCTCTTTGTATAATTGTAATGCGCGGCGATCATTCCCAATAATGGAATACATTTGTCCCAATGTCTGGGTAACACGGCCAGTCAATTCTTCGTCTCCAAAAGCTATGTAGCCATGCCACGCTTTTTCGCAGCGTGCCAGGCCTAAGTCAACATTACCCATTTGGAATTCAGTGGTGCCCCACCACCGTTGATTGCGGAGTGCCAGCTCTCCTTTTAGCAATGGCTCGATCTGGGAGAACTGTTCAACAGCCTCCTCGAATCGCCCCATCAGGCGCAGTAAATTCCCGAGTTCAACCATCGCCTCCAAGTCACCCAAGACACTGGCTCTGGTTAAGGGCGTCTCAGCCAGTTCGAACTCGCGCAGTCTAAGATAGGATAAGCCAACCATTCGCCACAACTCGGGTGTGGTCTCTTCGATCAGAGGCGCGTTTGTGATGACAGATCGGTAATTGCCTGCTTCAAACGCTGATTTTATTGCATCCAGCGCGCCCATCTGTCTCCTCATGCCTGCCTCGGTAAATTGGAGTCATGAAAGTTCAGGCTATCACCGTAACCCTTACAAAAGTATCACACACCCCCTACAGCCTGGGTGGCTCGAAGGAGTTCGGCGTGATGCGCCTGGGTGGCTCGAAGGAGTTCGGCGTGATGCGCCTGGGTGGCTCCAAGGAGTTCGGCGTGATGGCCCCCGCCCTCGGGAAGGCGGCCTGACATGCGCGTGGTCATGAAGGTCACGCCCGCCCCGGCGCCCCAGCCCATCAAGACCGAGCGCCCGGTGGCGCAGAAGCCCCGCGAGGTGACCGTACCGGTCATGAGGGGAGGGAACGCGGATTTCGGGGTCATCTGAGCGGCATATTAGAGCAAAGCGGGGCCATCCGTGAAGGTGGCCCCGCTTGCTTTCAATGCGTGGCTGTGCGGCTCCAGCCGAGGCTCCTTCGTATCCCTACTTACGGTGCCGTCATCCTTACACGCTGAGTAGAAGTCCGCTTGACGGCGGCAAATGTAAAACCCCGCACCGGGCGGGGCTTTTCTCTGGTGGGTCGTGTAGGAATCGAACCTACAACCCGCTGATTAAGAGTCAGCTGCTCTGCCAATTGAGCTAACGACCCAGAGCGGAGAGCAGTATAGGAACGCCCGCGGGTCCTGTCAAGTTAGGCCGGGCAGACCCCGAATCACCCCGGCCAGGTAGAGGCTCCCGGTGACGAGCAGGGTGCCCCCCGGTGGGGTTAGGGCGAGGGCGCGCGCGAAGGCCTCCCGGGGGTCGGGATGGGCGAGCCCCCCGTACTGCCGCGCGAGGAGTTCCGGTGGGGTGGCGTGGCTGCCGGGCGCGGTAAAGACGCGCGCGGGCGCGATCGCCAGCAGGGGGGCGAGGGTGGCCCCGGTATCCTTGCGGGCGAGGTTGCCGAACAGCAGCACATCGGCGTGGGGAACGCTGGCGGCCAGGGCGCGGGCCGCGTGGGGGTTGTGCGCGCCGTCGATCAGGACCGTCCGGCCCCCCACCTCGAAACGTTCGAGGCGGGCGGGGTGGGTAGCGTTCAAGGCCGCCTCCACCCCGCCTCCATAGCCCAGGATGCGGAGGGTCGCGGCGGCCAGGGCCGCGTTCCGTTCCTGGTGCGCCCCCGCCAGGGCGGGAGGGTGGGGGAGGGTGAACAGGGCCGGATGGGTATTTGGCGTGAGGAGCGGCGCTCCCACCCCCGCCGTGACCTCGCGGATCACTTCCAGGGCCTCGCCCGTGGCCGTGGTCAGGAAGGGGACGCCCCGCCGCGCGGCACGGGCCTTATCCCGGGCGATGGCGGGCACCGTCTCTCCCAGCACGCTCACGTGGTCGAGGGCCACGTTTGTCAGGGCGACGGCCACGACATGGATCAGGGCCTGGGTCGCGTCCGTCACGCCGCCCACCCCCGCCTCCATCACGGCGACCTCCACCCCGGCCTCGGCAAAGGTCAGGCAGGCCAGGGCGAGGGTGAGGTCGAAGAAGGCGGCCTCCGGGGCGTGTTCCTTCGCCCACTCGATAAAGGCGGCAGTACGGGCCGGGTCGAGGTCGTGCCCGTCCACCCGCACCCGCTCCTCGTAGTGCTGGAGGTGCGGGCTGGTGAAGCGGCCGACCCGCACGCCCGAGGCGAGCAGCCCGGCCTCCAGCATCGCGCAGGTGCTGCCCTTGCCGTTCGTGCCAACCACCCGGACGCTGGTGAAGGCAGTGTCCGGCGAACCCAGACGGTCGAGGAGCGCCCGCGCGGCCCCCGGCCCCCGTTCCCGGCCCGAGCGGGTGCGGGCGTAGAGCCAGTCGTAGTCCGGGGCGCCCGTCATGGGGTGAGGGTAGCGTGCGGGCCTCCGGCTTCCACAGGGGACCTACCCCCAAGGGATGACCACAGGCCTTTCATCCGGGAGTGGGGAACTGCCGGGAAGAGTGGGAGGGCATGGGCGCCCGCCGCGCCCGGGGAGGAACACGATGGACCCGACTCAGCTCAGCCGTGAACTGCGCGAAGCGCACACCCCCGACCTCCACCGCCGCCGCTGGATCATCGGCCTGTCGCTGCTGGGCGCGGCGATGGGACAGGTCGTGACCCTGTACCAGACTGGCATCATCCGCCGCCTGCCCGACCCGCCCCTGAACATCTTTGATTCCAGCCGGGTGGACGCCTCCGAGTACGGCTATAAACGCCTGAACACCCCGGACGCCGTGATGATGGTCGTGAGCTACGGCGCGACCGCCTGGCTGGCCGCCGCCGGGGGCAAGGACCGCGCCTCTACCCTGCCGCTGCTGCCCGTCATGATGGGGCTGAAGATTCTGGGCGACGCCGCCACCGCCGTGGAACTGGGCCGGGAGGAGTGGCGGGAGAACAAGGCCCTGTGCGCGTACTGCCAGGTGGCGACCCTGGCCTCGCTGGCCTCCATCCCGCTCGCCTTTCCCGAGACGCGGCGGGCGCTGGCGAACCTGCTCGGCAGGCGGGGTTAGGGCGGGGCGCAGCAGGCTGGTCATCCTGAGCCCCGCGGAAGGTCCCGAGACTTGGGGACGCTTCGCTGGCGCTGGGCAGGACAACCCTTTCGCCCTGGGAGGCGGAAAAACCTACGCTGCCCTGCCTTGCACGCATGGAGGTTGCAGAGGCTGAAAATGGTAGCTGTCCTGTTCGGGCGTGGCGCGCGGGAGCAAATCGCCCGAGGGCGCCACCCCGCGCATCCCGCCTGTTGGCCGAGCGCAGGAGGTTTGGGAAGTGTGCCGGGTTCCAGGTGCGGACGCGAAAGGCTGGGAGAAGGGGAGGGGTGATGTCTCCCTGATCCTAGTCGCGAGGCCAGGGAACCCTGGGGGCCAAGCAAACCGCTCCTCCCCGGTAACGGCCCACCCAGAGACGGTCCACCCGGTGCTTGAGCCCCAGCCACACCCGGCCCCGCCCCCACAGGAACGGGCCGAGCGCCAGCCAGCCCTCGGGCTCCCCCGTCGAGAGCAGGTAGGGCGAGGCGGGATAGGGGCGAAAGCGCCGCAGCCGCACGGTCTCCGGGGGCCGGTCCTGGTCCAGACCGCGCAGAAGACGGTCCACACTGCCGCGCAGGTGCAGCCCCTGTTTCACCGCATTCACGCCGCTGCGGTCCAGGTGCGTCCCCTCGACCTGCACGGCGTCCCCGGCCCCCGACAGGCGCGGGTACCCCGGCACCTGGAGGGTTCGCGTGACCCGCAGGAAGTCGCCCTCCCCCACGGGCAGGCCGGAGGCGCGGAAGAGCGGCTGGCCGCGCGTGCCGGTCGCCCACAGGGTCAGGTCGCCGGGGAGGCTCGTCCCGTCCTCCAGCTCCACCCGTCCGGGGAGGGCACGGGCGACGCAGGTGTGCAGGCGCACGTCCACGCCCCGTGCCCGCAGCCGCGCCCCCGCGTGCCGTCCCAGGCCGGGCGCGAACGCTGCCAACAGACGCGGCCCGGGTTCGAGCAGCGTGAAGGTGAACCCGGGCCGCCTGCCCCCCCGCGCCGTGATGTTCAGGAGCAGTTCCACGCCCGCCGCCCCTCCCCCGACGACCGTGAGCCGCCCGCCCGGGGCCGTGTCCAGCCAGTTAACCAGGCGGCGCAACCCGGGAAAGGGCCTGACCCGCACGGCGTTCCCGGCGGCCTCCTCATCCGCGGGCAGCCCGCCGATGTCGAACACGGCGAGGTTGTAGGGGAGGCGCTCGCCCCCCGCCGTGACGACCTCGCGCGCCGTCACGTCCACCCTCGCGGCGCGTCCCGGTACAACCGCCACACCGCCCCGCAGACACAGGCGCAGGAGGTCGATGCGCGTCTCCTCCTCGCGGTACCGCCCGCCGACGAACTCGGGAGCCATGCCGGAATACCACAGGAAGCGGTCGGGGGTGAGCAGCGTGACGCGCACCCCCCGCCGGACCCAGCGCGCGGCGGCCCGGAGCAGCGCGACGTTGGCGTGGCCCCCGCCGACGAGCAGCAGGTGGGGTCGTCCGGCCACGGGGTCACGCTCAGCCGCATTCCGGCCAGGCTGACACGCCCGGGTCGGCGCGGCCATCACCCAACGTCTATCCGGCCCCGGGGCGGCCTCCCCGTCATCTCCGTTAGGATGCGGGCCGTGACGGACGGACGAGGGGCGCCCCGGGTGGGCGTGGTGATGGGCAGCCGCAGCGACTTCGAGACGATGGCGGGCGCGCTGGACGTGCTGCGCGACCTGGACATTGCGTACGAGGTGCGGGTGCTCTCGGCCCACCGCACGCCGCACCTGCTCGCCCGTTACGCGGCGCGGGCCGAGCGGCTGAACCTGAGCTGCCTCATCGCGGGGGCGGGCGGGGCGGCGCACCTGCCGGGGATGCTGGCGGCCTTTACCCGCGTGCCCGTGCTCGGCGTGCCGGTCCAGTCGCGCGCCCTGAGCGGCCAGGACAGCCTGCTGAGCATCGTGCAGATGCCCGCCGGGGTGCCGGTGGCGACCTTCGCCATCGGGGCGGCCGGGGCGAGGAACGCCGCCCTTTTCGCCGCTGCCCTGCTCGCCACGACGGACCCGGGCGTGAGGGAGCGGCTGGACACCTTCCGCCAGGCCCAGACGCAGGCCGTGCTCGAAGATCCGTATTTCGACGGCCACCCTCAGGCGGGGGCGGAATGACGTTCCCGTCTCGTGCCCTCGGCATTCTCGGCGGGGGCCAGCTTGCCCAGATGCTCGCGCTCGCGGCCCTGCCCCTGGGCGTGCGGGTCGTGGTGCTGGAGCCCGACCCCCAGGCCCCGGCCCGGCTGTGCGCCGAGCATATCCAGGCGCCCTACACCGACCCCGCCGGACTGAACCGCCTCGCCACGTGCGACGCCGTGACCCTGGAGTTCGAGAATGTGCCGGTGGAGGCCCTGGCCGCGCTGGAGGGCCGGGTGCCCGTGCGGCCCGGTGGCGACCTGCTCGCCCGCAGTAAGCACCGCGCCCGTGAGAAAGAAGCCCTGCGGGCGGCGGGAGCGCGCACGGCCCCCTTCGTCCCCATCGAGTACGGGGCGGACCTGGAGGGGGCGCTGGAGCGGGTCGGCGGGCGGGGCCTCCTCAAGACCTCGGAGCTGGGCTACGACGGCAAGGGGCAGGCGCGGGTGTCGGGTGAAGCTGAGCTGCGGGAGGCCTGGGAGACACTGGGCCGGGTGCCCTGCGTGCTGGAGGGCCTGATCCCCTTCGAGCGGGAGGTCAGCCTCGGCGTGGCCCGCAGCGCTGCGGGCGAGGTGGCGTTCGGACCGCTGGTGGAGAACACCCACCGGGCGGGCATCCTCCGCACCAGCGTCTACCCCTCTGCCGCCCCGGAGGGCACCGAGGCCCAGGCCCGCGCGGTCGCCCGCGCCGTCGCCGGGGCCTGGGGGCTGGAGGGCCTGCTCACGCTGGAGTTCTTCCAGCTCCCCGGTGGGGAACTCCTGGTGAACGAGGTCGCGCCGCGCGTTCACAACAGCGGGCACCTCACCCAGGACGGCGGCGGGGTCAGCCAGTTTGAGGCGCAGGTGCGGGCGGTGCTGGGGCTGGGGCTAGCCGACTGGGCGCCGCTGCACCCCACGGCGATGGTGAACGTGATCGGCACGGGGGACGGGCGGGAACCGGATTGGGCGGCCATCGACGCCCTGCCGGGCACCCGGCGGCACCTCTACCACAAGGCGCCGCGCCCGGGCCGCAAGCTGGGGCACGTGAACCTCGTCGCGCCGGATGTGGGGACGCTGCGGGACCGGTTGACCCGGCTGGAGGCCCTCATTCCCTGACCCACGGCGTCAGAGCCGCGTCAGAGCCCGCTCCCTACCCTGGGGCATGCGCCGCGTCCTCTCCCTCCTGACCCTCTCGCTCGTCACGGCGGTGGGAACCGCGGGGGCCGAGCCCTTCCGGCTGACCCTGCACGCCACCGAGTACCGAATTGAAAAGGGCAAGGTGACCCCGCGCGCCGTGGTCAAGAGCTGGGTCCTTCCGGCAGGCGGCGTGGCCCGCAGCCGCCAGTACGGCAAGGTCAGCACCACCCTGAGCGGCACGCTCGACCGCATCTTCGACCAGATTGATGCCCGCCAGCCGCAACCCGCCGTGTTCCGCAACGTTCGGGGCCACTGGGTCGCCGCCGATCAGACGGGCTGGCTGGCCGACCGCGAGCGGACGAAAGCGCGGCTCCTGCGGGCGATCCGGGCGGGCAAGCCTGCCGCCGAGGTCGTCTACCGGACCCTCGTGCCCCGGCGCAGCGTCCGGGAACTCGCCCGGCGCGGCGTCCTGTGGCATGTCTCCACCGGGGAGAGCAGCTACGCGGGCAGCCCCGCCTTCCGCGAGAGGAACGTCCTGGTGGGCGCGGCCAAGCTCGACAACTTCTTCATCGCGCCCGGGCACGAGTTCGACTTCAATGCCGAGGTCGGGCAGATCAACGCCTCGACCGGCTTCGTCAAGGGCTTCGTGATCTCGAACGGCACCCTGGCGAAGGAGGATGGCGGCGGCATCTGCCAGGTCAGCACGACGATCTTCCGGGCGCTGTACAAGGCAGGCCTCCCCGTTACCGAGCGGCACGAGCACAGCCACCGCGTCGGGTACTACGACCCGGTGGGCTTCGAGGCGACCGTGTACGCGCCCGGCAAGAACCTGCGGATGAGGAACGACACGGGCAAATACCTGTTCGTCCAGGCGAGCTGGAACCGGGCGGCCCAGACCCTGCGGTTCGATGTGTTCGGCGCGAACACCGGGCGCAGGGTCCAGATCAGCCCCCCCGTCGTCACCAACTTCCGGCCATCCGGGGCGCCCAGTTACACGCCGGACCCCGGGGTCGTCCTCGGGCAGAGCCGCCTGCTCGACACGCCCGCCCAGGGGATGACGGTCGTGATGAGGCGCGTCGTCGCCTACCCCGGCGGTGAGAGCAGCCAGGACATCCTCAGGAGCGTGTACAAGCCCTGGGGCGCGGTGTACGGGGTGAACCCGGGGGACCGGCGGCTGAAGGGGTCCTGACCCTCGGGGCCGCCGGGCCGGGTGGGTGTACGCTCGGGCATGACCCATCACCGCGACCTTTCACCCCGGAGCCTGGAGCGTCAGGAGCGGCTGGTCCTGGAGGGCCTGGTGGGCAGCGTTCCCGAGGCCGAGCGGGCGGTCCTGGGCCTGACGCTCGCGGACGTGGCGGGTGGGGCGCTCCTGACCCTGGGCCACTACCCGCAGGTCATGGACTTCAACCGCACCCTGAGCCTGGGTGTGGAGCGACCGGCCACGGGGGCCGACCTGGACGAGCTTCAGGCGGCGGGCCGCGCCCACGGGCTGACGCGGCTGATGGTCGGGGTTGTTCCCGGCGCCCAGCCTGGCGACCTGCGCGGGCGGCTGCTGGAACGTGGGGCGCAGCCGACCCGGGCCTGGATGCAGCTCTGGCGCGAGGCCACCCCCTGGAACAGCCCGGCTCCCGGCCTGGACCTGCGGGAGGTCGGGCCGGAGGAGACGGGCACCTTCCTGGACGTGATGGGCCGGGGATTCTCAATGCCCCCCGACCTGATGGCGATGGGGCGCGGCGTGCTGGGCCGGGCGGGCTGGACCCACTATCTCGCCTGGGACGGGGGCGTGCCCGTCGCCTCCGCCAGCCTGCACCTGCAAGGCGGGTACGCCTGGCTGGGCAACGCCACCACCCTGCCCGACTGGAGGCGGCGCGGGGCGCAACTCGCCCTGGTGGCCCGCCGGGTCACCGACGCCGCCCGTGCTGGGGCGCACACCGTCTTCACCCAGGTCGCCGAGGACCTGCCCGACAAGCCCAATCCCAGCGAGCACAACATGCGCCGCGCGGGATTCCAGGTCGCCTACCGCCGCGACCACCTGCTGCTCCCCACGGGGCTTGGCGCCTGAGGCGGAGGGGGCAGCGGGTACCCTGCCCCCATGACGGCCCTGCCCCAGGTTCCCCCTGAACTTCGCACGCCCCGCCTGCTCCTCCGCGCGCCTCGGCCCGAGGACGCCCCCGCCCTGCATACCGCCGTCCAGACCTCGCTCCCCGAATTACGGCGCTGGATGGTCTGGGCGCACGACCCCCTGGACCTGCCCGGCACGGTCCAGAACCTCACGGAGGCGGCGCAGAGGTTCGAGCGGCGGGAGACCCTGCGCTACCACGTCTGGAACGCGGAGGGCACGGAACTGATGGGCAGCAGCGGCTACCACGCCCTCGACTGGCGGGTGCCGAAGGGGGAGATCGGGTACTGGATCGCCACGGCGCATACCGGGCAGGGCTACGCGACCGAGGTGGCGAGGACCCTGACGGAGGTGGGCCTGGAGACGCTGGGCCTTCGCCGCATCGAGGTTCGCTGTGACCGCCGCAACGAGCGCAGCGCCCGGATCCCCCGCACCCTGGGTTACACCCTGGACGCCTTGCTGAGAAACGACGACGTGGCGGCGGACGACCCCGGGCAGCTCCGCAATACCCTGCTGTTCAGCGTGACGAGGTAGGGGTCAAGGTGTGATCCGCGTGCCCGCCTCCCCCCGCGCGGCGGCGGCCAGCACGCCCGCCTTCATCCCGCTGGCGATCACGGCGAAGGGGGCTCCGGCGTCCAGCGCCTCCAGCGCCGCGCGCACCTTGGGGATCATGCCCCCCGCGATCCAGCCGTCCCGGATGCCCGCCTCGACCTCCGCGCGGGTGAGGTGCGGCGCCAGGCTCTTCGGGTCGGGATAGGCGCGGTACACGCCGTCCACGTCGGTCAGGAACACGATGGGTTCGCCCAGCGCCCCGGCGACCGCCCCCGCCGCCGTGTCGGCGTTCACGTTGAGCGCCTCACCGTCCGGGGCCACGGCCACGCAGCCCACCACGGGAGTGAGGCCCGCCCCCCGCAGCGTGCTCAGCAGGCCAGCGTTCACGCCCGTTACCCGGCCCACCCGGCCCAGCGCGGGGTCGAGGCTCTCGGCCACCAGCAGTTCGCAGTCGCGGCCCATCAGGCCCACCGCGTGCCCCACGTCCTGGCTGAGCCGCTTGTTCAATGCGGCAAGCGCCATCTCGACGACCTCCATCGCCTCCGGCGAGGTCACGCGCAGGCCGCCCCGGAACTCGCTCCCGATGCCGCGCCCCGCCAGTTCGCGCTCGATCACCGGCCCGCCCCCATGCACGACCACGACGGGCACCTCGGCCCGCAGCGCCGCGATCTCCCCGGCGACCGCCCGCCGCAGCTCCGCGCTCTTCATGGCGTTCCCGCCGTATTTCACGATCACGGGGGAAGTCTAGGGGCTGGCTGGTTCAGGGGTCCAGGAACCAGGCTTTGATCTCCACCCCAACGCTCTGGTGTCCCTTCCCCTGTGGCTGTTCTGACCCTCTCCCCTCGTGGGAGAGGGCCTGGCGCAGCCAGGGGTGAGGGGGCGCTCACCCGGCAAGCTCGCCCGTCAGCGCAGCTTCCAGAGGTGGGACAGCCTGGCCTTCCCGGCCTCCTGGACCGTCTCCTCAGTCGCTGGCGAGGCTGAGCGCCGGGAGGCCCACCTTGACCTCGGAGGTGGCCACCGGCTTGGCGTACCACGTCATTGCCGGGCGGGCGTCGAGGGCAAAGGTGTAGCCCCGGCGTTCCCAGAAGCGGGCGCCGCGCGGGTTGTCGCCCAGCACACTCGCCAGGATGCGGGTGGTGCCGGGGGGCAAGCGGGCCTCCAGGTCGCGCACGGCCTGCTCGCCCAGCCCCTGCGACTGGCGGTCTTCCCGAATCAGCAGCAGGTTGATGGTGAGGTCGCCGGGTCCGGGGTAGCCGAGCTTGCAGTCCAGGCTGCCCACGAGTTCGCCGCCGTCGTGCAGCAGCTCCAGACGGCGGCGGGGGTCCAGAAGCGCGATTTCCACGTCGCGCTCGACCTCGCGCGGGGTGGGCACGCGGGTGCCGAGCAGGGCGAAATACCCGGGGGCGGCGGCGTACAGCGTGTGAAGCAGCGGCGCGTGGTGGAGCGCCAGCGGCGTGACGTTCAAGTCAGGGCCTCCCGTCCGGCGGGCGGGGTTGGAACATCTGGAGGGTGAGCCGGACTGGGGACAGCATACGTCCTCCACCCGCCGCGGGGGTAAGTTGGCTCCTTACCGCCGTTTGAGGCGAACTTCACGCGCGGGGTGTACACCTGCGCTACCCTGCCGGGGTGACCTGCGGTCCCGGCTTCTACGCTCGCCGCCTCTCCCGGCCCGGCGCCGTCCTGGCCCCCATGGCGGGGTACAGCGACGCCCCCCTGCGTCAGCTCGCCGCCGAGGAGGGGGCGCTGTGGACCGTCAGCGAGATGATCAGCGCCCGCGGCCTGGTGCTGGGCGGCGACTCCGAAAAGCTCACGCTGGGGCGGCCTTACCCCGGCGAGGCGAACCGGGTCGTGCAACTGTTCGGCGCCGAGCCCGACATCCTGGCGGAGGCGGTGCGGCGCGCCCAGGCTTGGTTTACCCCCGCCGCCCTCGACCTGAACATGGGCTGCCCGGTCCCCAAGGTGCGGGGCCGGGGTGGGGCCTGCCTCCTCCAGACGCCCGAGGTGGCCTACGACCTCGTGCGGGCGATGCGGGGGGCGACCGAACTCGACGTGAGCGCCAAGATTCGCCTCGGCTGGGACACCAACCGCAGCGTCGAGGTCGCGCAGGGCCTGGCCGCGGCGGGGGCCAGCCTGATTACCGTCCATGGCCGCACGAGCGCCCAGCGGTACACGGGCGAGGCCGACTGGGACGCCGTTGCCCGGGTGGCGGCGAGCGTGGACGTGCCGGTCGTGGGCAGCGGGGACGTGCGGAGCGCGGCGCAGGCCCGTGCCCGGCTGCGCTCGGGGGTGGCCGCCGTGATGATCGGGCGCGGGGCAGTCGGGAACCCCTGGGTGTTCCGCGCGCTGGCGACGGGGGAGGACGCGGCGCCGGACGCGGGGGAGCGGGCACGCACCGCCCTGCGACATGCCCGGCTGCACGTGGCCTTTTACGGCGCCGACCGCTTCGGGCTCCTCAGCGTGCGGCCCCTGCGCAAGGTGCTGCCCCAGTATCTGCCCGATCACCCCGACTTGCGCGAGGCGCTCGTTCAGGTCAACACGGTGGAGGACGTGGAGCGTGCCCTCGCCCCACTGCTGGCCGGGTCGGGCGCGGATGAGGACAGGATGAAGGTGTATGAAATCTCCGGGCCCCCTGGGGGGGCAAGGGGTATGCTGTGAGGCAATCATGAACGTCCGCGAGTACTACACTTACCTTTCGGGTGCGCGCGAGCAGCTCTGGAACTTCCTGCGGGCGCTTCCTACCGCCGACCTGGATCGGCCCCTGATCGAGGGGGACCGCTTCCACAACATCAAGGACCTGCTGCTGCACGTCGTGGACATGGAGGATCACTGGGTCCACGGCATCGCGCGGCGGGACGGGGTGGCCTCACGCTATCCCCACGACTGGGTGCAGCCGCACGCCGAGCAGTACGACCTGTCCTGGATTCTGGAGTACGGCCAGGAGGTGGGCGACAGGACGCGCGCCTTCCTGGAAACCAACCCTGACCTCGCCCGCCCGGTGAAGCTCATTCAGGATGACCCGGCGAGCGACACGGTCACGCTCGACCAGCTCATGTGGCACGTCATGACGCACGAGGTCCGGCACACCGCGCAGATCGCGCTCCTGATCCGGCAACTCGGGCACACGCCCCCCTGGCTGGACTACCTGCGCTTCATGCGGCCCCAGCACACGCTCGTCCCGGCAGGGGACATGCCCGACGACCTCGACGACGACCGCTGAATCACGGGGAAGGCTTTTGGCCCGGCGCAAGCGCAAAGTCGGGTTTTGGCAGGGCTGGCTGCGGTTAACCCCTCAATTAGCTCCCCTTGCGGGGATCCAGGTCGAGGAACCCGGGGCTGTCGCCTCTCTTGAAGGGAAGGTGGACCCTAAGGCCGGACTCGCAGAGCTGCACCGCAGAGGGGTTGCCCTGCCCTCTGTAACCCGGCCTGCCCCTAAACCGGGAACTCCGTATATACTGCCCCGGTTATGCGTACGGTGACGGTTGGAACGCGCGGCAGCACACTCGCGCTCGCGCAGACCCGGTGGGTGGTGGCCCGCCTGAAGGAGGAATGGCCGGACACGGACTTCCGCATCCAGACCATCAGCACGAAGGGCGACCGCAACCGCGCCAGCCTGGAGTCGATGGCCCAGAAGGGTGACAAGGGCTTCTGGGTCAAGGAGATCGAGGACGCCCTGCTAGAGAAGCGGATTGACATCGCGGTGCATTCCCTCAAGGACCTGCCCACCGAGCAGCCCGCGGGCCTGGAAATCTCCTCCATCCCCAAGCGGGTGGACGCCCGCGACGTGCTGATCGGCAAGGAGGGCATGAAGCGGCTCGCCGACCTGCCCCCCGGCGCCCGGGTGGGCACGAGCAGCGTGCGGCGCAAGGCCTTTCTGCGCGCCTACCGCCCCGACCTGGCGATCATTGACCTGCGCGGCAACATCGATACGCGCCTCGCGGCCATCAGCACGCCCGACTATGACGCGATCATCCTGGCGGCGGCGGGCCTGATCCGCACCGAGATGCGCCACCGCATCGACGAATTCATTGAGCCGGACGTTTTGCTCCCCGCGCCCGGCCAGGGGGCGCTCGCCCTGGAGACCCGCGCCGACGACGACCTGAACATTGAGGTCGCCTACGCCATCCACGACCACGGCACCGACGACCGGATCACCGCCGAGCGCGAGTTCCTGGCGGGGCTGGGGGCGGGCTGCATGGCCCCGGTGGGTGCCCACGCGAGCGTGAAGGGCGGCATCCTCACCCTGGAGGGCTGGGTCGGGGCGCTCGACGGCGGCCAGGTCATCCGCGGCACGACCTCCGGCGACCCCGCCGAGTGCGCCGACCTGGGGGCCGAGCTGGCGAGCGACATGCTGGGGCAGGGCGCGCAGGCCCTGATCGAGGCGGCGCACGCCTGAACCCCGCCCCGTGAAGCGCCTCGCGGTCATCCACACGGGCGGCACCATCGCCAGCCGCCCCGACCCGCACGGGCAGGGCGTGACCCCACAGTCGCCGCCCAGCGTGCCGGGCCTGCCGGGGGTGGAGGTCCGCGACCACCAGCCCTTCCGCCTGCCCAGCCCGCACGTCACCCCGGCGCACATGCTGTCGCTGGCGCACCTGATCGAGCGCCTCGCCCCCGAGCACGACGGGGTGGTCGTCACCCACGGGACCGACACACTGGAGGAGACGGCCTTCTTCCTCCACCTCCTCCTCGCTACCCGCACGCCCGTCGTCCTGACGGGCAGCATGAGGCACGCGGAGGAGGTGTCCTGGGATGGGCCGGGCAACCTGCTCGACGCGGCGTATGTCGCCCTGGACAGGCAGTCGCGGGGGCGCGGGCCGCTCGTCGTCTTCGGCGGGGACATCTTCGACGCGCGCACGGTGACGAAGGTTCACACGACCGCGGTGGACGCCTTCGGGGGGTATCCGGGGCCCATTGGCCGGATCGACCGCACCGGGGAGGGGGCGCAGGTCCGTTACTTCGCCATGCCGGAGGCGCGGCCCGTGTACCGGCCCCCGAACGTGAGCGCCCACGTCGAGATCCTCTATGCCTACGCGGGCTGGCAGGGCGAGGGCTACGCCGAGGCGGACGCGCGCTCGGACGGGCTGGTGATCGCCGCGCTGGGCACCGGCAACCTGCCCGCCGAGCTGCTGCCGCTGGTCGCGCGCAGCGCCGGGAAGGGCAGGCCCGTCGTGATCGCCACCCGCACGCACGCCGGGCCGGTCCTCCCCGTCTACGGCTACCCCGGTGGCGGCGCGACACTCGTGGCCGCCGGGGCGATTCCGGCCAGCTTCCTGAACGCGCACAAGGCGCGGGTGCTGCTCCTCGTGCTGCTCAGCCTGGGGCGGAATCTGGCAGACATTCGGCGGGTGTTCGGGGAGGGGGCGTTCTAGGGCGTGATGGAGCAAGGGTTAAGGCTGCGCTCCTTCTCCGGCCTGTCCTGAACTGTTCGGGGTCGGTGCCTCCTCGCCTACAGTGGGCGCAGTATGGACGAAGTCGTGTTGATTCTTGAAGGCGGCTTGCAGGTGACGGGCACTCCCACCCAGGTGGATGCGGACGAAGTCTCCCTGCTCGCCCAGGCTTCCGATGTGGACGGCGTCATGCTCCGGGACGTGCGGTTTGCGGACCGCAGCACCCTGCCCTGGCTGTACGTGCCGTACTCGCGTGTCGTGGCCTGCGGCGTCGCGGCCAGCCTGCCCGAGGACGAGGCCCGCACCCGGCTCTCGCCCGTTGTGCAGGGCGTCCGCAAAGCGTTCTACAGTTCGCGCGGTGCCCACGAGAGCGTGCGGTCGGTGGAGAACGAGTAGGGGTGCCGAACCCTACACGCTCGCGGCTGATGTCCTGACGTAAGCCCCGCCGTCAAGAAAGGGAGACCCCCGGCCTCCCCCCCCGTCCTGCCCCGTTTACGCCTTCGCCCCCTGCTCCCGCTTGCGCTTCAGGAACCACAGCACCGCCGCGACGACGACGACCCCCAGGATGACCTTGGAGGCGGGGCCGACGTACTGCTCCACCTGGTCGTAGTTCTCGCCCAGCAGATAGCCCGCCCCGGCCAGGGCACTCGCCCACAGGCCCGAGCCGATAGCGCTGTACAGAAGGAACTTGGGCATGGGCATCTCGCTCATGCCCGCCGGGAGGCTCAGCAGGCTGCGAATGCCGGGCACCATGCGGCCAAACAGCACCGCCTTGGTGCCGTGGCGGTCGAACCAGTCGTCGGCCTTGCGGATGTCCTCGCCGCGCAGGGTGAGCCACTTGCCGTGCTTGTCGGCCCACGCCACCAGCCGCTCCTCGCCAAAGGCCCGCCCGATGTAGTACAGCGGCAGGGTGCCCACGACACTGCCCAGCGTGCCCACGGCGATCACGACGAAGATATTCATGTCCCCCCGCGCCGCCGCGAAGCCCGCCGAGGGCATGATCAGCTCGCTGGGAATCGGGGGAAAGAGGTTTTCCACAATCATCAGCAGCAGGATGCCCAGGTAGCCCAGGCTGTCCATCAGGTTCTGTACCCAGTCGGCCATCCGCCCCAGAGTAGCGGCTGGGCCGCAGGCGAACGTCCGCCTAAAGTGAGGATGAGGCCGGGGGCGCCCTACACTGCCCCCATGACCTCTCCCGTCCCCCTGCGCGCCCTGATCTTCGACTTCGACGGCACCATCCTCGACACCGAGACCCGCGAGTTCTGGCACTGGCAGGAGCTGTACCGCACCCACGGGCGCGAACTGGCGCTGAGCGACTGGCAGCGCGGCGTGGGCACCTGGGACGCCTTCGACCCCTGGGCGGGGCTGCCCGACCACGTGCGGGCCGACCGCGAGCAGGTGCGCGCCGGGCTGCACAAACGCATCGTGGCCGACATCGCCGAGCAGGACCTGCGGCCCGGGGTGCGGGCGGTGCTGGAGGGGGTGCGCGCCGCCGGACTGCGCCTCGCCCTCGCCACGAGCAGCGACCGCGCCTGGGTCACCCGCTGGATGGAGCAGCACAGGTTGCTGGACCTGTTCGAGGTCCTTGCCACCCGGGATGACGTGCGGCGGGTGAAGCCTGACCCCGAACTCTACGCCCTGGCCGCCGAGCGCCTGGGCCTGCGCGCGGAGGAATGCCTGGCCGTCGAGGACAGCTTTAACGGGGCGACCGCCGCCGTCGCCGCGGGTTGCCGGGTGATCGTGGTGCCGAACGACGTGACCCGCACGCAGCCCTTCCCCCCCGAGTGGCCCCGGCTGGAGGACGGCTTCGCGGGCGGGCTGGAGGAATTGCTGCGGGTGGCGGGGGGATAGGACGGCACGAGAACACGCGCCGGGGAAGTGGTCCCGGCGCGTGTGGGGAAAAAGGTCAGAGCTTCAGCAGCGCGCCGAGGTTGCCGTCGTCGCTCAGGCCGTTCGGGAAGAAGCCGCCCTTGGTCGCCCCAGGCGAGAGGAACACGATGTTGCCCACTTGGCGCGGGGTGCGGCTGAACGCGATGGCGTTCGCGTCGGCGGCGACGATGTTCGAGGCGCTCGCCCGCACGTAGGGCAGGCCAGTCTGCAACGAGGCCACGATGCCCTGGTCGTCGTCGGTGTCGCCGTCCACCGAGTCGCGCAGGTCGCTGATCGCCTGCACGATCTGGCCGACCTTCAGGCCCGCGGCCGCTACCTCCTCGCGGCGGCGGTACAGCTCATGGCGAATCGCCCCGGCGTGGTATGCCTCGACGGCCAGGATCCCCGCCGCATTCTCCAGGTTGCCGCCCGCGCTCTGGTCGTCGATAAAGCGCGCCGCACCCTTGTAGGCGGTCACCCCCACGTCCTCGAAGATGAACGCGCCGTGCAGGAAGAACAGCTCGTTCGCGTACGGGTTGAAACCCTTGATGGCGTCCTTTGAAGCGGCCCGACCAGCAGCATCGAAGGCTGGGCCGAGGTCCAGGGTGGGCTGGGCGACCGGAGTGGCCCCGGCGGCCTTCAACACGGCGCGAATCGCCTTGACGTGCGCCAGCTCGTCGTCCGCGATCTCCTCGGCCAGGCTGCGCACGTCGGCGGACATGCCGGGGATGCCGACCTTGCCCATGCCGGTGAAGCCCGCCGGAAGGATCACCTTGCTCGCGTCACCGCCCGCCGCCGTCAGCTCGTCCAGACGGCCCACCGCGGCCAGGTAGAAGGCGGCTTCCAGGTACTCCAGGTTGAGCGCGAAGTTGAAGATGGCGGCGTCGAGGCCGTTGTCCTGATTGGACGGCGCGGCGATCACGTTCGTGCAGCCGGACAGGACGGCGCCTGCCCCCATCATGCCGGCCATGCCCAGGAACTTGCGGCGGGTGCTCAGGCCTTTCGTGTCGTTGCTCATGCGTGGAACCTCCGGGAACGAGAAGGAAGGAACGGGGCCGACAGGGTGAAAGCCTCAGGGCCGTGGGTACGGTCCTGTTACGCGGAGGCCCGGGGACCTCCTCAGCGTCGCTTCACCCCGCCTCTATGCGGCGTCCCCTGTATTGGATCAGTGCGGAATCAGGTTGAGGGGAACGATTAAACCCGCATGAAGGAGCGCCCTCCCGGACCGGTGATCCGTGGAGGGCGTGGGCCGAAAGAGGTCAGGCGTCCGGGTAAATCTTGAGCTCCGTCACGTGGGCGCGGTCGGGGCGCGTCAGGGCATGCGCGACGCTCTTGGCGAGGCCCCGCGGGTCGATCAGGTCGTCCCAGTCCATCCCGGCCTCGCGGTTTTTCGGCGTGTCGATGGCGCCCATGGGGTACAGCACGCAGCCGCGCAGGCCCCGGCCCTTGAGTTCGTCGTGCAGGCTCAGGACGTAGGCGGCGACGGCGGCCTTGCTGGCGGTGTAGAGCGCCGCCTTGGGGCCGCTCATCCGGGCCGCCTGCCCGGCGCTCACGCCCATAATGAGGCCGTCTTTCTGCCGCAGCATGTGGGGCAACACGCCCTGCACCGCGTGAAAGAGGGTCAGCATGTTCGTGTCGAACATCGCCCGCAGGTCCTCCTCGGTCGCCTTCTGCACGTCCTGCATGGTGAAGGCGCCGACCGTATGCACGAGCGCGTCCACCTTCACCCGGCGCAGGGCCTCCACGCTGGCGGGGTCCCGCAGGTCGAGGTCCAGAACTTCGGTCGCGGGAAAGCGGTCGGCGGCGCGCTCCAGGGCCTCGCCGCGTCCCACGAGCACGAGCTGCGCGCCCGCGTCCTCCAGTTCCTGGGCAACAGCGGTCGCCAGCGCGCCGCCCGCCCCCGTAAGCATGATCGTCGAGGAGCTGAGGTTCGCCATGCCCCCAGACTACCGGGCGAAGGGGTTCAGACAGGCTTGAGAAAGCGCGGGACGTTCGGGCTCAGGCCCTGCCTACTCCCCGTACCCCGCCGCCCGCACAGCCTCCCACTCGCCTGCTCCCAGCACGAAGGGGTGGCGCTGGAGGTCGGTGGTCACCTCCGGCCCCGCCGGTGCCAGGAAGACATTGACCTCGCTGCGGATGCCGAAACCGCGTGCCCGGGG
This sequence comes from Deinococcus aerius, assembly GCF_002897375.1. NCBI lineage: Bacteria > Thermotogati > Deinococcota > Deinococci > Deinococcales > Deinococcaceae > Deinococcus > Deinococcus aerius. Next base: position 3,206 of record NZ_BFAG01000013.1, on the reverse strand, counting down.
GTAAGTGCCCGGCTCCACCGTCACCGCCAGTCCGGGCGTGAGGGTCCGCGTGTCGTGCGTCTCGTAGTCGTCGAGGTTCGCGCCCGAGCCGTGAAGCTGCACCCCCAGGTCGTGCCCGGTGCGGTGCAGGAAGAAGGGTTCCCACCGGGGCCCCACCGCGTCCCGCGCGGCCCGGTCGAGTTCCCACCCTCGCAGGCGCCCCCAGCCCTCCGCCGCCTGCCGCTCGCGCAGCAGGGCCAGCGCCACGTCCCGCGCCCCCCGCACCGCCTCCCAGGCGTCCAGGTACTCGGGGCCCGGCTCGCCCGCGTGCCCCACCCAGGTCACGTCCGCGAAGGGGCGGCCCGGCTCCTGCGCCCACAGGTCGATCAGGACACACTCGCCCGGCTTCAGGGTGGCGTTCTTCTCCCCCCCGGGCTCGTAGTGCGGGTCGGCGGCATTCGCCCCGAAGCTCACGTTGACCGGGTGGCCGCTCGTCATGCCCGCCTCCCGGATCGCCCGCTCGATCACGGCCTGGACCTCCAGTTCCGTGACGGTCTCGCCCGCCCGGAGCCGCTCGTGCATCAGGCGGAAGGCGTCGTCCTTTGCCCCCATGAGGACAGCGGCGGCCCGGCGGTGGGCGGCGAGGTCCTCCTCCGACCACACCAGGAACGACTGGAGGAGGTCGGCGCTGCTCACCACCTCCGCGCCCGCCGCGCGCACCCGCTCCAGCGTCCCAGCGTCCACCCGGCTCACGTAGGGCACCGCCCCATTCGGGCTGTACTCCATCGCCACCGTCTTCCCGGCGACGACCTCGCGCAGCGCCGCGTCCAACTCCGCGTGCGAGCCGAAGGCACGGAGGGAAACGTTCCACCCCGCCGAGAGCGTCCGCCACGTCCCCCCCTCGATGTGGTTGTGCAGCAGCGTGGCCTGACCCTCGCGCGGCACCCACACGAAAAAGCGGCGGGTGAGGTGGGCACCCGCGGGCAGGCCGAGGACGGTCCGCGCGTGCGGGTTGAGGCCCTGAAAGTCGTAGAGCAGCCAGCCGTCGAGCCCGGTCCCTTGCAGCGCGCCGCGCATCCGTTCGGTGGGGGAGGAGGTCATGGGGGCAGGGTAACAGGCGGGGGACTCGGCCTGGCGCTCCGGGTACGGTTGCCCCGCCCCCCGGCCCCTACACTCGCCTCATGGCCCTCCCTTCCCCCCCCGCCCGGCGCACGCCCGACCTCCAGAGCTTCATCCGGCTGCTGGAGGAACGCGGCGAACTCGTGCGCGTGTCTGTCCCCGTGGACCGCGAGCTGGAGATCACCGAGATCGCCGACCGACTGGTGAAAGGGGGCGGCCCGGCGGTGCTCTTCGAGAACGTGAAGGGCAGCGACTTCCCCCTCGCCATCGGGCTGATGGGCACCCGCGAGCGGACAGCCCTCGCTCTGGGCGTCTCCGACCTCGACGACCTGGCGAAGAAGGTGCGTCACCTGATCGACCTCAAGGGGAGCGGGGGCCTGGGTGGGCTGCTCGGCAACCTCGGCAAGCTGAGGGACGCCATGCACCTCCCACCCCGTCGCGTTCGCTCCGCCCCCGTACAGGAGGTCGTGTGGCGGGAGGGCGAGGTGGACCTCTCCCGCCTCCCCATCCTGAAGTGCTGGCCGCTGGACGGCGGCCCCTTCGTCACCCTGCCCCTCGTGGTCACCCGCGACCCCGAGACGGGCGAGCGCAACATGGGCATGTACCGGATGCAGGTTATGGGAAAGAACGTGACCGGGATGCACTGGCAGCGGCACAAGACCGGGACGAGGCATCTGGAAAAGGCGCGGAAGCTGGGCCGAAAGCTGGAAGTCGCGGTGGCGCTCGGCGGTGACCCGGCCCTGATCTATGCCGCGACCGCGCCGTTGCCGCCCATCCCGGGCCTCGACGAGTTCGCGGTCGCAGGCTACCTGCGGGGCGAACGATACCCGATCACGAGGGGTGTCACGGTGGACCTCGACGTGCCCGCCAACGCCGAGTTCATCCTCGAAGGCTATGTGGACCCGGCGGAGGACTGGGCGGTGGAGGGACCTTTCGGCGACCACACCGGCTTCTACACCCTGCCCGATCTCTACCCGCGCTTCCACGTCACGGCGGTCACGATGCGGCGCCATCCGGTCTATCCCGCGACCATCGTGGGCCGCCCGCCCATGGAGGACGCCTACCTCATTGAGGCCAGCGAGCGCCTCTTCCTCCCCGCCGCGCAGACCATTCTCCCGGAGATTGCGGACTATCACATGCCGCCCGCCGGAGTCGCCCACAACCTTGTCGTGGTGAGTATCAAGAAGAGCTATCCCGGCCAGGCGTACAAGGTCGCCAACGGCCTCTTCGGCCTCGGCCAGATGATGTTCGCCAAGGTGATCGTCGTCGTGGACGAGGGTGTGCGGGTCAACGACTTTGGGGCCGTGTGGCGAGAGGTGGTGGCGAGGGCGGTGCCGGGGCGCGACACACTCACGACCCGCGGTCCTACCGACGTACTCGACCACTCCAGCCGGGGCTGGGGCTACGGCGGCAAGCTCATCATCGACGCGACGAGCAAGCTCCCCGAGGAGGTCGGCAGCGCGGCCAGCAGCCGGGAAGAGCAGGGGAGGGAAGAGGCGATGGAGCCTAGCTTCGTTCCCCGAGTTGCCGCTGAGCTGCCCTCCTTCGAGGGGGTCATCGCCCAACGTCAGACGGCGGACGGCTACTGGCATGTCGCCCTCCACAAGACCCAGCCCGGTCAGGCCAAAGCCCTTGCGCGGGCGTTCGCCGCCCATCCCGCCGCCGCGGGCATCCGCCACCTCCTCATCGCCGACGAGCAGACCGACGTGGGCAATATCCAGGATGTCTGGTGGACGATCCTCAACAACATCGACCCCGAGCGGGATGTCCACTGCCTTCCCACCTCCTCGGGAGGCCTGCTTGCCTGGGACGGGGCCCGCAAGCTCCCCGGGGAAGGTTTCGTCCGCGAGTGGCCCCCCAAGATTGAGATGACCCCCGAGGTGCGGCGCCGGGTGGACGCCCGCTGGCACCTGTACGGCCTGCCGGAGAAGTGGCGCTAGGCTGCCATTTCTCCCGTCATCCCGCTGGAAGCCGGATCGGCGCGGGGGGTGTTGACAGATTCGGCGGGAAGCCGTATATTTCTCTTCGCCCGATGAAAAGGGCGAGGCGGAAAAGCTCGCAAGAGCCCCGCCGGGACGCATGACAAGCTGGTGCAAGTGACGATGACA
>NZ_BFAG01000012.1 GCF_002897375.1 Deinococcus aerius | reverse complement strand
GCCTTGCCGAATTCGCGGACCGCGTCGGCATCGGCGCCGGGGATAATCGTCGGCAGGAACTCGATGATCCTGACCTTGGACCCCAGGTTGTTGTACACGTGCGCGAACTCGAAGGAGATCACGCCCCCGCCGACACACAGCATCCGGGCGGGAACGGGGTCGGGGACGACCAGGGCGCCCGTGGAGTCCACGATCCCCTGCTGGTCCACCTCCAGGCCGGGCAGGCGGGCGGGCTCCGAGCCGGTGGCGATGATGATGTTCGCCGCCGTGTAGGTCTTGTCGCCCACCTTGACCGTATGGGGGTCCACGAAGCTCGCCTGGCCGATCAGGTGGGTGACCTTGTTCGCCTTGAAGAGGCTCGCCACGCCGCCCGTGAGCTTCTTGACGATGCCGTCCTTCCAGGCGTTGAGCTTGGGGATGTTCAGCGCCTGCTCGCCGAAGGTCAGGCCGAAGTCCGAGGCGTGGCGGGCGGCGGCCAGGGTCTCGCCCGCGTGCAGCAGCGCCTTGGTGGGAATGCAGCCCACGTTGAGGCACACGCCGCCCACCGCTTCCCGCTCGGCGCAGGCCACCTTGAGCCCGAGCTGCGCCGCCCGGATCGCCGCGTGATAGCCGCCCGGACCAGCCCCGATCACGAGGAGGTCGAAATCGAAAGAGTTCGTCATGGGGGCAGTCTACCGGGTGCCCAGCGGCGCGCCAGTAACATCCGTCCATAGTCATAGGCGGCCTACTCACGCCTGAAAGTGGTCAATCCGTCGGGGGTCCTCCGCCTCCAGGAAGTCCGCCACCACCTGATTGAGCCGCCACCAGCCCTGCGGCGTGGCGCACAGTTGGTCGCCTGTCAGCGTCAGCAGGCCCCGGCGGATGTTCGCGGCCATGGGCTCGGCGTAGCGCTCCCGCACCTCCAGCCCGCTGCGGCGCGTCAGGTCGGCGAGGTCCACGCCCTCCCGCAGCCGCAGCCCCATGAACAGCGCGTCGGTCACGTACTCCTCGGCGTCCACCGGCTGCACCTCGCCGGGCTCGCCCGCCAGCCACTCGTGGAGGTGGGGATTGGTGCGGCGGGTGGTCAGGACGGGGCCGCTTCCTCCCGGATAGTGTCCCGCCGCCCCCGGCCCCAGCCCCAGGTACGTGCGGTTATTCCAGTAGGCGAGGTTGTGCCGGGACTCCTGCCCGGGCCGGGCGTAGTTGCTGACCTCATAGCGGGTGAAGCCCAGAGAGGTCAGCATGTCCTCCGTCCGCTCGAAGCCCGCGCGCTCGTCGTCCTCCTCGACAGTCACGCCCCGGCGGGCGAACTCGGTGCCCGGCTCTATGGTGAGGGTGTAGGCGCTGACATGCCCCACGCCGAGGTCCACCAGGCCGCGGATGTCGCTTTCCAAGGGCTGTCGCGGGACGGCAGTGATGAGGTCACCACTGACCCGGAAGCCCTGGCCGACGAGTGTGGTCACCGCCTCGCGGGCCTGCCGCGCGTCGTGCTGGCGGCCCAGGAAGCGCAGCGTGGCGTCGTCGAGGCTCTGCACGCCCACCGAGGCGCGGTCAAAGCCCAGGTCACGCCACAGCCCGGCACGGTCCGGGCTCACCGTGCCGGGGTTGATCTCCAGCGTGTTCTCCAGGCGCCCCCACCCCAGGTGACGGCGGATGCTGCCCGCCAGCGCCGTGACTTCCGCGCCCCGCAGGAAGCTGGGCGTGCCGCCGCCGATATACACCGTGTCGAGGTCCACCGGGTACTCGCCCGCCAGCCGCGCGGCCTCCTCCTCCACCCGCTCCAGATACCGCTCGACCAGCCCGGCCCGGCGCGTCAGCACATGGAAGTCGCAGTACGGGCAGATCGTGGGGCAGAACGGCACGTGGACGTAGAGGTGGCGGACAGCGGTGGGGTCGAGCGCGGGCACGGGGGCAGGGTAGCCGGGAAGCGGGAGGCGGGCGGGGGGACAGGTTGCGATTGCCCCGGAGCCTCAGCGCCCGTGCGGGGTGGCGTCCATCCAGGCTTCCAGGGTGGCGCGCACCCGGTCTGGGGCCGTGACGACCACCGGCACCCCCAGCGACGCGGCGGCACTCGCGGAGGCATTCTCGCCCGGCCCGTCCTCCGTGCCGAGCGCGCCGGTCCACTCCGGGAACGCTCCCCCCTCGCGGTACTCGGCGCCCCCGCCGTCCACCTGACGTTCGGGCACCGTCACGGCGGGACCGCACCCCAGCGCCCGCTCGGCCACGACCACCAAGCCGCGCGGTTCCTGTTCGCGCAGGGCGGCGAGCAGCGGCGTCAGCCCGTCGTGGACGAGCAGCAGGGCGTGGCCCTTGCCGTCCAGCGCGGCGAGTTGGGCGGGGAGCCCCGGCGCGAGTTCGGGGGGCGCGGCGACGAGCCAGCGGTGCCCGCCGGGGCGGCCCTCGAAGCCCGCGCAGGCCGAGCCGTAGATGTCGGTCCAGGTCCGTTTGTGATCCACCCGGGCAGGATAAGGGGCAGGGCGCGAGGTGTCGCCGTGCCGCGGGCCATAAAAAAGCCGCCTCTTCGGGCGGTGATGAAAGGAAGATAGCGTGAAATGCAGGGGAAGTCAAATTATGCAGCCCGGACATTCGGCGGGAATCTAGACATAAAGGGCGCCGGGAAACGGGAAGGGCACCGGGAAACGGGCCAACCCCGCGAGACTGGCCCGTTCCCTTCCCAGGTGAACCGCTCAGTCGGCGGAGCTGGGCGAGGGTTCCTCCTCGGACCTGGGGCCGACCGGTCGTGCCTGGCGCAGGGGGAGCGCCGGGATGAACAGGGTGATGATGAAGCCGATCAGGATGATGAAGATGGAGGTGCCGAACATGCTGGTGACGGCGGCGGTAAAGCCCTGCTTCATGCCACTCGTGACCTGGGCGGCGAGCTTGGTGGCCTGCTGGTCCAGAGTGGCGCGAATCTGCGCGAGGGCCTGGGTTGTCGCCTGCTGGACGGCGGCGGGCTCCTGGGCCAGGATGGCCTGCTGAACGCGCTGGGCCGTGGCGATGGTGGCCTGCTCCGTGGCGAACGCCTGGGCGGGCAGGGCGCGGAGTTGCGTCTTGAGGGCAGCGGGGGTTTCGGCACTCCGAATCAACGCCTGCCTTCCCGACTCCCCCTGGATCAGGATGTCGCCGATGCTTGCGGCTTCCGCCACCACCTTCTGATGCACCTGCGCCCTGAGGCCGCCGTTCGCCACCAGCGCCTTCAGCTCACTCGGCACCTGCGGGCTTTGCGTCAGGGCCTGCGCGGCGGCCTGATCCCCCCGCAGCGCCTTCTCGATCTGCGCGTACTGCTGATCGAGGGCGGCCCGAATCTGCCTGCCCGTGTCGCTGTTGCCGCCGCCCGCCCGCATCTCGCCGAGGTTGATGTTGGCCGCCTGAGCCTGCATGCCGGGCACGTTCGGCAGGTACTTCGGCAGCTCGCTGTGCAGGTTGTTGATGAGCAGCGTGCCGAAGATCGCCGTGCCGATGGTCGAGCCGATCTGGCGGAAGAACTGGCTGCTGCTCACCGCGATGCCCATCTGCCGCATGGGGACGGCGTTCTGCACGGCGATGTTGTAGAGGCTCTGGGAGGGACCCAGGCCCAGGCCCACGATGAACATGCGCCAGCCCAGGTCGAGGCGGGTGGTGTCCACGCCGATCTTCGTGAGCAGGTACACGCCCAGCATCAGCACGGCGGCGCCCCCGATCATGAAGGGCTTGTACTGCCCGGTTTTCGAGACGAGCTGGCCGGACACGATGCTGGCGAGGATCAGCCCCGCCATCAGCGGCAGCATGGAGAGGCCGGAGTTCGTGGCCGACACGCCCTGCACGGACTGCATGTACAGCGGCAGGAACATCACCACGCCCAGGAAGGCCATGCCGATCACGAAGCCCGCCAGGTTCGAGAAGGTGAACACGGGAATTTTGAACAGGCCGAGTGGCAGGATGGCGTCCGGGTTGCGAGCCTCGGCGAGGATGAAGGCGATCAGGCTGACGAGGCTCACGCCGAAGAGGCCCAGGATGCGGGCGCTGTCCCAGGGGTAGGTCACGCCGCCCCAGGTCAGGGCGAGCAGCAGCGGGATGGTCGTCGTGACGATCAGCAGGGCGCCGAGCACGTCCACCCGTCCGGCGGCCCGGTGCGTCAGGCGCGGCATCTTGGCGATGATCATGAAGAGGGAGAGCAGGCCCAGGGGCAGGTTCACGTAGAACACCCAGCGCCAGCCCTCGATGAAGTACCCGAACAGATTCACGCTGCCGTGGTCGGTGAGGAAACCGCCGACGAGCGGCCCCAGGACACTGGCGAGGCCGAAGACGGCGCCGAAGAGCCCGCCGAACTTCGCCCGCTCGGCCGGGGGGAACATATCGCCCAGGATGGCGAAGGCACTCGTGAAGAGCGCGGCGCCGCCCAGCCCCTGAAGGGCGCGGAACACGATGAGCTGCATCATCCCGCCGCCGAAGAGGCCCCCGAACCACGGCTCGCCCGCCATGCCGCACAGCGCCGACCCCAGCAGGAACAGCACGATGCCGGTCACCAGGATGGGCTTGCGCCCGTACAGGTCGCTGAGCTTGCCGTAGATGGGCACCATCACGGTCGAGGCGAGCAGGTACGCCGTGGTGACCCAGGCGTAGAGGTTCAGGCCGTGGAGCTGCTCGATGATGCGCGGCATGGCCGTCGAAACGATGGTCTGGTCGAGCGCCGAGAGCAGGAACACGACCATCAGGCCGGTCAGTGTGATCCGCTTCTCCTGCTCGGTGAAGTGGAAGGCGGGGGCGTCGTGCGCGGTCATTCCGGGCCTCTTTCGTCGGTCAGGGCGTCCAGGGCGGCGAGGAGACCCCCCAGGACCTGAGGATCGAGCCGGGCGAGTTGCCCGCTGACGAGTTCGTGCAGCGTCTCGTCGGTCTCGCGCACGACCTGCTCGCCCCGCTCGGTCAGGGAGAGGCGGGTGCGGCGCGAGTCCTGCCCGTCGATCTGGCGCTCGATCAGGCCCGCCTTGCTCAGCCCGTCGAGGTGGCGGCTCATCAGGGTGGTAGGAATCTTGAGGTGGTCGGCCAGCACCTTGGGGTAGTGGTCGCCGTTCTGAATACTCCGCAGGACGTGGTACATCCGGGGATTGATGCCGTGCCGCTCTTCCAGCAGCGGGGCGAGTTGCCGCCCGAGCATCCGGTTGAAGCGCCACATGCCGCGCAGGAAGCGGTCGACCTCCTGGCGCAACTCGGTGGGGGGTGGGACAGTGTGCGTCACCGCCCCACCCTAGGCGCTTAGTTCACTTTGGTCAAGTATTTACGCGGGGTAGGCAATTAGTCTGAGTTGTTCGGGCCTCAGGAGGCGCCTGCCAGGGAGACGGGGGGCGAGTGGATGGGCAGCGTCGGCGCCAGCCACACCCGGCCCGTGCCCCGGTACACCTGCACGAAGCCCTCGCCGGTGCGCCCGCTGCCCAGCAGGCCCCGGCTGCTCTTCTCGACGCTGAAGGCGAGCCCGCCCGAGTAGGCCACCACCAGATTGCCGTCCACCTTCAGCGTCTCGTTCCTGAGGTCGAGAATCTGGAACTCGTCGGGGTGAACCGGGCTTTGCAGGGCGAAGACGCCCGAACCGCTCAGCTTGGGCTGCACCCGGCCCTCGCCGCTGCCCAGCATCGCCGCGAGGCCCTGGTTGACGTGCCGCCCCACCGTGACCTGGCCCGCGCAGGCGACGAAGGCGCCGTCGTCCACGATCAGGTCCTCGCCGTGCAGCTCGCCAAGCAGGAGGTGCAATCGGGTGGGCTCGGTGTAGATCACGCCCGCGCCGCGGTACACGGTCTTGAAGAGGCTCTCGCCGCTCGCCGCCGCCGAGACCGCGCCGCGCAGGAAGCCGCCCAGGCCGCCCCCACCCGTCCCGCCGCTACTTGAAGCCTGCATCTCGATCTCGCCGCGCAGGTACTGGAGGGCGCCGGGTTCGAGGACCGCCAGCCCGCCCTCCAGGTGCAGCGCGAGTTGACGCCAGCGGGCCGGGCGGGTCAGGGGCTGGTGAAAGCCCTCCAGCGGGCGCTCGGTGGGCCGGGGATCGTACTCGACGACCTCCAGGCGGGCGCCCTGACTGGCGGCGGAGTGGATGACCTCGGGGTGGAGTCGGAATTCCATGCCGGGGGTACGGGCTCAGGACTCCCCCGGTTCCCGCCGGTCGGGCCGACCGTACACGAGCCGGCGGGTGAGGCGTTCCAGCGGTCCGCTCCCGAAGCGGCGCAGGAGCCACGCGCTCACGGGGAGCTGGGCCAGCCCCACGAGCAGCGCGAGCGCCACGGCGGGCGCCGCCCCCCAACGGCCGAACTGCCCGCCCCCGTAGGGATAGAAGAAGGTCGTCATGACCAGGCTCTGGGCGATGTAGTTGCTCATGGCGACCCTCCCGCTGGCGGCGAAGGCCCTCAGCGGCCCCAGGCGGCCCCGGGAAGCGAGCAGCCCCAGCACGCCCACGTACCCCAGCGCCGTCGCCAGGCCACCCCCCATCCGCACGGGGATGGAGAACAGGAAGGCGGGGCGTGTCCCCTGGGTGTTCAGCCACGCGAGCAGCACGCCCAGCGGGAGGCCGACGGCGAGCCCCCACACCGCGAGGCGGCGCAGCAGCGGGCGGTGTTCCCCGGGCCGGGTCAGCAGGCCGGTGCGCTGCGCGGCGGCCCCCAGGCAGAAGAGGGCGATCAGCCAGGGGCCGTTGTAGACCGCGCTGCCGAGCTGATCCTCCACAAAGTTGGCGGCCCGCCACGCCACGAACTCCAGGTACCCCATGCCGGGCACGAGGTTGGGAAAGAACACGGGACGGCCCGCCGGGCTGCCCACCGCCGCGAGCCCCGCCAGCAACCCGCTCAGGAGCCACCACCCGCCCAGCAGCCCGGACAGCAGGACGAGCGTGCGGGCCGTCAGCCGGGCGGTGAAGAGAAGCGCGACGGCGAGCAGCGCGTACATCGAGATGATGTCCCCGTGCCACACGAACACGAAGTGGGCGGTGCCGAGGACGAACAGCACCACCAGCCGCCGCGCCAGAGTCCCCGGCCCGTGCCGCGCGAGCAGCCCGGCGGCCCCCCACCCAAACAGCATGGCGAACAGGCTGATCGAGCGCCCATTCAGAAAGATGTCGGTGAGCACCTGCACCACCCGGTCGATCCCCACCTGCGTCCACTCGCGGAACCCCGCGAAGTCCTGCACGTTGACCACCAGGATGCCCAGCAGCGCCAAACCCCGCAGCACATCGGGCAGGAGGGAACGCTCGCCCGCCCCCACCGGGCGCGGCGGGCCGGTCTCCGGGGCGGGCGCGGGAGGGGGCTCGGCGGGCAACGTCATGCCGCAGGCTAGCGCGTTGGGGAAAGGGGCAATAAAAAAGCCGCCTCTTGGGCGGTGATGGAAGAAGAATAGCGTGGAATGCAGGGGAAGTCAAGGTATGCAGCCGGAAAAAAGTGTTCTCCCCCTCTTACGCACCGCGCCGCACCACCAGCGGCCCCACCGGACCCAGCGTGATCCCGGGCTGGGGGCGGGGATCGCCGGAGACGGCCCCCAGCGGGGGCAGCGCGGCCAGAACCTCCAGGATGAGGAACCGGGCGAGGTGCATCCCCAGGCAGACCCGCTCGCCAGCGCCGAAGGGAAGGTAGGCCCAGGCGGGAGGCGGGGTTTGCCAGCGTTCGGGCCGCAACTCCTGGGGGGCCGCCCACAGCTCCGGGTCCCGTCCGCTGAGGTAGGGGCTGTACAGGGCGAGGGTGCCGCGCGGCAGGCGCACGCCATTCCACGTCACGTCATGGGCGAGGCGGCGGCTGCCCATCCAGCCGGGGGGATAGAGGCGCAGCGTTTCTTTCAGGACGGCGGGGTGGTGTTCGGGCGCGTGCCAGGCGGGATTGGCGGCGACGTGCCAGATCGACCAGGCCAGCGCGTGCGTGGTCGTGTCGTGGGCGGCGGCGAGACTCACCCGCGTCTCCTCCAGCCCGCCGGGGAGGGGCGCGAGGTGGGCGAGGAGGTCGTCGCCGCCCCCCCTCAACCGCCGCTCGGCGAGGCAGCGCAATTCGGCATTCACCCGGCGAAACAGCCGGGGGCGGGGCAGCACCGCGAGGGGAAAGGGCTGGCGCAGCGGCGCGAGGAAGGCGTGCAGCAGCCGGGAGTCGAACTCGCCGCTGAAATACGCCACGTTCAGCAGGCGCAAAACTACCCCATCCGCCCAGGCCAGCGCGTCGAAGTCGCCCGCCGGAATGGGGGGAAGGGCGGCGCGGATACGGACCCGCAGCTCCTCCAGATGGGCCTTGCCGAAGCCGGGGTTCACCGCCCGGCGTCTCGGGGCATGCCCCGGCGCGTCCGTCAGGATCACGCCGCCCGCCAGATGCGGGACCACCCGGGAAAAGCTTCCGGCGCTGCGAAAGGTCCCCAGGTCGCCCAGCAATCGGCGGTTCCAGGCGGGGCTGAAGCCCACCACGGCGGGCAGGCCCAGCCGCAGGTGGAAGAGGTCGCGCCCCGCCAGCCGTGCGCGCCGCGCCCCCTCCTCGACCAGCGGCAGGGGGGCCAGCGCCCAGTCCTGGAGGTGGCCGACGGGGGGCCGGACGGGGGGCCCGGGCAGGCTCTCCAGCCCCCTCACTCCAGGTCCGCCCACGTCTCCCCCTCGCCCGGGACCCGGAAGCCGTCCAGGTCGTCGTAGGGCAGGCCGATCAGCTTTCCCGCGCCGTTCCAGCCGCTGAGCATGGAGAGCGGGACGCCGCCGCCGGGGTGGACCGTGCCGCCGACCTGCACCAGATTCCGCGCGGCGGGGAGGGTCCAGTCCGGGCGCAGGCTGCCCGTCAGGCCGTGGGGGGCGCGGCCATACAGGGCCCCCGCGACCGCCGTGCGCGCGTAGTCGGCGGGCGAGAGGGGCCGCCACTCGGCCACATTGAGCGGAAAGCGGGCTTGGAGCGAGCGCAGCAGGAAGGCGCCGTACTCGTGCCCGTCACCCGCCACCCCGGGCTCGGGCGGCGCGTTCACGAGCAGGAAGGCGCGGTCGCCGTCGAGGTGCAGGTAGAGGGTGGGGTCGGTCGGCAGCCGCCCCGCGCGGATGTCCCGCCACTCGCGGGCGTAGTCGGCGGGCCACAGGACGTGGTGGGCGCGGCCCCGGTCCTCCGCGAGCCGCAGTTGCAGCGCGAACCCGCTGAGGCCGCGCGGGGCGGGGTCGGGGGGCAGCCCCAGCCAGCCGCGCGTCAGGGCGCGGTCGGCGGCGCTCACCCAGGCGTCGGCGGCGAAGGCGCCCCGGTCGGTGTGGGCGCCGAGCACCCGGCTGCCATGGACGCTGAGGTGCTGCACCCGCGTCCCGAACTCGAAGCGCACGCCGAGGTCCTGCGCCCGCTCGTGCAGGAGCGAAGCGAGCGCTCCCAGCCCCCCCGGCAGGTGCCACACCCCGTACCCCAGTTCCACCCACGCGACGTTGTGCAGCACGGCGGGCGCCCGGTAGGGGTCGGCCCCCAGGTAGGTGGCGAAGCGCAGCCAGAAGGGCGTCAGGAAGGGGCCGCTCCGCACGAGGCGCGCCAGGCTCGACCAGGGCGCGGCCCGCACGCCCCGGGTCAGGGCGTAGCGGGCGAGCTGCACCCGGCCCGGCGGTGGCCGGAACAGGAAGGTGGGCGCCGCGTCCAGGTACATCCGGCGCGAGGCGGCGAGTAGCCGGGCGTAGTCGCGGCCCTCCCGGCGGGAGAGTTGCGCGAGGGTGGGCTCCAGGCTCCCGGCGACGTGCAGCGCCTCGGGGGCGAAGGTCCGCCCGTCCTGGCCGTGATACGTCGTCGTGGGCCGCGCGGCCTCCAGCTCGGGCAGGGGCACCTCGACCCGCCGGTGCAGCGCGCGGAAGACCTGGGGCATGGTCACGACGGTCGGCCCGCTGGAGAAATCCTCGTAGCCCAGCGCCGCCTTGCCGCCGGGGCGCTCCAGGTTGTCGAGGACCGTAACCTGCACCCCGGCCCCCGCCAGCCGCAGGGCCGCCGCCAGCCCCGCGAAGCCCGCGCCGATCACGGCGACGTGGCGGGGGGCCCGGTGGGGGGAGAGCGACGGTCGCTGGCGGCGCCCCGTGTCACGCTTCTTCCTCATACGGCTTCCGGTTGAACCGTCGTGAAACGGTTCAACCCGAGCGGAGCGGGTGGGAAAAAACCGGTGGCCGGGAAAGGAGTGGTCGAACCGGTGCTTTCCCGCTTCGAGAACGGCTTGGACGGCAACCGTATCACTGGTCGTACTCCCGACCCTTCCAGCTCACCCGGCGGCGCATGGCGCGAAGATACACGGGCAGCGCGAGCAGCGGCGTGACCGGCCCCAGCAACCCCTCGGCGAGGTCGGCGGGGGCGCGGCGCCCGGTGAGGAGGTTGACGAGCGTGCGCTCCAGCAGCCCCGCCGCGCGCAGGGCGGCCAGCCCCGGCAGGCGGCGGGCGGGGAGCAGCCAGGGCAGGGTATAGGCGGCGAGGTGCCAGCCCAGCGAGGCGGCCATCAGCGCCCGCGAGCCCCGGTGCACCGACCCCGCGCTCTTCCCGAAGCCCTCCACCGACTCGGCGTAACCCCGGTACATCCGCACGCCCAGGCACTCCCCCCCCAGCGCGAGGGCCAGCCGCCCGCCCCACGCCTTCACGCGGCTCCCCAGCGCCACGTCCTCCAGCAACTCGGCCCGGACGAGGGCATGCCCGCCGACGCGCTCGTAACTCCTCCTGGGGAAGGCCATGAGTTGCCCGTTCGCGGCGGCGGCGCTGGGGTGCGGAAAGCGCAGCAGCGGCTCGGGCAGGAAGGTGAGCAGCACGGCGTCCACCAGCGGCGTGAGCAGCCGCTCGCCCGGCGTGACGTTGCGCTGGCGGGGATACACGCTGAGGAGGTCGGCTCCCGAACGTTCCAGCGCGTGCAACACGGCGCCCAGGGCCCCCGGGTGCCACAGCACGTCCGCGTCGGTGAAGATCAGCACGTCGCCCGTGGCCGCCGCCGCGAGCTGCTGGCAGGCCCACGGTTTGCCGTGCCACCCGGGGGGCAGGGACTGGCCCGGGATCACCCGCGCGTCCAGGTCATGCGCGATCCGCGCCGTGTCGTCCTCCGAGTGGTCGTCGAGCACCAGAACCTCATGCGCCCCCTGCGCGACCAGCCCGGGCAGCGTGTGCGGGAGATTGTGCGCCTCGTTGCGAGCCGGCACGAGCAGCGAGACGCGCGGGCCGCCGGGCGGCGTGGGCCGGGGCCGCAGCCGCGGAAAGGTCAGCGCGTTGACGAGGAGGGTCGCCCCCTTGACCGCGAAAAAGGCCCCGACCGCCAGACGGTACGCGCGGAAGGGGCGGCTCACCGGTCCCCCGTGAGCCAGATCAGGGCGCGGCTGGGCAGGTCCACGCGGTCGGAGGCACTTGCACGGCCCGCCGTGACGCGCAGGTAGCCCGCCAGGGGCGCCTCCGGGTCGCTGTCCGCGAGGTCGGTGTCCAGGGCGGCGAGTTCCTGAGCCAGCGCGGCGGGGAGCGCGGCCTCCCCCACCGCCCGCCCGAAGCGCAGGTAGGCCTCCGGGTACTGCCCGCCCCGCAGCACCACGCGCAGCGCCACGGGCACGAGGGGCACTCCCGCCGACCGGGCGATCCAGGCCGCGCCGGGGCGCACCTCACGCAGGGGTCCCGCCGGGTGGAGGGCTCCCTCCGGGAACACGACGACCCACGCCCCCGCCCGCGCCGCGCGCACGGCGGGGCGCACCTCCCCCACCCCCAGCGCCCCCACGCGCCGCAGGAAGGGGAAGCGGGCGAGCTGTTCGCCCAGCATCAGCACCCGGTAGTCCAGGCCCAGCGTCCAGGTGATCTCGCGCAGCACGTAGCCGTCCCACCACGAGTGGTGATTGGGGGCGAGGACGGCGCCCGCACCCGGCAGCGGCCCGCGCACCCAGATGCCCCCCAGCCCCGTTCTCACGCTGCGGCGGATGCTCGCCCGCAGCAGGGCCGCAGCCCAGTCGAAGGGGATCACCGCCGCCCCCGCACGGCCCACACCAGGGCGAGGGCCGCGAGCATCGCCGCGAGGGTGACCGCCGCCTCGACGTACCGGCCCACGAGCACCAGGCCGCCCGGCAGGAAAAAGGTCTCGACTGGGTACGCGGCGGCAAAGGAGAGGCGGGAGAGGTTGGGCTGGGGCGCCCTCTCCACCCGGAGCAGGCGGGAAGTCACCGGAACTTCAACCCTGGTCTCGTGTACTCCCCAGCCCCGACCTGGCCGCCCGAACAACCCCGGCGCCAACCCCACCAACGCCCAGCTCAACCCCGTTCCAACCGCCCACCAGCCCAGGAAGTTCTGAACCGGTGCGCCCGCCCACAGGGGTACGGGATCGCTCCAGCGCCAGTAGCCCTGGGCGGTCATCAGGGGTTCCAGGCCCACGTCCCACCCGACGAGGAGCAGGCCCGCCAGCCAGGCTCGCCCCCCACTCAAGAGCGCGGCGGCCAGCGGCAGGGCGAACCAGCCCAGCGGCACGAGAAGCGGCACGCCGAGCAGCGTCGGCCCGGGTGCCCCGGCGTAGGAATACTGGCCGAAGGGAAAGCCCGTCCGGCTCCCCAGCACCTCCACCCCCAGCCCCACCGCGAAGCCCAGGACGGCCATCACCAGGGCCCGCCGCGCCCCCACCCGTTCCCAGGCGAAGGCGAGGGCCGCCGCGAAGAGGGCGCCTGTACTGAGCAGGGCCAGGGACGGAAAAGCGTCCGGCCAGAGGGGCACGGGGATTTTTAGCGCGGCGTACAAGGCGGTCAGCCACATCCAGGGGCGCATCTGGGCCGACAGAACGGCTGCCCGCGCCCGCAACGTCCCGCTGAAATCGTTCCTCAGCGCATCCCCCGCGAGCGCCAGCAGGAAGGATAACGGCAGGCCCAGCGCAATCAGGAGCCAGCCCGCCGTGAGGTCCCGCAGCACGAGCAGGGCGCCCAGGAAGGAGACGCCCAGCGCGGCGAGGGCGAGGCCGGAGCGCAGGAGGGTGGGGGTCATGGAGTATCCGGGGTGGAAGGCGGGATCATTCCCCCGGTTTCCCGGAGGCCATGCCCGTTCACCCCCTCTCCTGCGGAGCTGTGCCAGTCCTGGCCTCCCCCCTCTGCTTGGCAGCTTTGCAAGTCAAGGGGGAGGGGAAAAGACACAAGCTCGCTCCCCATTCCCCTCACCTCCACCCCCGCCGGGTCAGGTCGCGCAGCAGCACGCGGGCCGCGTTTCGCCCCGACGCCCCCATGATGCCGCCGCCGGGGTGGGTGCTTGCCCCGGTCAGGTACAGGCCCTTCACGCCCGGCCAGCGGTACTGGCTGGCGGAGAGCCACGGGCGGAAGGCGAACATCTGGTCCAGGCTCATCTCCAGGTGCATCACGTTGCCCCGGTGCAGGCCCAGATTCGTCTCTAACCATTTCGGCGTCTGCACGAGTTCCCCGACGATGGTATCGCGCGTGCCCGGCGCGTAGTGCTCGAAGGCGCGCAGGATGTTCTCCCGCGCCTCGGCCCCCCGCGTCTCCCACGTGCCCGAGGCGAGTTCATAGGGGTAATACTGCGCCCAGAGCCACAGCACTTCCCCCCCCGGCGGCGCGAGGCTGTCGTCCACGGCGGAAAAGCTCATGGCGATCAGCGGCGGGTCGGTCGTCGGCTCACCCGCGAGGTATTCACCGTAGCCCTTCAACAGTTGCCGCTCGTTCTTGATGAGGAGGCCCAGGCCCACCCGGCTGTCGGGCTCGGTGTGGTGGCGGTAGCGCACTCGCTCGCTGAGTGCCAGCCGCAGCACCATCCCGAAACCGTTGCCCATCCGCACCTCCCGGGCGGCGGGCGGGACGTGCTCGGGCGGCAGTGCTCCCGCCGTCGTGAGGACGTGGGCGCCGGAGACGACCGCGCGGGCCGTGTAGGTGTCGCCGTTTTCCAGTTCGATGCCCTGCGCCTTGCCCCCCTTGACCAGGATGCGCTTCACGGGGGCATTCAAGTGAACCTCGCCCCCGTCCGCCTCCACCGCGCGGCGCAGGGCGCGGGTCAGGCCACCGCTTCCCCCTTTTGGCCGCGCCACCCCACCCTCGTGGTACAGCGGGTGCCACAGCAGGAAGGGCGCGCTCAGCGGGTCCGAGGGCGGCGGGCCGCTCTGGGCCGCCATCCAGACGAGGGGGGCGCGCACCCGCTCCTCGGAGAAATACTCGCGGGCCACGTCGCCGTAGGGCCGCAGGATGCGGGGGAGTTGACGCTGCCAGTCGCGCCCCCCGCCGCTTCCCATCACCATCTTCCCCATCTCCAGCGGCCCGGGGGCCGAGTTGAAGAGGTCCGCCACCGAGCGGGCGAACGGCGTCCAGTCATCCAGAAACCGCCCATAGGCCTCTCCCTGACCGGGGAAGAGGGCTTCCAGCTCCCGCACGGTGCGGGCCGCGTCCCGGTGGACGAACCAGGGCGTCTCCCCGTCCGAGGCGTGGAACATGGGGTCCACTTCCAGGTAGTGCAGGCCGTGGCGAGTCAGCTCCAGCTCGCGCACCACGGGCGTCATGCGGATCAGGATATGGGCGCTGCCGCCGTAGTCGAAGCGGTAGCCGGGCACGAGTTCTTCGGTGCTCACGGCCCCGCCGACGAGGTGGCGGCGCTCGAAGACGCCCACCTTCAGGCCCGCCTTGGCCGCGTAGGCCGCCGTCACCAGCGCGTTGTGCCCCGCGCCCATCACCAACACGTCGAAATCCGGCATCCAGCGTGAATCCTGGCACAACGGGCGGGGGCAGAACGGTCAGGAATCTGGCAGACGGGGCGGAATAGGCTGCCCCCATGTTCGGTCGCCGCGTGCCCCCCCGCATCGTCTTCCTGCTCAGCCTGGTGCTCGCCGTGCTGTGCGCGGTTCCCGCCGTGCGCTACGGGCTGAGTGGGCGCTGGCTCCCCACCCTGCTGTGGGGGGCCGTCGCCGTGTGGTTCGCGGTCGACGCAGCGCGCGCCTACGGCTGGACGCAGCGGAAGTGAGAGGCAGGGCTCACCCCCTGACCCAGAAGCGCATCCTCTTCGCCGTCTCCCCCACCTCGCCCACGTCCTGCCAGCTCATTGTCGTCTCCAGGTCGGGCCGTTCCACATACCCGCGCGACTGCCAGAAGGCGTCCAGCGGGCGGTAGCTCGCCGGGCGGGCCGGGTGCTCCCCGGGGCGCTGCACCGCGCAGAAGGCGGTGACGGTCAGCCCCAGCCGCGCGGCGTGGGCCTCCCGCTCGTCGAAGAAGCGGTGGCCCAAGCCCAGGCCTCGGTATTCGGGGAGCAGCACGCTCTCCCCCAGGTACAGCACGTCCGCCGGGTCGAACTCGGAGGCGCGGAAGGGGGCCTGGAGCTCCCCGGTCTCCTGGGCCAGCGGGAGTGCGGTGCTCGCCCCGACCACCCGCTCCCCGTCGCGGGCCAGGAGGGCGAGGGCGCCGGGCGCTTCCAGATAGGTCCCGAGGTAGCGCTCCTCGTACTCCGGGCTGCCCTCGTACAGGTAGGGGAAGTCGCGGAACACGGTCATCCGCAGCCGGGCGAGGTCGGGGATGGCGGCGCGCAGGTCGTCGCCGATCGCGGGCGTGACGCGCAGGCTCAACCCTGCACCTGCCGGGACCACTCGGCGAGGTTGTAGTAGTTCGTCACCCGGGCAATCCGGCCCTCCCGCACCTCGAAAAAGGCGCCGACCGGAATGACGTACCGCTGCCCCCGCGCCTCGGGCAGGCCGGGATCGGTCTTCAGGTACTCGCCGTGGATCACGAACTCGGCGGCGGCGCGCGTGCCGTCCCCACTCGCCATCAGGGCGAGGTCCTCGGCCCGCTCGCGGTAGTGGGCGTCCATCCTCTGCAAAAAGGCGCGGAAGGCCTCCACGCCGCGCTGCGTCTCGCCCTCGTTGATGTCGTGGCGCACGTCTTCGGTCAACAGGACGAGCATGCCCCCCGCGTCGCCCTCATTGAAGGCCGCGTAGTACCGCCGCACGAGGTCGAGGGTCCGGGAGGCTGGGGACTGGGTCATGCCCGGGAGTGTAGCGGGCGGCCCACCCGGGCCAGATGTGCGAAGACTCACATGAGTCTGGGGATTTTAAACGTCCAGGTCGCCTCTTGCGGACTTGACGGGCCGGGAAGTCTGGTATGGTTGAGGTGACAATTCACCGTGCCCTGCCGCGTCCCCGAATTCTGACGGGGCCGCTCCCAATGGAGGACCCCCCGCATGAAAGCGATGCGTTACATCATCACCCGGCCCTGCCTGCAAGAGGGCAGCCTGCGCCTGCTGAAGTACCTCGACGCCACCTTCCCCGAAAGCGGCCCCGCGCAGTTCGTGGACGACCGGGGCCGCGAACACGCGGTGCAGGTGGACCGCGCGGCGGGGCGGGTGTGGGGCCTGCGGGACCTGTACCACGGCGGCAACCTCGGGGTGAACGACGTGCTGCTGATCACGCCCCTCGCGCCCGCCCGCTACCAGATCGAGGCCATCGTCAAACCCCACGCGGCGCCCCCCGTGCCCCCCCGCGCGGGCGACAAGACCCCCGAGGCCCGGCGCGTGGTCGTGACCGCCACCCCCCACGTGCGCGAGGTGCGGCTGGAACAGCCCCGCCCCACCCCCGCCCGCGAGACGCCCCAACCCGAGGCGACTCCGGCCGTCCGTGCCCCCCTCACCCCGGCGGCCCCCACCACCGAAAGCCGCGCGCCGCTGACCCCCGCCCCGTCCACCCCCCCTGCGGCGGAGGCCCCAGCGCCCGCCCGGCCTGAGCCCCGCGCTCCTTCCCGCAGCGCGCCCCTGCCCGCCACGCTCGACGGCCAACTGACCGAACTCGCGCGCCTGACCGGCTACCGGCTGAGCTTCCCGAACCCCGGCGTGGCGCGGCTGGTGGCCGAGCTGGGCGAACACGGGTACACGGTGAAGCTCGCGCTGACGGGCGACGGCCTGCGCTCCCCGGCGTGGCGCGAGGAGGCCGACTACGCGCTGCAAGTCACGGGTGAGGCCGAGCGCCCGCAGGGCACCCCCCGCCTGACGCGCGAGGCGCTCGCGGCGCTCCTCGAACACGCCCGGCTCGCGCCGCTCTCGCCCATCGACCTGCGCGGGTACTGGCAGGCGGGGAACCTCGACCTGGAGTCGGCGGCCAGCATTTCGGAACTCGTGGGGGCGCACCTCGCCCAGCGGGGTGCTTTCTCCTTCGTGCTGCTCACGCTGGCGGCCCAGCCCGCCCACAGCATCGTGAACACGCGGCGCCTGGCCGAGCGGCTGGGCAGCGGCGTGAACATCGCCGAACTCCGCAGCATCCTGGAGACGCTGACCCGCGCCCCCTTCCTGGCCCTGACGCCGCTCCCGGGCGGCCAGTACCTGCTGCGCGCCGACGTGCGCGACCTGCTCGCCGACCTCGCCGAGTACGCCGACGGGGTGCGCCGCCGGGTGCGGACCCCCGAGAACGCGGACAAGCCGGGCGTCCTGGCCTGAGCGCCGGGCAACAGGGACAGCCCACCGGACCCTTTGGGGAACGCGGTGGGCCACCGGGAACTTGGGAACTCGGCCCTCAGGCCAGCCGGACCTGCCATTCGGTGAAACTCGCCCAGGGCTGGAAGCCCAGCGCGACGTTGATGCCCAGCATGGCGGCGTTCTCCTCGGCGTTGTTGGTGCGGACCCAGCGGGCTCCGGGGCAGTGCGCCCGGACGTGGCGCAGCATCGCCGCCTTGAGCCACTTGCCCAGGCCCTGACCGCGCGCCGAGGGGCGAACGGCGGTCGCGCCCTGGAACACCAGCGCGGCACGTTCGGGGCTCCAGAAGACCTCGGTATATCCGGCGAGGTCCCCGGTGCGGGTGTCCTCGGCGGCCATCAGGTACCGGACCTCGCCGGAGTCGGCGATCATGCCCTCCCAGGCGCGGATCATCTCGGGCGTGACCGTCCAGTCCTCCACATCGAGGTCGCCGCGCGGGGCGGTATTCATCACCATCATCATGTCGGCGGTGCGGGCCAGGAACTCGTCGGGCACGCGCTCCCAGAGGTGGAGGCGGTAGGGCTCGCCCTGTGGCCGGGCCGTCCAGGCGTCGAGCAGGCTGTCCTGAACTTCCGTCAGGTCGAGCTGGCTCTGGCGCATGGGCAGGGCGGGCTGCGCGTTCAGGGTGCGGGCGAAGGCCTCCCCGGCGGGTGCCCGGCTGCTCGTCCCGAAGGTCACGACCGAGCGGCCCTCCTCGCGGGCCACCCCTTCCACGGCGCGGGCCAGCTCTCGCCCCAGGCCCCGGCGGCGGTGGTCGGGATGCACGACCACCCGGGCGTGGGCGGCGTGCAGGTTCTCGGTGACGCTGTACTCCAGGCTCGCCCACCCGAGCGCCCGCTCGCCGTCCCACACGACGAAATGCCGCAGCACCTCGCCGGGCGTGACGTGGGTGAGGCCGGTCGCCTCCCGCGCGGGGAGGAGGGGCGGGTCCTCGGGGTAGGCGAAGTGGTGGGCAGCGGTGAGCAGGTGGCCGACCGCGAGGCGCGCTTCTGGCGGCGCGGCCACCGGGTCGAAGGGGGTCACGGCGCGGGAAAGAGTGGTCATGGGACCAGTGTGCGCGGGAGTTGTCAGGGGCACATGGGCCAAGTGGCGGAGGGGGAGGGCCGCCTCCCGGCCTAGGGTCCGCCCCGGCGGCGCCAGTACCGCGACCACCGCCGCACGGGGGCCAGCTCGGCCCCCGCGAAGTGAGGCCCCCGGTCCCGCAGCATGAACTCCCCCGCCCAGGCGAGAAAGGGGGGCAATTCGTTCATGAGGCTTGCGGCATATCCGGCCAGGTAGCCCCGCCGGAACGTCCGCAACCTTTGCCGCACCTCCCGCCCCGCGCCCCACACCCCGGGATCGACGCTCAGGATGCTCAGCGTCCGCGCCACATCCGCCCGGGCGTCGCCCAGCCGCACGTTCTCCCAGTCGAGGACGGCACTCACCCGGCCACCCTCGGCCAGCACGTTGAGCGGGTGATAGTCGAGATGCAGCCAGGCGGGCCGTGCCGGGGCGGGCAGCCCGGTCTCCAGCCGCGGGACCTCGCCTTCGACCTCGGGCGGGATGGGGAGGGCGTGGAGCCGCGCGTGGACTTGGCCGAACTGAACACCCCAGTCCCAGGCCCGCTCCGGCCCGCGCCGCAGAGCTTCACCACACGTCACGCCCGGCAGCCATTCCTGAATCAGGGCCACATGGCCCGGCAGGTCATTGACAACAGCGACGACGCCGGGCACAGGAAAGTCCGCCTCCCGCAGAACTGCGGAGAGCCGGGCCATGCCGCGCGCCACCCACTCCAGGGACGCGGGGTAGAGCCTCACGGCGAACGGGCCGTCCCGGGTATCCACCCGCCAGGTGGGCAGGGTCGAGCCACCGGGCATTCGGCGGCAAGCGGTGACCCCAAGCCCCAACGCTTCGACAGCCGCGCGGACGGTCGCCTCCATCGGCCTTACGCCAGTTGCTCCTTCAGGAACGCCATCAGCCCCCGGATATGCTCGCGGTCGAAGCGGAACTCGACCCCCGCCGCGCGGTACAGCTCGGGCACGGACACGGTGCTGCCCAGGCGCAGGCTGGCCTTGTAATTCGCCAGTGCCCCCGCCGGGTCCCGCCGCGCCTCCCGCCAGATGCCGACGGCGGCGAGGTAGCACATCGCGTACTCGATGTAATAGAACGGCGCGCGGAAGATGTGATAGTACTGCCAACTCTTGGCACGAATGGTCTCGTCCAGCCCCTCCCAGTTCACGAAGGGGTGGAAGGTGCGGTCGAGTTCCAGCCACTTCGCGTCGAGGTCGGCGATCGACGGGTTCTCGCCCGCCTCGGTGTACAGCCAGTGCTGGAAGGCGTCCATCTGGGCGGCCCACGGCAGGAAGACGACCACCCCCTGAAGCTGCTTCTCGCGGTAGCGGGCCAGCTCGTCCCCATTCAACACGTGCCCCAGGTGGTCGAGGGTCAGGAACTCCATCGCCATGGAGGGAATCTCGATGAACTCGATGGGGCTCCAGCGGTTCCAGACCAGGGGCTGCGCGGCCCCGCTCAGGAAGCCGTGGAAGGCGTGCCCGACCTCGTGGAACAGCACCCGCACGTCCTCGGCGGTGCCCACCACATTCATCAGGACGAAGGGCTCGTTCTGGACGGGGAAATACTGGCAGTAGGCGTGCGTCATCTTGCCGGGCCGGGATTCGAGGTCGAGCAGGCCGCCGCGCATGGAGCGGAAGCGCCCGGCGAGTTCCGCGTCCAGCCCCTCGAAGGCCGCCTGCGCGAGGTCTTCGAGCTGCGCCCCCGTGCTGAACGGCTTCAGCGACTCGCGCCCCCCCGCGTCCAGGAGGTTGTTGCGGTTGTAGTCCCAGGGGCGGACCGTGTCCAGTCCCAGCCGCGCGGCGATGTCCCCGACGATCTCGCCCGCCAGGGGCACCACCTCATCGCGCACGGCCTCGTGGAAGGCGCGGCAGTCCTCCGGCGTGTAGTCCACCCGGTCGAGGCGCTTCCACATGAAGTCGCGGAAGTTCGGGAGGTCGGCGTTCCGGGCGAGCTGGCGCCGGGTCCCCAGCAACTCCACCATCAACGCGTCGAGGTCGGGGGCAATGCCCAGGTTGCTCTCGGAGAGTGCCCGCCACGCCTGCTCGCGGGCCTGGCGGTCGGGGCTGTCGCCACGCTGCTTGGCCTGCGGGACAGTCAGGTCCTCCCCGCCCAGCCGGACCTTCTGGTTCCCGGTGATGACGCCGTGGCGGTTCATCTGCGCCTCGTGGGTCACGCCCAACTCGACGTTCGCCTCGCGGAAGAGGGCGGCGGCGTCCCGGAAGCGGCGGTAGTTCAGCGCGAAGTCGGGGGCGGGGGTGTAGTCCGGCACCGCGAGCAGCTTCTCGGTGAGGGCCTGCTCGGCCCGCTGGACCTGCGGTGAGACCTCCCCCAGGAAGTGAGCGAACCGGGCCTGAACCGCCTCGTCGCCCGTGTGCAGGTCGGCGTGGGTGGCGAGCTTGGCCCCCGCCTGCATAACCTCGGCGGCCAGGGCACTCCACTGCGCGAGCCAGGCGGGCACGGCGTCCGCCGTCAGGTCGGCCTCCTGCAACGCCCGGTAGCGCGGCGCGAACGTCTCCCAGCGGGTCTGGTCCTCGGGCACGGCGAGTACGCGCTCGGCGGCGTTCAGAGCTGTGGTCATGCGGGGAGTTTACCGCCCGGAGACCCGGTAGCCGAGCCTGACCCGCCGATTTCCGGGATACTTGGACCCTGACATCCTCCCCGGACTTTCGGCCGGGGGTTCCCCTACGCGGGGCTTGAAAGGTTAGGGTCTGAATGCAGCAAGCCACATCCCTTTACCCCATCCAGAGCAGCCAACGAGGACTGCTCCTGACCCTCCGAAGAGGGTCGGGCCGTGTCAGTCGGCCCCTGCTGCAAGGCACACAGGGGCAGCAGCGATGTTGGTGGCCGCGTTCCAGTCGGCATTCGTCCTGAACCCGCAGTTCACACATCGGAACTCAGCCTGAGACGCCCGGTTGCTCCGTGTGGCGTGTCCGCAGCGGTGGCAGGTCTGGGAAGTCTTGCGGGGGTCAACAAAGACCACCTCCACACCAGCCGCTTCCGCCTTGTAACGCACCTTGTCCACGAGGTCGCGGAACGTCCAGCTACTCATCATCCGGTTGAACTTCTTGCTGCCGCGCACCCGGTCACGAATCCCGTCCAGTTGCTCAAAGGCGATGACCGCGTTCGGGTAGAAGCGGGCAAGGTCAACGAGTTCCCGGCTGAGCTTGTGGTTCAGGTCGTGCATCCAGCGGCGCTCACGCCCACCCTGCCTCAACACGCGGTCGGTGCGGCGGTGCTTCTGGAGGCGGCGACGAACAGCGGCGAATCTCTCCCGGCGATGGCGCACAGGCAGGCCATTCCAAATCCTCACGCCGTCCGGTGTCAGCACCGTCATCAGCTTCACGACGCCCAAGTCCACGCCCAGAACCGTAGGTCCACCGTCACGGACGGCTGGCGTGTGGGGGAGGCGAAGCGGAAGCATGACGTACCAATCTGCCCCGCGCTGGAACAGTTTGGCATCGCCATGAACGAACTGGAGTTTGGAGGCCAGATGCACAGGAACCGACAGCGGCAGCCATTTGTACTGCCCGCGCTTCCCCGTGGACGCCCGCAGGAAGAACCGCTCGCCGCGCTTCAGGATGGCGTAGGCGTTGACGCCCAGCCCGATGCCCTGAGACTTCCCCACCTTCGGGAAGCCGGCGCGGCGCTTGCCTTTTCGCAGGCCCCAGTAGGAGCGGGCCAGCGCAACTCCCGCGTTGACCACCATGCGGGCGTAGTCGCTGGGCAGGCCAGTTTTCTCCCGGATGGCGGCGTAACAGGCGTTGTGGAGTTTGGCCCGGCTGCTGGTGTTTTCGGATTCAGCCACGCCCAAGACCATGCCCACCCCGTCTCGGAACGCCTGAGCGGTCTCAACCAGCCACGCCCGTTTGTTCGCAGTGGGGGCGGTCAGTTTGAGAATGACCGTTTCCGCCCTGTGCATGAACAATTGGTAGCACACAGCTTCAGCGAGACAAAGAGCGTCGCCACCTTCGGCGGCGCTCCGGTTCCTCCCCGGTTTGAAAACCGGGGCATCCTCGGAGCAATTCTGTGAGTACGCCTGCCCCTCCCCTCCCCGCCGCCCCCACCGTCCTCGTCATCGTGGGGGGCAGCATGGCCGCCGTGAAGGCCCCCTCGGTGCTGCGGCGACTGCGCGAGCGGGGCGCGCGGGTCGCGGTGATCGCCACGCGGGCCGCGCTCGCCTTCGTCACCGAACTCAGCCTGGCGACGGCGGCCGACGGGGACGTGGCGACTGACGAGACATGGTTCGAGGCCCGCCCCGACGCCCAGCACCTCACCCTGGCGCGGGCGGACGCCGTGGTGATCGTGGGCGCCTCGGCCGACCTCCTCGCACGGGCGGCGGGCGGGCACGCCCCCGACCTCGCCTCGGCGACGCTGCTCAGCGTTCAGGGGCCGGTGCTGTGGGTCCCCGCCATGAACGAGCGGATGTGGCTCCACCCGGCGGTGCAGGCGAACGCCGGGACGCTGCGCGGCTGGGGCCACACCTTCCTGGGGCCGGAGGTCGGCGCCTTCGGCTCACGGGGTGAGGGCCGGGGGCTGGGCCGTATGGCCGAGCCGGAGGACATCGCGGCGGCGGCCCTGGCCCTCCTCACCCCGTCACCGCGCGACCTGGAGGGCGTGAAGGTCGTCGTCTCCGCCGGGCCGACCCGCGAGTACCTCGACCCGGTGCGCTTCATCAGCAACCCCAGCAGCGGCAAGATGGGCTTCGCGGTCGCCGGGGAGGCGCGGGACCGGGGCGCGGACGTGACGCTGGTGACCGGCCCGGTGAACCTCCCCGACCCGCCCGGCGTGGAGGTCGTCCGCATCGAGACGGCGCTCGATCTGCGGGACGCGGTCGTAGGGGCAGCCCGGGACGCGGACGTGGTCGTGATGACGGCGGCAGTCGCCGACTACCGGGCGGCCCAGCGTTCGGACGAGAAGCAGGCGAAGGTGGCGGGCGACGTGACGATCCACCTCACGCCCAACCCGGACATCCTGGCCGAACTGGGGGCGCAGAAGGGCGAGCGGGTCCTCGTCGGCTTCGCCATGGAGACGCACGCGGGCGTGGAACGCGCGGCCCTCAAGGCGCGGCGCAAGAACGCCGACTTCATCCTGCTCAATTACCCCACCCGCGAGGGCACCGCGTTCGGCGGCGACGACAACGAGGTAACGCTGGTACGCCCCGACGGATCGAGCGAGGACTGGCCCCGCCTCAGCAAACGAGAGGTAGCCCGGAGACTGCTGGACGAGGCCGCGCGCCTCTATGCAGAACGCCGGGGAATGCGAACGGGGGGCTGAAGCCCTGGCACGGCCATCAACCGTGCCCCACTCATTGAATTATTCAACGTATATACATAGTATGGCGGCGATGCTCAGCAAGGAACAACGTCAGAAGCGCATTCAGGACATCATCGCCCGCGACTCTATCTCCACCCAGTCCGAACTTGTTGAGCGTTTGCGCGCCGAGGGCGTGCAGGTCACGCAGGCGACCGTCAGCCGCGACATCAACGAACTGCGGCTGGTGCGCCTGCCCATCGGCAAGGGCCGTCACCGCTACGCCCTCGCGCAGGTCGCGGGGCACAGCGACGTGGAGGAGGAGCTGGGCCGCCTCTTCCAGAACTTCGTGCGCGACGTGGACCGCGGCGAGAACATCCTGGTGATCCGCACCGCCGACGGCCACGCGACCGGGGTGGCGCTGCTCCTCGACCGGTTGCGCCGCGACGACATCGTGGGCACCATCGCCGGGGAGGACACCATCTTCCTGGTCGCCCGCACCACCGGGGAAGGCGAGGCGTTGATGGAGGAGCTGAACGCGCTGATGCTGGGGTAGGGCGTCAGGGCGAAAAAGCCTCCTCGGACTCCAGCCCACGGATGAACGCCTCGAAGGTGTCCGCTACAGGGGTGATCACGTAGCCGCCCTCCTGATCCACGTGGACCACGCTGGGCTCGCCCTCAGGCCCGCACGCCCGGTAGTCGAGGCAGAGCATGTCGTGGCCAGCCGAGGGACAGTCGGCGAAGTAGATGCCGATGGGCGGATAGCCCCACTCCTCGATCATGAAGCGGCTTCCCACCTCACCGCACAACGAGGAGGGCTTGGCCTTCCCGATGGACAGAAAGCCCGTCATCGCCACGTGGTCTTCTGCCCAGGAGGTTGCCGAAGCCGTGCGGTGGCAGTTCTTGACGGGCGCGCCGCCGTTGCGATAGCTCATCAACTCCAGGTACGACGGCGGCAGCCTGTACCCCAGCGTCCGCTCTACCCACTCGATTTTTTCCGGGGTGAGCGGATCGTCCGTGTATTCCCGGGCGTAATAGTCGTGGTCGTCCCAGAACGTACTGAGGTCAAGGTCTTCGACAAACCGGCCCATATCTCCTCCACCCTCACCCTTTCAGGGGAGGTGCCGTCAGGCTACGGCACGTCGTCCTCGTCCAGCTCCGGCGGGTTGCCCACCGGCAGTTGCACGTGCGCCGTCGTTCCCTTCCCGACCTCGCTCTCCAGCCAGATGCGCCCGCCGTGCGCGTCCACGATTCCCTTGGCGATGCTCAGGCCCAGGCCCGCGCCGCCCTGGTCGCGGCTGCGGCTGTCCTCAACCCGGTAGAAGCGGTCGAAGAGCCGCCCCAGGTGCTCGGGGGGAATGCCGGGGCCGTCGTCCTGCACGCTCAGGCGGACCTCCTTGCCCCCCTCCTCGGCGCGACTGGTCAGGTGGACGTTCTTCGCCCCGGCCTTGAGGGCATTGCCCACGAGGTTGATGACGACCTGCTTGAGGCGGTCGGGGTCACCCTCAAAGGTCACGTCCTCGCCGTCCGCGCTGAGGTGGGTGCCCTGGGCCTGGGCCAGCGGGGCGAGTTCGCGGGCCACCTCGCCCAGGAAGAGCCGTGACAGGATGGGCTGGCGCGTCAGGGGCAGGGCGCCGCTGTCCGAGCGGGCGAGTTCGAGCAGGCTGGCGATCAGGTTGGTCAGCCGCTCGGACTCGCTGCGGATGATGTTGAGGCTCTCGCGCTGCTGCCCGGACGGGTCGGTGCGGCGCAGCAGGTAGCTCGCGTGCCCGCTGATCGCCGTGACCGGGGTGCGGAGTTCGTGGCTGGCATCACTCGTAAATCTGCGCTGGGCCTCGAAGCTCGCCTCCAGGCGGCCCAGCATCGCGTTGAGCGCGTGCGCGAGGGCCTGCACCTCGTCCCCCGTCTGCGGCTCCGGCACGCGCTCGCCCAGGTTCTGCCCCCCGATGCGCTCCGCCGCCTTGCGGACCTGCCGCAGGGGCCGCAGCGCCTGCCCGGCGAGCAGGTAGGCCCCCACCCCCGCCGTGCCCAGCCCCGCCAGGAACAGCAGCAGGATCACCCGCTGAAGCTGCGCCAGGGTGTAGGAGGGGCCTTCCAGGCTGCGGCCCACGAAGGTGAGGGCGAAGGAGGGGCGGGCCAGGCCGAACACCGGCGGGTCGAGCTGCACCGGACCCAGCTTCACCAGGAAGCGGTAGGGGTTTTTCTCCCCGCTGTACGGGTCCTTCACGTCACGCTGCACGAAGATCTGCCCGCCGGGCGAGGTGATCAGGTTCGTCAGTTCCTCCTCACTCAGCCGCAGGGGAACGTCACTGCTCAGCCCGATGGGCGGGAGGCGGGTGCTGTCCCCCAGGGTGCGGAGGATGGCGAACAGTTGATTTCGGCTCGCCGGGTCCCGCGCCTCCTCCAGCGCGGCGGCGAGGGCCGCGGCGTTCTCGTACACCGAGAGCTTCTCGATCTGGATGGCGTAGTCGGGAAACAGGTAGCGGGCACGCGGCAGCAGGCCCTGCTCGTCGCGCTCCTTGGCGGTGCCCGGGTCGCCCAGCGCGAGCGTCCGGCTCAGGTTGGTGAAGGTGCGGTAGGTGTCCTGAAGGTCGCGGTTGAGGCTGTTGATGAGGCTCGTCCGCATCATCGCCAGCGCGGCGAGCCCCACCACCGTGAGCAGCACCGCCAGCAGCGCCGTGTAAAACAGCGTGAGCCGCCAGCGCAGGGTCACGGGCGGCCCCCGAACGGCGTGGCGGGAGGGCGGGTCACGCCCGGCAGTCTAGCGCCCTGGGCCCGGCTTTATTCCTCGCGCAGGACGTAGCCGACGCCGCGCACGGTGTGGATCAGCCGCCGCTCGCCGCCCTCCTCCAGCTTGCGCCGCAGGTAGCCGATATACACGTCCACGACGTTGCTGCCCCCGGTGTACTCCGGCCAGACCTTCTCCTCGATCTCGAAGCGGGAAAAAACCTTGCCGGGGTTGCGCGCGAGCAGTTCCAGCAGCTCGAACTCCTTGGCGCTGAGTTCGACCCGGCGCCCGCCCCGGAAAATCTCGCGCCCGTCGAGGTTCATCACCAGGTCGGCCACCCGCACCTCGCCCGTCACGGCCGGATTCACCCGGCGCAGGTGGGCCCGGACCCGCGCGAGAAGTTCCTCGATAGAAAAGGGCTTGATCAGGTAGTCGTCGGCCCCCGAGTCCAGCCCCTCCACCTTGTCCTGGATGCCGTCCTTGGCGGTCAGGATGATGATGGGTGTGTTGCTCGTCTTGCGGATGCGCCGGGCGACCTCCAGGCCGTCGAGCACGGGCAGCATCAGGTCGAGGATGACCAGGTCGGGGTTCACCTCGCGGAACTTGCTCAGGCCGGTCACGCCGTCAAAGGCGACCTCGGTGGCGTACCCCTCGGCGGCGAGTTCCAGTTCAATAAAGCGGGCAATGTCTTTTTCATCCTCAATGACGAGAACCAGGGGTTTGCGTTCCATAGGGCCAGTCTATGGACCGTTCTCATGAGAAGGCCGCCCGCCCCCTTAACCGGCTTTTATGCGCTCCGTCACACGGGCGGCCACGGGGGCGACCTGGTAGGCCCGGCAGTGCGCACCGAAACCCCGCAGGGGAGGGAGGGGACGGTCCACCGGGACGCCCGGCGCGCTCCCCTGCGCCACCACCGCGGCGCACACAAGCGTCTCACCGGGCTCGGCGGCGTCGCACAGGCGCCGGGCGTAATTGACCGGCAGGCCGTAGGCGCTGGGCTGGCCCCCCACCGGGCCGGTCACCACGGGTCCGAGCGCCACCCCGGCCCGGACCTGGAGCTGCACCCCCAGCACCTCGGCGAGCCCCAGCCGCGCGGCGCGCTCGTGCGCCTCCAGGGCCGCCGCCACCCCCGCCGGCGTGCGCTCGGCGGGCCAGAGGGCCACCACGGCGTCCCCCTGGTGTTGCAGCACCTGGCCGCCCCGTGCCTCGAAGCTCAGGATGAGGACCTGCACGAACTCGCCCATCAGGGCGGCGTAGTGTTCCAGCGCCAGCTCATGGGCGAGCCGCGTGCTGCCCACCAGGTCCACCATCACCAGGCAGGCCGCCTGATGGCCACTTCGTGGGCTGGGCAGGGGCAGGAGCAGGTCAGGCATGGGGGGAACACCCCCACTATGCCTCAACCTTTTGCTCAGGTAAAGTCCATGACTCTCACATCCTGGGGGTGTAGGGGTGGGGCTGTCTAACACCGGCGGCCCTCCCTCCGCCGGGACGGCGCCCCCGGGCAGCGGGCGTTCGCAGCCCCTCAGACCAGGAAGCCGTGGAGCGGCGGCAGGGTGCGAAAGGCCACCCAGTCGCCGGGCCGGACCGGGGGGAGCGGCTCGAAGGCGGCCAGGACCAGGGGCACGCGCGCCCGGACCACCCATACGCGCCGGGTCACGTCCAGCACCTCGCCGGCGCCCTCCACCCCGGAGACACCGACCACCGTGAGGTTCTCGCGGGTCGTGGCGGTCTCCTCAGGGGAAAGCACGCGGGTTCCCGGCAGGTCGAGCAGCCCGTGGACCACCACCCGGGCGGGTCCCGGGCGGCCCGCGTAGGGACCGCTGCGGTCGAAGAGGTAGAGCACTCGCCCCCCCGTGGAGAACTCCAGCAGGGGGCTGCCCTCGCGCTGCGGGTACAGCAGGCCCTGGGCCGCGAACGCCTCATACCGCGAGGCAAACTCGGTCTCGGAACTCTCCAGCGTCATGAACTCCCCCGTCGCACGGCCCGCATCGGGGAGATTCTAGCGGCCCCCGCCGCCCGGGGGCTCCTCCAGCCAGGTCAGCGTGGGCCGGGGAACACCCGCCGCGTCGAGCACGGGGTCGGCGCGTTCCAGCGCGAAGGTGCCCTCCACCTCGCGCAGCAGGTGGATCAGGACCAGGCCGATCAGCCGTTCCAGCACCGCCCAGCCCACCGAGCCCGGGGCCTCCCCGTCCCGCGCCCGGCGCAGCAGCGTGAGGGCCAGCCACTCGTCCCCCTCGGCGAAAGACTCCGCCGCCGCGCGGGGGACGAGCGCCCTCAGGTCAGCGTCCGCCACGTGACATCCACCACGACCCCGGCGAGCATGGTGAGGGCCAGCCACATGTTCGCGTCGAAAAAGGCCACGTTCACCCGCGCCAGGTCCCGCGGATTCACGATGCGGTGTTCGTAGAGGAGGATGCCGCCCATCGCCAGGGCCGCCAGGTAGTACCACGGGCTCGCCCCGGTCGCCACCCCGACCGCGAGCAGCAACACGAAGGTGAGGGCGTGACTCGCCGCCGCAATCCGCAGCGCGCGGGCGATCCCGAACCGCGCCGGGATGCTCTGGATGCCGTTGGCCCGGTCGAAATCATGGTCGAGGGTCGCGTAGATCACGTCCAGGCCGATCATCCAGAAGATCACCACGGCCCACAGCAGCCAGGCCCCGGGAGCGAAGTGACCCGACACCGCGATCCACCCGCCCGCGGCGGCGGCCCCGTCGGTCACGCCCAGCCAGGCGTGGCACAGCCAGGTGAAGCGTTTGGTGTAGGGGTAGCCGATCAGAAAGGCCACGGCGAGCGGCATCAGCGCCAGGCAAAGGGGATTGAGTTGCGCCGCGGCGACCGCCAGAACCGCCAGGCTGACGATCACCAGCCCCCAGGCCTGCGCGGGACTGACCTTGCCGCTGGGCACCTCGCGCCCCGCCGTGCGCGGGTTGCGGGCGTCAATGAAGCGGTCGATGACCCGGTTGGCCCCCATCGCCGCCGTCCTGGCCGCTGCCATCGCCACCGTGACCCACACCAGGGTCGGCCAGCCGGGCCAGCCGGTGCCGTTCACCTGCAGGCTCGCCAGCAGCATCCCGGCGTAGGCGAAGGGAAGCGCGAACACCGTGTGCTCGAACTTCACCAGGTCCAGATACGTCTTCAGCCGCGCCGCCGCACTCACCCTGGCAGGATACGCCCGCAGGGGAACACACACCGCTCAAGTCTTTGCTATCATTCTCCCTGCGCGGGCCGTGGACGAGGCGTAGCGCAGGCCGGTAGCGCACTTGGTTTGGGACCAAGGGGTCGCTGGTTCGAATCCAGTCGCCTCGACCAAACACAGCTTCGCGCGGAGCATCGCGGGATTGGTGTAGTGGTAGCACAGCAGCCTTCCAAGCTTCTGGCCTCGGTTCGAATCCGTGATCCCGCTCCACACGGCCTCCACCCGGGGGCCCTTTCGTTTTGCACCCTTAGCTCAGTTGGATAGAGCAACCGCCTTCTAAGCGGTCGGTCGTAGGTTCGAGTCCTACAGGGTGCGCCAGAGATTCCCCGTCTGTGACGGGGGTTTTCCTTTGAGGAAGAGAGGCCGAGGGGTTGAAAGCGGGAGTTCTGTAGCCGGGCTGTAGCCAGCCGGTCGGCCCGCGCCCTAGCCCAGGTCGAGTTCCTTCAGGATGTCGTTCATACGGGCGCGTTCCTGCCCGGCGCTCTCGGCGTCGCCCTGCCCGAGGTGCCAGTCCACCAGTTGCGCCCGGGCCTCAATGTTCAGGGGGTCGGCGGTGATGAGGGTCCGCAGGGCGTCGCGCCGCTCCAGGCTGCCCTCGGGCTGGGCGTCAGCGTAAACCTGGAGGGCGTCGTGCAGCAGTCTCTCGGCGAGTTCGCGCTCCTCGTGCAGCTCGCTGGCGAGGTCGGGCAGCGCGTCCGGGGGTCCGGCCTCCTGGCGGATCAGGGTCGCCAGGCGCCCCACGTCCCGGCTCATCAGGGCGTCTTGCAGGTCGGCCAGGTCGCTCTGGACCGGAAAGGCGAGGGTCAGGCGCCCCCGCGCCGAGCTGATCAGGTTCACCCCGAAGGTGCTCCGCAGGTGGTACACCGCCGTCTGCAGGCTGGCGAGAGGGTTCTTGGCGTCCGGCCAGAAGCGTTCGGCGAGCGCCTCGCGCGGTTGCGAGCGGCCCGAGAGGGCGAGCGCCACCAGCAGCGCCGCGCTCTTGCGGGTCGGGAAATCCCCCGCGCGCCAGGTGCGCCCCGCGTGGGTGAGCCGCAGCGGCCCCAGCACCCGCAGCACCAGGGGAAACAGCGCCCGCGAGGCGTCGTCCTGCACGTGGGCGACGAGGCGATGCGCGGCGGAACTGCCCAGCAGCGCGCGGTAGCCGTGGGTGCGGATCAGGTCCAGCGCCTCCCCCAGGTCTTCCGGCTCCCCCCGGTGCAGCAGGGCGGTGGCGAGTTCCAGCCGGGCGTCCTCCCGCCGGGCCTCCTCCACGACCGCGCCCAGGTCGCCGTCCCCCTGGAGGGCCGCCTCCAGGTTGGCGCGCAGGCCCAGGGTGCGGGCCTCCTCCAGGGCGCCCCGGGCCGGGTCGGGCTCGCCGAGTTCGCGGTAGGCGCGGGCGAGGAGCAGCCGGGTCTCCGCGTGCAGGCTGCGGTCGGCGGAGTCCACGGCCTCCAGCAGGTCGCGTGCCCGCCCCGGCACGCCCGAGTGCAGGGCGAGCAGGGCCTGCACCCGCGTCACCCAGCCCGCGACCTCCGGCAGCGAGGACCGCTCGGCGAGGAGCCGCGCCTGCTCCAGGTGGGTCCGGGCCTGCGCCCCGTCGCCCAGCAGCGCGTGGACCTCGGCGAGGTTGACGTGGGTGAGGGCCGTCTCCTCGGGGTGTTCGTCCTCCAGCAGGCGCAGCACCTGGCCGTAGGGGGCCAGCGCCTGCTGGAGGAGGCCGCGCCCGAACTGGAGGCCGCCCAACGTCTCCAGGCTGCGGGCCTCGCGGCGCAGGTCGCCCGCCTCGCGGAAGGCGGCGACGGCCTCGTCCAGGCTGCGCTCGGCCTCGGCGTGGCGGCCAAGCTGCACGAGCAGGGTCGCGCGGTTGTGCGCCGCCTCACCCCCCGTCAGGCCCCCGGCCCGGGCGGCCGCCCCGAAATCCTCCAGGGCGCCCGGCGGGTTGCCGCTCACCGCCCGAACGACCCCCCGCGCGTTGTGCGCCAGGGGCTGGAGGGCGGGGGCCAGGCCCGGCAGCGCCCGGGAGTACAGCTCCTCGGCGCGCGCGAGGTCCCCGGACGCCCGCGCGAGCAGCCCGGCGAGGTAGAGCGCGGTGGGCTGTTCCCGCCAGTACGGCGGCAGCGCCCGCAGGCTGGCGCGCAGCGTCCCCGTTCCCGCCCCCGCCCGCAGGTGCCCCGCGAGCAGGGTGAGGTGCTCCTCCCAGGCGGCGGCCTCGCGCAGCAGGCTCAGGGCGCCCTCCGTGTGACCCGATCGGTGGAGCAGGCCCGCGACCGCCCGCGCCGCCTCCCCCCCCGGCAGCGGGCAGAGGTGACGGCGCAGCGGCCCGGGAATCCTCCAGCCCCCCGGCGCGGCCCACAGCCAGCCACCGTCCGCCAGCGCCTCGACCGTCTCCGGCGCGACGCTCAGAGCCGCCGAGACCTCCGGGGTCACGAGCGGCGTGAGGGCCAGGGTGCGGTAGGCGGGGAGCAGGTCGTCCGGGGGCAGCAGGGGGGCCAGCCCCGCCGCGACCAAGGGGTGCCGGTACCACTCCTCCTCCTCGGGAGCGCCCCCCTCGGCCAGGGCCCGGGCGAGCGGCAGGGCGGCGGGCCAGCCCCCGCTCAGGGCGTAGGTGGCGGCGGCCCAGCGCTCGTGCGGGGCCAGGGTCCGGTGCCACTCCCCCTCGCTGTAGAGCATGTCCGCCCCCGTCAGGATTAGGGGAAAGGCCCCCTCGGGCCGCGACTGGCCCCAGCGCGCCACCTCCCCCCGGGTGCGGGGCCACCACAGCCAGGTCTCCAGGCCCTCGGGTGGGGGCTCGCGCAAGGCGGGCAAGTCCCGCTCCCGCGCCCAAGCCAGCAGCGCCTCCTGGCCCGCCCCCACGTCCACGGGGGCGATCACCCGGCCCGGCGCCGCCTCCAGCCGCGGGCGCAGACGCCCAGGCAGGTTGTTCATGAGCCGAGTATAGAAAAAACCTTCACCCTCCCCGTGAGGGCTCAGAAATTGAGAGGGCTTTGTGTTTTTTTTGAGGACCCTTTGGTGGAATGAACTCACTCAAAGCCCCAACACCGGAGGAGCCCCCGATGAAGAACACGACCCCCGCCATCCTGAGCCTGTCCGTCCTTCTCGCCGCCTGCGGGCAGAGCACGCCCCAGCCCTCCGCCTCGAACAACACCGCCGCCTCCGGCTCCGCGCTCAGCGCCCAGGCCACCACCCTGACCGAGTGCCAGGCGCTCTACGCGACGGCGCCCAGCGGCGTGCAGGTGGACAGCACCATGCGCTACGGCCAGGTCGGCACGCTGATCCTCTCCTTCGCGGACGACACCAGCAAGGGCCGCGCGATCACCTGGATGGACTCCAACCTGCCGGTCGACCCCGGCAAGGGGCTGGGCGCGCTCCAGAACCTGCCGGTGGCCGCCGTGAAGACGCTGGTGACCCAGGACCTGATCGCCAAGCTCAAGGCGAACCTCCCCGGCCTGGTCTCGATCTACCAGGACGCGCCCCTCCAGTACAAGCTCGCCGAGAGCGTGAAGTTCATCGGGGCGGACGTGGCGCGCAGCACCTACGGGGTGACGGGCAAGGGCGTGGGCGTGGCGGTGCTGGACTCGGGCATCGACGGCACGCACCCCGACCTCAAGAACGTCGCCAAGAACGTGAAGCTGGTCGGCCCGGTCACCGACGTGGGCGTGGGCGGCTACCTGTACGTGGACACGCCCAACAGCGACACCTCCTCCGGCCACGGCACCCACGTCGCCAGCACCATCGGCGGCAGCGGGGCGGCCTCCGAGGGCTCGGCACGGGTCCGGCGCGGCGTGGCGCCCGGCGTCACCCTGGTCGGCGTGGGCTCGGGCGAGGCCCTGAGCATCCTGTACGCGCTGGAAGGCTTCGACTACATCCTGAAGCCCGAGGTCCGCGAGACCTACAACATCCGCGTGATCTCCAACTCCTGGGGCTCCAGCGGCGAGTTCGCCCCCTACAACCCCATCAGCCTGGCCGCCAAGCGCGCCTACGACGCGGGGATCATCGTGACCTTCGCGGCGGGCAACGAGGGTCCCGGCGCGAACACCCTCAACCCCTACTCGGCCAGCCCCTGCGTGATCAGCGTGGCGGCGGGCGACAAGAAGGGCTACCTGGCCGACTTCTCCAGCCGTGGCCGCAGCGGGGACAAGCTGGTCCACCCCGACGTAACGGCTCCCGGCGTGGACATCAGCGCCGCCCGCGCCCTGACCGGCCTGGCCGCGACCACCGTGCCCGACGTGGACAACCCCCAGTACTCGACCATCAGCGGCACCAGCATGGCGACCCCCCACATCAGCGGCGTGATCGCCCTGATGCTGGAGGCCAACCCCAAACTGACGCTTGACGGCGTGATGGCGATCTTCCAGAAGACCAGCCGCCCGATGTACTACTCGGTCGCCACCGACAACGGCCTCAACCCCACCCAAACCGTCGTCAAGCGCCGCGAGCTGTGGGAGGTCGGCTACGGCTACGTGGACGCCAACGCCGCCGTGCGCGAGGCCGTGCGCCAGAACCCCACCCGCTACACCGTCACCACGACCAACCTGCCCGGCTGGAACGGCACCGTCGCCACCAGCGTCTGCGGTCCGCAGGTGAACTGCGTGACCACGGCGCAGGACACCCACACCCTCAGCGTGCCCGCGGGCTCCAGCGCCCTGCGCGTCGCCACCGAGTGGGGCAACCCCGCCTACGACCTCGACCTGGACGTGTACGACCCCTCGGGCCGCCTGGTGGGCTCCAGCGCCCAGGGCACCAGCACGGGCGAGGCCGTCAGCATCCCCAACCCCGCCCCCGGCAACTGGAAGGTCGTGCTCAAGGGTTACCTCAACCCCCAGACGACCTACACCGGCACCGCCCAGGTCGACAAGATCGTCCGCAAGTAAGGTTCAGGCCAAGGAAGGGTCCCTCCAGATCGGGGGGACTCTTCGCTGTGGGGGTGGGGCCGCGGGGAAGATCGCCCTCAGCGGGGAGGGGTCTTCCCCCCCAGCCTTTCGCTGGGCTTACGCCTCCGCCTCGGGGCGCTTGCCCTTCCCGCCCGTCTCCGGGGCGCGGGTCAGCTCGGCGGCGGGCACGCCCACCAGCAGCCCCTGCTCGGTGTGAACGTCCACCGTCCCGGCGAGCGGGTGCAGCTTCACGACCTTGCCGCAGGCGCCGCTCCCCTCGTGGCAGACGCGGGCGTTCTTGCGGGGCAGGTCCCTCAGGAGGTCGAGGTACTGGGTGTGTTCGAATTGCAGGCAGCACAGCAGGCGGCCACACGGCCCGGAGAGTTTCTCGGGGTTCAAGGGGAGCTGCTGGTCGCGCGCCATGCGGATGCTGACGGGCGCGAACTCCTGGAGGTGGGTGCTGGAGCAGTTCTCGCGCCCGCAGGCGCCCAGGGTGCCGATCATCTGCGCCTGCTCGCGGGGGCCGACCGCCGCGAAATTCACCCGGGCGCGCGTGTGGGCGCGCAGCTCGCCGATCAGGCTGTTCAGCTCGATCCGGTCCTCGGCGCTGTAACTCACGGTCACCAGGCTCTCGTCGAGGGTGAACTCGACGGCCACGATCTTGACGGGCAGGCCGCGCTCGCGGGCCCGGGCGCGCAGCAGCCACTTCAGGTCCTCGCCCTGGCGGTGCAGCTCCTCCCAGCGCTCCAGGTCCCCGGGTTCCGCGGCGCGCAGCACGGCGCCGTAGCGGCCCTGCGGGTCGGGCGCAGTCGCCTCGCCGCGCACGGTGGCGACCTCCGGCCCGCGTTTGCCCTGCACGACGACGCGGGTGCCCACCGCATGCGGCTCGGGGCTGAGCATCGCGTGCAGGCGGGGGCTGCGTTCGAACCGGACAGGCAGGACAACCACGGGGAGCAGGATGTCACGCCGGATGTGAGCGCGTCGAGAGCCGGGTTACGAACCCGTGAGGGGAGAGCGGAACACTCCCCTGCGGGCGGGCGGGGGGATGTCCTCCCGGCGTGACCCGGGGACGAGGACTGGAGGCCCCGACTGATCCTCCGGCGCGGGGATCGCTCACCCCCTCCAGACACCGGCTGCGCAATAGACGGGACGCCCCGTGGGCTGACTTCTGTTGCTCCCCCGCGGGAGGGGTGACGCGCGCAACTCGTCCTCGCGCCCAGGGACAGCAAGGCCACCTTGCCCACCTTCTCGGTTCACGTCAAGCGTTCGAGGGGGTTCTGCGGCCCCAGACACCAGCTTCTTTGCTCTGGACGGGGAACCCCGCCCAGGAGGGAGACAGGCTCCTCCCCGACCGCGCTCTCCGCCCTCAGTCCCGCTCCGCGATGACCTCGATCTCGACGCGCACGTCGCGCGGCAAGCGGGCGACCTGCACGGTGCTGCGGGCGGGGTAGGGGGCCTGGAAATACTCGGCGTACACGGCGTTCATCACCGAAAACTCGTTCATGTCGGCCAGAAACACCGTGGTCTTGACGACCCGCCCGAGGTCAGTTCCGGCGGCGGTGAGGACCGCGACCAGGTTGTCGAGCACCTGGCGCGTCTGGGCCTCGATGCCCTCCCCGGCGAGGGTGCCGTCGGGGCGCAGGGGGATCTGGCCGCTGGTGATAACCAGATTGCCAAAGGTCACCGCCTGGCTGTAGGGGCCGATGGCGGCGGGCGCGCCTTGGGTCTCCACGATGTCTTTCATGCCCCCACTGTACCCGGGTGGGCGCGGGGGTGGCTCAGCCGGAGGTCTTGCGCGCCTCGCGCTCGGGGGGCACGGCGGCGCGCAGGGGGGCGGGTCGCGGCGGGGGACGCCCCAGGCGGGCGCGCGTCACCCGCTGCGCCACGAGGACCCCACCCAGCAGCACCACGCCGAGCAGCCCGATGACGGTGCGCTGCTCGGGAACCAGGATCATCCCCAGCAGCGTGAAGTAGGCGAGGATCAGCAGGACGTAGGTGAGCGGGCTGCTGCCGCGCTGGGCGCTGAGGAGCATGTCCACGTACAGGGGGCCGTCAACCTGTCGCGGCGGCAGCGCGTAGTGCGGGAGGCGCTGGTCGCGCAGCACATCTACGACGATGGCCGTGATGTTGTCCGGGCCGCCCGCGTCGTTCGCCGCGTTCACCAGGCTGCGGACCACCACCTCGGGGGGCTGGGGGCGTAGCAGCAACTCCAGCAGCGCCGCGTCGGTGACGGCGCCGCTCAGGCCGTCGCTGCACAGCAGCAACCGGTCCCCGGCCCGCAGCGGCAGGCCGAACAGCTCCAGCCGCACCCGCTCCTCGCCGCCCAGCGCGTTGCTCACCACGCTGCGCCACTGGTGGTGCCGGGCCTCCTCCTCGCTGAGGTTGCCCAGCCGCACCTGCTCGGCCACCCAGGAATGGTCGTCGGTGAGGCGGTGCAGCTCGCCCTCCCGCAGCAGGTAGGCGCGCGAGTCGCCCACGTGCGCGATGATCGCCGCGCCCCGGTCCACGAGCAGGGCGAGCAGGGTGGTGCCCATCCCCGCGTACTCGCCCACTGCGTGCCGCAGCACGGCGAGGTTGGCAGCCTGTACCGCCTCGGCCAGCCGCACCGGGGGGGTGCCGCGCCCGCTCAGGTAATGCTGGCTGAGGGTGTCGAGCGCCAGGTTCGCCGCGAGTTCCCCGGCGGCGTGGCCCCCCATCCCGTCGGCCACGGCGTACAGCCCCCCCTGCGGCAGTTCCAGGGCGAGCGCAGCATCCTGATTCACCCCGAGACGACGCTGCCGCCCCACATCCGTCAAAATCCCGGAAGACAGGGGAGGCGTCGCGGGGGCGCGCATGTGAACAATATAAGGGAAGTCTCTGGCCCCGCCGTGTCGCCAAAGGCACATCTGGAGTTCGCGGCGCGGGGCGAGCCCCGGCCTCTATGAGAGACGAATTGGGGAGGGCTGAGGAACGGCCAACGCGCCTGCCCGCGCGCCTGGGGTCCCGCTTACGGCAGTTCGCCCTCAAAGTCCTCCACGTCGGTGAGGTAATCGGTCATCCAGGCGTTCAGGGCCGCGCGGGTGTAGCCGCCCCGCAGGGGCATGGTGCTGTCGAGGTAGTAACGGCCCTCGTACACGTAGGCCTGGGTGTAGTAGTTGCCGTTCCACTCGTTCACGAAGTCGAGGTTCAGGTCGGCCTCGTCCTCCGGGTCCCAGCCGTAACTCGCCGTCACCCGCGCGCAGCTTCCCTCGCGGCAGCCGCTGAACCACACGTCAAGCTCGCGCCCGCCCGCCCGCACGGTCACGCTGGGGTCCTCGTCCTCCCGGATGGGGTTTGCCGTCACCGTGTAGCCGGCCGCCCGCAGCGCCGCCGTGACCGCCTCGGGGGTCGCCGCCTGCACCTGTCCGCCCCCGACCAAGGGCGCGCCCGCCCCGCCCGCGAGTGCGCCACTCAGGCTGACAGACAGGAGGAGGGCCGCGGCAGACGCAGAGGCTTTATTCATGGGCTCACCTTACGCCTTTTCCCCGAAGCCGCGCTCGCCCACCCCCCTTGACTCATCCTTCACATCTTCTGCGGCGCTCAACGTGAAGGCATGACGGCACCGCGCGACCCGGCCCTGTCCTCTCCCCCGCCCGCCCGCGCCCGCAAGCGCACGTTCGGCGTGTATATCGGACGCTTCGAGCCGCCGCACGCCGCGCACCTCCTGGTGATGCTGGAGGCGCTCCAGAGCGTGCAGAAGCTGATCGTGGTGATCGGCAGCGCGCGGGCGGCCCGCAATACGAAAAATCCCTTCACCGCCGAGGAGCGCCAGGAGGTCATCACGGCGATGCTGCGGGAGGCGGGCGTGGCGAGGAGCCGCCTCCTGTTCGTCCACGTGCGCGACTACTTCTACAATGAGGGGTTGTGGCTTTCCGAAGTGCAGGGCGGCGTGGCCGAACACACCCGGGGCAGCAGCGACGTGGCGCTGATCGGGCACATCAAGGACGAGAGCAGCTACTACCTGCGCTCCTTTCCCGCCTGGGAGTTCATCCCCACCCACGTGGTCAGCCCCCTGAGCGCGACCGACGTGCGCAAGGCGTACTTCGAGGACCGGTTGGAGGACGCCCGGGGCATGGTCCCGCCCGCCGTCCACGCCTTCCTGACCCGCTTTCGGGAGACGCCCGAGTACGCCGAGCTGCGCGCCGAGTACGACTACCTGCGCGAGTACCGCGCCGCTTGGGCCGCCGCCCCCTTTCCCCCCGTCTTCGTCACGGCGGACGCGGTGATCACACGCAGCGGGCACGTCCTCGTGGTGCGGCGGGCGGGGTTGCCGGGCCGCGGACGGCTCGCCATGCCCGGCGGCTTCCTCGCCCCGGACGAAACCCTGCTCGCCTGCGCTGCCCGCCGCGCGTACCAGGAAACGGGGCTGGGTGAGGCCGTGAACCTCACCGGGCATCTGCGCGCCCAGGCCGTTTTCGACTACCCCGACCGCAGCCAGCGGGGCCGGACAGTCACCCACGCCTTTCACTTCGACCTCGGGATCGGCCAGCTTCCCGTCCTGAAGGCCGCCGCCGGAGCCGCCGACGCCTCCTGGATGCCCCTCTCCCAGGCCATGAGCCAGCCCGAACTCTTCTTCGAGGACCACCACGCGATCATTGAGCACTTCCTGATGCGGGGGTAACGACGGGGGCACCCCCACCAGGCCCCATTCTGCTCACTGTTCTAATAATCTATAGGAGCAATAGTGAGAGCAGAAGGACGGTCTTTCCCGCCCGCAGGAGGCTCCCCATGACGTTGCCCCACCTCGACGACCTGAACCTCATCCTCGACACCGACAGTTACAAGAGCAGCCACTTCCTCCAGTACCCGGCAGGGACCACGCGGCTGTTCTCCTACCTGGAGTCCCGCGGGGGGCGCTACCCGGCCACGCGCTTTTTCGGGCTCCAGTACCTGCTGGACCGCTACCTGACGCGGCGGGTGACGCGGGGGAACGTGGAGGAGGCCCGCGCGCTGATCGAGGCGCACGGCGAGCCCTTCCCGTACGAGGGCTGGCTGCGGGTGGTGGAACATCACGGGGGCCGCATTCCGCTGGAAATCCGCGCTGTGCCCGAGGGGACCGTGGTGCCCATCCACAACGTCCTGATGAGCGTGACGAATACCGACCCCGAGTTGCCGTGGCTGGTGGGCTGGTTCGAGACGATGCTGATGCGGGTCTGGTATCCCACGACCGTCTGCACCCAGAGCTACCACCTGCGCGAGATCATCCGCGCCGAGCTGGAGCGGACGAGCGACCGCACCACCGAGGAGTTGCCCTTCAAGCTGCACGACTTCGGCTCGCGCGGGGTAAGCAGCCGCGAGAGCGCGGGGATCGGCGGGCTGGCGCACCTCGTCAACTTCCTCGGCTCGGACACGCTCGAAGCCTTACGGGTGGGCCGCAACCACTATGGCGCCGACATCGCGGGCTTCTCCATCCCCGCCGCCGAGCACTCCACGATCACGAGCTGGGGCCAGGAGTGCGAGGCCGAGGCGTACCGCAACATGGTTCGGCAGTTCGGCAAGCCCGGCGGTATCTTCGCCGTCGTCAGCGACAGTTACGACCTCAAGCACGCGATCAACGTCCACTGGGGCGAGACGCTGCGGCGGGAGGTCGAGGAGAGCGGCGCCACCCTCGTCGTCCGGCCCGACTCGGGCGATCCCCCCGCGATGGTGCGCCTCGCCGTCAACGCGCTGGCCGCCAAGTTCGGCACAACCACGAACAGCAAGGGCTTCCGGGTCCTCAACCACGTCCGGGTGATTCAGGGCGACGGCATAGACGAGACGACCATCCGCCAGATTCTCCAGAACCTGAGCGTGGACGGCTTTTCCGCCGAGAACGTCGCCTTCGGCATGGGCGGCGCGCTGCTGCAAAAGGTGGACCGCGACACGCAGAGGTTCGCCTACAAGGCCAGCGCGGGCGTGATTGACGGCGAGTACCGCGGCATTTATAAGGACCCCGTGACCGACCCCGGCAAGCGCAGCAAGGACGGCGTCCTCGATCTGGTGATGGAGAATGGCCGCATGGTGACGCGCCAGTACCGGACCTTCGACACCGACTTCCCGGGCAGCTTGATGCGAACAGTGTTCAGAGATGGGGAAGTGCTGGTGCGGGATACGCTGGAGGATGTGAGGGGGCGGGCGTAGGGATGAACGCGCTGGAGCCGCTTCTGCCCG
This sequence comes from Deinococcus aerius, assembly GCF_002897375.1. Lineage (NCBI taxonomy): Bacteria > Thermotogati > Deinococcota > Deinococci > Deinococcales > Deinococcaceae > Deinococcus > Deinococcus aerius. The sequence goes on along the minus strand of NZ_BFAG01000012.1, from coordinate 125,265 downwards.
TTCTGCAAACCTTGGAGCCGCTTGGGCTGCCCGCTGCCGCTCTACAGGGGTGGTACGCCTACGCCAATCAGAAGCAGGCCGCGCGGCTCGCCAAGCACCTTGAATACGAGTTGCGGCTTGTCCATCAAATGCTTTCTACACGGGTAGACCATACTTATTTGCGTTCCGACGCCTTTCAGGCAAACGTCGTTCAGGCTGTCCGTGCCGCCGAAATAGCCGAATCGGAAGACAAGCTCCGCTTTATCGCTTGCGCTCTCGCCGGATGCATTCTGAGTTTCCCACCACCCCAACTCGACAAGTTCCAAACGATGCGGATCATCGAATCCCTCTCCGAGCGGGAGCTTCGGGTGTTCGTCGAGTATTTTCGGATTCTTGATCCGATTGACCCCTATCAGGACTTCATCCCCGTTGACAGCCAGGTGTCGATTGCAGGGCTGTCAAGGCAGGAGTTTGTCGCTGCCCTCTTGGGACTTGAACAACTTGGCCTCCTCACTAAGGAAAATGTCTCTGATCGGGATGGGGAATGGACGGACACTCCTGCTCATTCCGGCCAGGGCTTTGCCTGGAAACTCACGGCCCTGGCACGTCAGGTCGCCACCTTGAGCCGCTTGCGAGGCGACGTTCTCTGAACCCCTTCAGCTTGACTCAGGCCCTCCTCCCCCTTCCGGCGGACGCAACCCCTCCCCTCCTGACCGCGTAATGGGCGGCAGGAGGCGCAAGGCATGACGAAGCCCGAAGACCCGACCCCCGGTCAAGAACCCGACCCCAAACCCAGCGTGCCGTCCTGGGTAGACGAGGTGCTGCGCGCCGAGCCGTCGCCCACGCCTGCCAGTCCGGCCAGCGAGGGAACGGGGGACCTCCGCATTCCCGAGGAGCCCCGTCCCCAGCCCGCCCCCTCGGTCGTGACGGCCACTACCCGCTCCCACGCGGGCGAGGCCGACTGGGTTTCCCGGGCCACAGGTGGCACGGCGAAAAGCCCTTCCATGCCGGTCGGGGAGCCCCAGGCCGCGCCGCCCCTGCCCAGCCGCCCGCCTGCCTGGCCCGAGCCGCCGCGCAGCATGGCCTCTGCGAACGTGCCCGCCGACATTCCCCAGAAGAAGCTGATCGCGGGTCTGCTGGCGATTGTGCTGGGCAGCTTGGGCGTCCACAAGTTCTACCTGGGGATGAACACACCGGGCGTGATCATGCTCGGGGTGAACGTGGGCGTGTGGATTCTGGCGCTGCTGCTGGGGCTGATCACGCTGGGCCTCGGCCTGATCATCACCGTGCCGCTGGCGGCCCTTCTCAGCGGCGCCATCGGCCTTCTGGGGCTGATCGAGGGCGTCCTCTACCTCACCAAATCGGACGAGGACTTCTACACCCAGTACGTGCTGGGCAAGAAGCCCTGGCTCTGACGAGCGAAAGGTTTTGCTCCCTCTCCCCCCGTGGGAGACTTGCAAAGCTGCGAAGCAGAGGGCCGGGGTGAGGGGGCGTGTGACCCGCTCGGGCGACTGCAAGGTGGACTGCCTCGTCTGCCCGCCGCGCCGCGGGGCGTGCCTGCTTACCCCCACCCGGCCTCCCCCCTCAAGGGGGAGGAGCTTTTGAACCCACTTCCGAGAAGGCAGCTTCATCCCCCCGAAACTTTGTAGGCCAAGTCATACACTACCCACGTCTATCGGATAACGATATCGGTAAACAAGACTTCTTTCAAAGGACGTGGGTATGGAACCAAACCTGCTCAAGGGGCACCTCGACCTGATTCTGCTGTCGATTCTGGAGGGCGGCCCGATGTACGGCCTGGAGATCAGCAAACAGGCCCAGGTGGAGACGGACGGCTATTTCGACCTGCGGGTGGGCAGCCTGTACCCGGCGCTGCACCGGCTGGAGCAGTCGGGCGCGGTGGAGGGCGAGTTCCGGCCCGCGCCCCGTGGCGGCGCACCGGTCAAGTACTACTGGCTGACCGAGGACGGCCAGCGGCTCCTGGCCCGCAAACGCGAGGACTTCCGGACGTTCAGCACCCATCTTCAGGCTCTGGGGAGGCGTTATGAGGGACGAGGATGAACGGCGGTACTTGAGACGCGCGACGCAGGGGTTGTGGGGCCGCAAACGGCGCGAGGTGCAGGCCGAGTTGCGCGGGCATCTGGACGCCCGGCGCCGGGAACTGGCCCTGATCGGCCTGAGCCCGGAGGCCGCGACCCGTCAGGCGCTGCACGAACTGGGCGAGCCGGAGCGGGTGAGCGTGGGCCTGGCCCGCGTCTACCTCCTGCCGACTGTGGCGCGAACGACGATGCTGAGCGCCCTGCTGGGCTGCGGGGCTTTCCTCGCCGCGACCGACCTGTCGCGCGGACTGGCGCAGGTGCGGGGCTACCAGCCGAGGTATGCCGCGCCCGGCGGGCCCTTCACGTATCTGGACATCGGGAGCCTCCAGGCCGAGTTGCGGGGGGCGGGGGTGGGGGTGGCGGGCACACCGACCCGGCCCGTCCTGACCTTCCCCAATGCGCCCGGCCCGGTCGTGGTGGAGACGGGCGGGGGGAACCTCGGCCCGTACCTCAGCCGCTCGCTCGTGCGCGACTACGGCAGCGGACAGGTGTACCTCGACGCGAATACGCTGGCGCAGTCGCTGCTGGACGCCGGGCTGGACGTGCGGGTGCGGGGCTGGGTGAATCCCCAGCTTCAGGTGGGGGACGTGACCCTCCGGCTGGGCACGCCCGCGCAGCCCGTCGAGGCCTACAACCTCTACAGCCTGGCACTGACGGGGCTGGCGCGGGAGTTGGGGCTGCGGGCGCCGTACAGTGCGCGCTGGAGCGGCGTGGACCTGGCGAGCCACCACACGTTGCGGGTGCCGGGCGGAGCGGAGGACGTGTACGCCCTCGTCACGGTGCAGTACGTGCCGCCCCGCGACCTGGACCCGCGGGCCAACCCCCTCGTGCTGGCCTTCGACCTCGCCCGGCCTGGCGCGAGCGGGCGCCTGGCCTTCGCCCTCCCGTACGACACGTTCCACCTGCGGCTGACGGGGAACGTGGAGGACCTGAGGCAGGACGCCCGGCGACTCGCGGACCCGGCGCAACGGCTGCGGTATGCGAGCGCCCAACTGCCCGCCCACGCGCTGCTGCTGCGGCTCAGCGGTGAACTGGCGCCCCGGGCCACCCCCTACACGCTGATTCCCCGGAGCGAATCCAGCGTGGGGAACTGAGCCTCACCCCAGCGCCGCCGCCAGGTCGGCCCGCAGGTCCTCCGGGCTTTCCAGCCCGACGCTCATGCGGATGGTCCGGTCGGTGACCCCGGCGGCGCGGCGGGCGGCCTCGGGCAGGCGGCCGTGCGTGGTGGTCCAGGGGTGGACGACGAGGGTGCGGGTGTCGCCCAGGTTGGGCGCGATGCGGATGACCCGCAGGCGGGACAGGAACGCGGCGGGGTCGGGGACCTCGAAGGTGAGGACCGCCCCGAAGCCGCCGCGCAGGTACTGGCGGGCGAGGTCGTGGTGGGCGCTGCCGGGCAAGCCGGGGTAGGAGACGCGCCCCACCCGCGGCTGCTCCCCCAGCCAGGTGGCGAGCGCGAGGGCCGTCTCACTCTCGCGGCCCAGGCGCAGGGCGAGGGTTTCCAATCCCTGCGCGATCAGGAAGGCGTTGTGCGGGGCGAGCGTCATGCCGAGCTGGTGGGCGCCGAACCAGCGCTGCCGCCAGGCCAGGGCCGCCTCCCCCCGCACGTTCAGGAGGCTGTTCTTGCCCCCATCGGTGTAGATGGGGTTGCGGGTGAGGTCGTGCCCGGTGCCCACGGTGACGCTCCCGCCCATCACGCTGCCGTGGCCGCCCGCCCACTTCGTCAGTGAGTGGGTCACGAGGTCGGCGCCGTGCTCCAGCGGGCGGCAGAGGTAGCCCACGCCGCCCCAGGTGTTGTCGATGCCCAGCAGGGCGCCGCGCGCGTGGGCGATCTCTGCCAACGCCGACAGGTCGGGCACGTCCCCCGCCGGGTTGCCGATGGTCTCGGCCCAGACGAGGCGGGTGTTCGGGCGCATGGCCGCCCCGATGGCCTGCGGCGTGTTCTCGACCAGGGTGGCCGAGATGCCCATCAGGGGCAGGATGTTGTTCAACAGGCCCGCGCTGCCCCCGAAGAGGCTGGCGGTGGACACCACATGGTCCCCCGCCCGGCACACGCCCAGGATCGCCGTGAGGGTTGCCGCCTGCCCGCTGGCGAGGGCGACCGTCGCCGCGCCGCCCTCCAGCGCCGTGAGCCGTTCCTCCAGGGCGCGGACGGTGGGATTTTGCAACCGGGCGTAGCTGAGCCCCTGGTTGAGCTGAAACTCGCCCTGCGCCTCCTCCAGCGTGGTGAACTGAAAGGCGGCGGCCTGGTGGATGGGGATGCCGACCGTCTGGCCCAGGCCACGGGGGATGCCGGTCTGGACGGCGGCGGTCTCGTAGCTCCACTCGGTATCGGTGGGCTGGGTTTCGTCGAGCGGGGGGCGGGTGCCAGTCATGCGCCCACGCTACGCGCCGGGAGGGGGTAGGGTGCGGGGCATGTCCGAACTGATGCGGCTGCGTGAGGTGTGGGGCCACCGCCCCCTCCTTGGCGCCGGCGTGAGTGTTCTCCTGCAGGACGAATCTGGTCGGGTTCTCCTCCAACGGCGGGGGGACGACGGGCTGTGGGGCACGCCGGGGGGAGCCCTGGAGCCGGGCGAGGATGTGTTGACGGCGGCCCGGCGTGAACTGCTGGAGGAAACGGGGTTGAGGTGCCCTAACCTCAGGCTGCTGCCGCCCCAGGAAGGGCTGGTCAGCGGTCCAGAGATGTATCACCGCTACCCGAACGGGCACGAGATTTATTACGCGGGAATGCAGTCGCACGGCACGCTCCCCGCCTCGGCCCTCGCGGACGCGCAGCCGGATGACAGCGGCGAAACGCTGGCCCTGGACTGGTTCGCGCTGGATGACCTCCCCACCCTCAGCGGCAACATCAACCGCGCGAATCTGAACGTCCTGCGTACACGCGCGGGTCTGCCGCCCTTGCCGCTGGAACCCACGCCCCCACCACCTCCCCCCGGAAATTACCTGTCCGAGTTGCGGAGGGTGGCGGGACAGCGGCGCCTCCCCCTTTGTGTGCCGGTTGTCGCCATCCTGGTCACGGACAAGCTGGGGCGCCTGCTTCTCCTGCGGCGTGGGGATACTGGCCTCTGGACCCTGCCCGGCGGCGTTCTGGAACCGGGTGAAAGCTTTGAAGCGTGCGCCCGGCGGGAACTCTTCGGGGAAACGGGCCTCTCTGCCGCCCGGCTGGAGCCGCTGCACCTGTACGCCGGGGCCGAGTACCGCTTCACCTATCCCCACGGGGACGTGATCGACAACGTGAGTGTGCTGTACCGGGCGCAGGAAACAGGCGGCGACCTCCACCTCCAGGCAGGGGAGAGTCCAGGGGCCGCCTGGTTTGCCCTGGACTCCCTGCCGGGCGAAACCGAGTTGGGCGGCCCGCTCATCCGGGCGATGGTGGCCCACGTCGCCTCCCCTCGTGCTCAAGTTCGCGCGACAGCTCTCCCACAACGTGATGTACTGCTGAGGTGAATCTAAAGAATGTTAGAAGTGGCGCGCTTCTCGGCCTCTCCGCCCTGCTGCTCGCGGCCTGTGGTCCCCAGAATGGGATCGTCACCCCCAACCCCGACGCGCTGACGCAGCCGCCCGCGCTCACGGTGGGCAAGGCGACCGAGCTTCAGAACGTGCCCGCCGTCCTCGAGCGGGCCTCCGGGACGCTGGCGAGCATGCTGAATCCGGCCAGCCCGGACTTCGACCCGGACCTGAAAGTCCTCTTCCAGTTGATGGGGGTGAGGGGCAGCTCCGTCCCGAACGCCTCCACCAACCCGCTCGGCCTGGGGCACGACCTGACGCGGATGCTGACCCGGCAGGGCACGATCCGGCCCCTGGACTCCTCCGCGACGCCCGTGACCCAGCAAAACCCCCTGCCCACCGGGACCTACACCCTCGACGCGGCGGGGAATGTCAGCTCCAGCAAGGAGCCGACCACCGGGTACGTGATGAGGAATCTGGCCGAGGGCACGACCTTCGCGGTGAACTGGCGGGAGGGCGGCGCGGCGACCGTGTGGGTGGAGTACACCCAGGCTGGCCCGTATATGGTCCGCATCCGGCAGGAACTCCCCACCCGCGCGAGCGCGACCTTTACCAAGGAGGGCAGGAAGCTCGCCGCCGCGGGATTCAGCCTGACGCCGGGCGCGTGCCTGGGGACCGCCGGACCCGAGGCCCTCTCCCTGAACGCCTGGGCGGGCCGCGAGCAGAACCCCCCGGCCTCGCTCGGCCTCCAATATGGCTGGACCGACACCGGCATCAGCCTCAAGGCGAACGCCAGCTACCGCACGCGCACCTACAGCGCCGGGGCGGCGCTCGACCTGGACATTCGCGGCACCACGGCCAACCGCTGCACCCCCGCCAGCCTGAGCTTCACGCCCACCCGCGCCGACTTCGGGGCGAGCGCCAGCGTGCCGGGCGACGCGGTGGAGGCCAGCCTGGGCCTGCGGAAGCTGAACAATCTGGTGATCAGCGGGGCCGAGCTGAAGACCCCCTCGCCCTTCGCGCGGGTCACGGGGGACCTGAGCGCCAGCGTGACGCACAACGCGCAGCCCATGCTGACCGCCTTCGGCCCGCTGGCGGACGGCGCCGACATGGACCTGCTCCCCGGCGACGCGGTGGTCGTACGCTACGTCCAGAACGGCAAGCTGGTCGAGACGAACCTCGCTGGCGCGCTGAAGAAGTTCTTCCGCTAAGGGGGGCGGGCAAGGGGGGAGGCCCGGTGGTGCGGCCTCCCCCTTCTTATTACTTCTCCCGGATGCTCCAGCCCTGCGCCCGCACCGCCCCGATCAGGCGCTCCATGATGGGGTCCACCTCCGCGTCTGTCAGCGTCCGCTGCCCCCGGAACACCAGGCGCACGGCCACGCTGCGTTGCCCCTCCGGGATGGGGGCGCCCACGTACACGTCGAAGGGCTCGACGCTTTCGAGGAGGTCACCCGCCCCCCGCCGCAGCAGGGCGGCGATCTCGCCGTAGCTGACCTCCAGTGGGGCAATCACCGCGAGGTCGCGCCAGGCGGCGGGGGCGCGGCTGGGGTCGCGGAAGGCCCAGGTCCGGCCCGGCAGGGGCAGCGCGGTCTCCAGCAGGAAGGTGTCGCCCCTGAGGCCGAACTCCCCCGCGATCTCGGGGTGGAGGGCGCCCAGCCAGCCCACAGATTGCCCGTTCCACATGGCCTCGCCCGCGATGCCGGGGTGGAGGGCGGGGGGCACGGCGTCCCCGCGCAGTTGCCGCAGCTCGAAGTCGGCACCCAGGCTGGCAGCGAGGGCTTCCACCAGGCCCTTGAAGGCGCCGAAGGACCCGGCGACCCCCGCCACGTACGTCTGCGGCGCGAGCGGCCCACGCATCAGCAGGCCGAGGCGCTCGCGCTCCCCCTCTGCCGGAAAAATCCGCCCGATCTCGAACAGCAACACCCGCTCGCCCTTGGGATGAACCTGCGCGGCTTTGAGGAGGCTGGGGTAGAGGGCCGTCCTCATTCCCGTCCGGTCAGCGGTGAGGGGATTGCGCAGGCGCACGCCGGGGCGCTCGCTGCGGGCCTTCACCGCCTCCTCGTCGTTCGTGAAGGTGTAGGTCACGACCTCCTGAAAGCCCAGGCCGCTCAGGGTGCGGCGCAGGGTGTCGCGCTCCCGGCTCGCTTGCTCGGCGCCCAGGTTGCTCTCGTGAACGCGCAGGGTGGGCAGCGTCTCGGGGAGGTGGGCATAGCCGTGCAGCCGGGCCACCTCCTCGGCCAGGTCCTGCCAGATGTTCATGTCCACGCGCCAGGAGGGGGGCGTGACGGTCAGGCGGTCGCCCTCCCGCTCCACCCGGCACCCCAGGCGAGTGAGGATGCCTTCCATCTCGTCCGTGCCCACCTCCATGCCGAGGAGCGCGCGAATCTGGTCCCCAGTCACTTCAATGGGGCCGGGTACCTCCGGCTGGCCGACGAGGGTGGCCCCGGGGTGGGCCTGCCCTCCGCCGAACTGTGCCAGCAGCCCCGCCACCCGGTTCGCGCCGCGTGGGGCGAGGAGGGGATCGACGCCGCGCTCGTAGCGGTACACGGCGTCGGTCTTCAGGCCGAGTCGCGTACTCGTGCGGCGCAGCAGGACGGGGTCGAAGTGCGCCGACTCGATCACCACGTCCGTCGTATCCGCCCTCACATGCCCGTGGTCGCCGCCCACGATGCCCGCGATGCCGAGGACACCCTGGCCCGGCTTCGGTTCCTTCGCCGTGGCGAACGCCTCCATCACCGTCGGGATGTGGACCTCGCGCCCATCGCGGATGAGGAGGTCCTCGGGGCCGACGGTGTGCTCGCCCCCCAGCAGGTCGCGCACGATCTCGCCCTGCCGCAGCCCGAAGGAGACGATGATCTGGTCATCCGCGACCTCCCGGCGGTCGTACAGCGCGGTGGGCTGGCCGAGTTCCAGCATCACGTAGTTGCTCGTATCCACGATCAGGTCGATGGGGCGCATTCCGGCGAGGGTCAGGCGGCGCTGCATCCACAGGGGCGCGGGGCCGTTCCGCACACCATTCACCGTGCGGGCGGCGAAGTGGTCGCAGCCGAAGCGAATCTTGCGCGAGGGGTCACGTTCGAGGGTGATGCCGCGCGGGGGCAGGGTGACGCGAATCTCGCCCTCGCCGCTGGACGGGAGCCCCGCTTCCGGCTCCACGAGGTCGAGCCCCAGGAACGCCGCGAGGTCGCGGGCCAGCCCCAGGGCGCTCAGCACGTCGGCGCGGTTGGGCGTGACCTCCACGTCCAGGACGGAGTCGGCGGGCCACAGTTCACGCATCGGGGTTCCAGGCGCCGCCGTCCCCGCCGGGAACAGCATCACTCCCGCGCTGGTCTCGCCGATGCCGAGTTCCTTCGCGCTCGCCGCCATGCCCCAGGACTCGACGCCCTGCATCTGGCGGACGCCGTACTCCATGTCGCCGAGCGTCGTGCCCGGCGTGACGAGGGCGACCATCGTTCCGGCGGGGAGGCCGACCGCGTTGGGCGCCCCGGAGGCAATCGTGCGGGTCCCGTGCGGCCCCACGTCGAGCGAAAGTTTGGTGAGCGCCGTTCCCTCGATGGGTTCGGCAGCCGTCACGGCGGCGAGGAAGACGCCCTCGGGGGGAGCAGGTACTTCCTCGATGCCCTCCAGCGGCAGGCCCATGCTGGCGAGGATGGGTTCGAGGTCAGGGGCGGGGGGAAGTTGGGGAATCAGTTCTTGGAGCCAGGAGTAGGGGAGTTTCATGAAAAACCTCAGAGAAGAGAGGAGGCTAGAGGGCGTCGTTTTCAGGGTTGCCAGGCCCGTTCACCCCCTCCCCGGCCCTCCCCCCTCAAGGGGGAGGGAGAAAGGAAGGCACTAGGCTGGGGCGTGGTGAAGTGGGAAGCGAGGACGAGCCCGTCTACCGAAGTCGCCCGTGCGCTGCGGGGCCGGATGACGCCGGAAGAAGCACTGCTGTGGCGGCATTTGCGGGGTAAGAAGCTGGGAGTCAGCTTCCGCCGACAGGAGCCGATGGGCCGGTACGTCGCCGACTTCGTGTGTTACGAGCAAAGCCTCGTCATCGAACTGGACGGCAGCCAACATCTGAACAGCGAGGCGGACAGACAACGGGACGCGGACATGGCCGAACACGGCTTCGAGACGCTGCGCTTCTGGAACCATGAGATCAGAAACAACCTGAGCGGCGTCCTGGAACGAATACAGCAGACCCTGGAAGCTCGCGGGGAGCTTTAACCCCTCCCCCTTGAGGGGGGAGGTTGGGAGGGGGTGAACGGGCCTGGCAACCCCTCCAGCGTTCACTTCAACTCCTTCCCGGACTGCCTAAGCACAGACGCTCCGTTCACGCATAGGTAAGGAGACCTTATACATCAACCGAAGTTCCGATCCACGATGTTCTGAAGAATCGGCAACAACTTAGAGAGCAAGTGAACGTCCAAAGGATTTCCGTCAACGTCCGCTAGCGCATTCCTCAGAAAGTACAAGTCTTCAGACAACTGCCCGACCCCGAGCGTCTTCGGCTCTGCACTCATGTCATAGCGCTCTTGCTCCTCAAGAAGCAGCCAGTAATAGTCGTCAGGGACAGGGAGAGAGCTACCACGTCGCCGTAATCCATCCAGAATCAGGGTGAACGCTTTCTCCAGCTCATCGACCCTAATCGCCTGTTCCACGTTCACCCCAACTCCCCCCTGAACTGCCCCAGCACCCGCGGGTCGTTCGCGTAGAAGTAGCGGATATCGGGAATCCCGTACTTGAGCATGGCGATCCGCTCCGGCCCCAGCCCGAAGGCAAAGCCCGTCTTGCCCTCGTACACGCGGGGCTTGCCTTGAGCTTCCCTTAGATCGTCCACCGCTTTAAACACGTTGGGGTGGATCATGCCGCAGCCGCCGAGTTCCAGCCACTTGCTCTCGCCGCGCGGGTTCTCCCACCACACCGCGAAGTCGGCGCCCGGCTCGACGAAGGGGTAATAGCTCGGCTGGAAGCGGACCTTGGCCGTGGGGCCGTACAGCCCGCGCGCCATCTCGGCAATCGTGCCCTTGAGGTCGGCCATGCTGATGCCGTCGCCGACCACGAGGCCCTCAAGCTGGTGGAACATCGCCTCGTGGGTGGCGTCGGTCGCCTCGTAGCGGTAGACCTTGCCGCGCACGACGACCTTGAGGGGCGGCTCGTGGTCCACCATGTAGCGCACCTGCATGGGGCTGGTGTGGGTGCGGAGCAACCGGCCGTCCTCCAGCCAGAAGGTGTCCTGGAGGTCGCGGGCGGGGTGATACCACGGCACGTTCAGCGCCTCGAAGTTGTGGTGCTCGTCCTCGACCTCCGGCCCCTCGATCACCGCGTAGCCCATGCGCTCGTAGATGCGGATCAGGTCGTCATACACGCGGTTGATCGGGTGCAGGCCACCCGCCGGGAGGGGCAGGCCGGGGAGAGTCACGTCGATGGCCTCGGAGGCGAGCTTGGCGTCGAGGGCGGCGCGTTTGAGGGTGGTCTCGCGCTCGGTGAGGGCAGCGTCGATGGCCTGGCGAAGGGCGTTGATCTCGGCGCCGCGGCGCTTACGCTCCTCGGGGGGGAGTTTGCCGAGCGACCCGAGTTCCTTGGTGACGAGGCCGCTCTTGCCCACATACCGGGTCTTGACGGTTTGAAGGACATCAAGGTCGGGGGCTTGTTGGATGGCTTGCAGGGCTTCTTCTCTCATGGGGACTCCTCGGGCAAAAGAAAAACCCCGCCACGCGAAAGTGGCGGGGACGGACGCTCGACCGTTCTCAGGTCAGCGCAGCCCCGCGGCCCGTAAAGGGCGAACGTGGACCGGGGCGGGGCGTCATGGCTTCAGGGTAACGGCCACGGCAGGGAGGGTCAAGGTGGGGGCCTGACCGCCCGATCACACTTGGCCCGGCAGAGTGGGGCGCGTGAATCCGCGCCTGACCCTGCCCGCCCTGCTCGCCCTCTCGCTCACGCTCGCGGCCTGCGGTGACCGGTCCAGCGCCGAGACTCCGGCCCTCGGGTCGCTCGCCGCGACCGGGGAACCCGTCATCAACGAGCTGTACTACGACTCGGCGGGCACGGACGCGGGCACCTTCATCGAGTTGCGCGGACCGGCGGGCAAGAGCCTGAGCGGGTACACCCTGACCGCCCACGACACGGCGGGGACGGCGTACCGGACGCTGACCCTCTCGGGCACAATCCCGGCGAGCGGGTACTACGTGGTGGCGCAGGACACGACCGTGCCGGGCCGCACGCTGGTGAACTCGGGCGCCGACCTGAACAACGGTAGCGCCAGCCTGCGCCTGCTGAGGTCCGGCACCGTGATCGACGCGGTCGCCTACGGCACGCCGACGACCGGACGCGGCGAGGGCTTACCCGCCCCGACCACGGGCGCCGGGTCCGCCCTCGCCCGCGTGCCCGACGGGCAGGATACGGACGCGAACAGCGCGGACTTCCGGGTGCAGGCGGCCACACCTGGCGCGGCGAACGGCGGCACCTCCACCCCGACCGGGAACACTGTGCTGTTCGACCTGACGAAGAAGGAGGACGCCGGAAACGCCGACTGGCGCATCGACGGCGCCTACAGCGACTACGCGGCGGCGCTGCGCGGGCTGGGGTACACGGTGAAGGCGCTGACGGGGACGGCGATCACCTCCACCGCGCTGAGCGGGGCCAAGGTCCTCGTCATCGCCGAGCCGCAGAACCCGCTCTCGGACAGCGAGCGCTCGGCCATTCAGACCTTCGTGCAGAGCGGCGGGGGGCTCTTCATGGTCAGCGATCACCGCGATTCCGACCGCGACAACGACGGGTGGGACAGCCCGGAGGTCTTTGGCGGCTGGGACGGCAGCACGCCCGCGAGCGTCACGACTTCGCTCCAGCGCAGCCTGGACAGCGACACGCTCTTCGCCCTGCGGCACTCCTTCAACTCCAGCTTCAGTGATCCGGTGTATACGGCGACTCCCACGGCGAGCAGTCACCCCATCGTGGTGGGCGGGGCGGGCAGCGGGGACGACGTGGCGAGCGCGGGAGTGTACGTGGGCACCAGCATCGACGTGCTGGCGGGCACGGGCGTTCTGGGGGCCAATGGGAAGACGTACCTGGGCGTGAACAGCGTTGGGGCGGGCCGGGTGGCCGCCTGGGGCGACACCAGCACCTTCAGTGACGGGACCTTCAGCGACGGCACGACCAGCCAGTACCAGAACTGGGGGAACCTGAGCAACGCGAACCTGGGCAAGAACGTGGTGCGCTGGCTCGCGGGCGACCTGTAGACCGAACCTTCAGGACGCGGGCGGGCCTGTGCGGCTCCCCACGTCCTTATTGTTGGCCTTGGGCTCGGTGGGGCCGTGTGCGAGCATGCCCCTATGATTGAGTGGCGGAGCGCGGAGTCGGGCGGTGGGTGAGGTTCACGCGGAGGCCTTTCTGCTGGCGGCGGGTGTGCTGCTCCTCGCCAGCCTGGTCGTGAGCCGGTTGGGCGGGCGGCTGGGTATCCCGGGGCTGCTGCTGTTCCTGGGCGTGGGAATGTTCGCGGGGTCGGACGGGCTGGGCATCCAGTTCTACGACTACCGGCTGGCACAGGCGCTGGGCACGCTCGCCCTGTGCTTCATCCTCTTTCAGGGCGGGCTGGATACCAACTGGCGGCTCGTGCAGCCGGTGGTGAAACGTGGCCTGAGCCTGGCGACCCTGGGCGTGCTCCTCACGGCGGGGGTGATGGCCACCTTCGCCCACTTCGCCTTCGGCTTTCCGTGGCTGGCCGCGTGGCTCCTGGGGGCCATCGTGAGCAGCACGGACGCCAGCGCCGTCTTCTCCGTCCTCAAGGAGCGCAATCTGGGCCTGAAGGGCGACATCGACCCGCTGCTGGAGTTCGAGTCGGGGGTGAACGACCCGATGGCGGTCTTCCTCACGGTCGGGCTGATCGAGCTCATTGCCTCGCCGGGTGCGGGCGTCCTGGACATCGTGCCCCTCTTCCTGCGGCAGATGGTGCTCGGCGCGGTGCTGGGGGTCGTGCTGGGGCGGGTGGCGCTGTGGGTCCTCAACCGGGTGCAGCTCCAGTTCGAGGGGCTGTATTCGGTCCTCACCCTCGCGCTGGCGCTGACGATCTTCAGCGGGACGGCGGTGCTGGGCGGGAGCGGCTTTCTCGCGGTCTATATCGCGGGCGTGATTCTGGGCAACGCCGACTTCATCCACAAGCGCAGCCTGATCTCCTTCCACGACGGGCTGGCCTGGCTGATGCAGGTGGGGATGTTCCTCACCCTGGGGCTGCTCGTCAACCCGCGCGAGTTGTTGCCGACCGCTGGCCTGGCGCTGGCGTGCGCCCTGGTCCTCGTCTTCGTGGCGCGGCCCGTCAGCGTGTATCTCAGCCTGGCGCGGGCGCGGATGCCGCTGAACGAGAAAACGATGGTCGCGTGGGTGGGGCTGCGGGGCGCCGTGCCCATCGTCCTCGCCACCTTCCCGCCCCTCGCCGGGGTGCCGCAGGCGCAGACGCTCTTCAACGTGGTCTTCTTCATCGTGCTGACGAGCGTGCTGCTCCAGGGCACGACCCTCACCCTGGTCGCCCGCTGGCTGAGGGTGCGCGAGACACTGCCGCCGCGGGCCGCCTACCCGATCACCTACACGCCGACCGGTCACAACAAGAACGAGATGGTGGAGGTCGAGGTGCGGCCCGGCAGCGACGCCGACGGCGCCCGCATCGTGGACCTGCACCTGCCGCCCGAGGCGCTGGTGATCCTGATTCACCGCGCCGGGGAGTTCCTGATCCCCAAGGGGGCGACCGAGCTCGCGGCGGGGGACAGCGTGCTTGTGCTCGCGGGCGGCGAGGAGCTGACCGAGGTGCGGCGCCGCCTGGGCACGGCGGGCTGAACAGGGGGTGGGAGGCGGGCGCCGGGTCCGGTAGGCTGGGCGGCGATTCTGTCCCGATCCGAACGAAGGTCCCCCGGAGGTTCCCTGTGGCTCATGTCCGCGCCCCCTTGAAGATTCTCGTCGCCGCCCTGCTCGCCCTCCCGCTGACGACCGCCGCGGCCCAGGGCTCCGGGCAGTTCGGCGGGCTGAAGTACCAGGTCCCCGCCGGGTGGACCTCCCGCACAGAGGCGGGCGCGCTCGTCCTGAGCCCCTCGGGCCTGGCGGCGGGCGACGTGGTGACGGTGCGGTTCCTGCCGCCCGCGAAGGCCCCCGCCGACTTCGCCGCCTGGTTCGCCACGCACGTGACAAACAACTCACGCGACCTCGCCGGGCAGCGCACGAGCCCCGTGCAGCCGGAGAAGACGGACGAGGGCGACCGGGCACTCACCCAGGTCGTCATCGGCACCGTGAACGGACAGCCGCGCTTCCGGTATTTCCTGGCCGTGCTCCACGGGAATCAGGTGTTCGCGGCGCACTACACCACATCCAGCCTGGCGCTGCTGGAGAAGTACCAGCCGGGGCTGGAAGCGTTTCTGAACTCGGTGGACCCGGCAAGCCCTTCCGGGACCCAGGCCAAGGCGCCGACGCCCCCAGCGCAGGGGACGACCCGGCCCGCGACCCCCACCCCACCCACGGGTGGCACCTGGCCGAGCGTCACCGCGATCAGCACTCCCAAGTTCGTCGCCTCCGGGCGTGACCCCGAAGTGGAGCCCATTCCCGACGAGTTCCGCTGCTACGCCGAGCTGCGGGGCAGCGATTACGCCAAACCCCCGCTGCGCCTGCAAATCCTGGAGGGGCGGCAGTACCGGGTCGGCGACGGCACGAAGGTCTTCGGCTCGGGGGCCTACACGACCGTGAAGGGGACGCTGAACAAGGTGCGCTGGACCTCCGGGCCACTCGCCGGGACGGACGACGCCTACCTGGGCTTCGACGACTACGGCCAGAGCATCAACCTCCAGAACGTCGGCCCGGAGGACAAGCAGATCGACTTCGAGTGCTACCAGCGCGGGCCGCGCGAGGACTACGCCCGGCTGACCTTCGGCCTGCGGACGCCCAAACCCGGTCGCTACGCCTGCGTGCAGATCAACGCGAACGGGAAGGCCGCGCCGCCGCTGGAACTCCTGCCCGGCAACCGCTACCGGGTGAACGGCGCGGAGGGGCAGTACCGCCTGGACCTCCTGAGCGACCAGGACGACGACAACGGCGACGTGGACTTCGTCAGCGGTCCCTGGGCGGAGAAGTCCGGCTATTACGGGGAGGAGAACGGCAGGCGCACCCTGTACGTGTCCCGCACCGCCGAGTGCAGCGTGACCGTGAAACCCACGCCGATTCCCCGCTACGGAAAGACGAAGGCCCCGGCCCCACCCAAGGGCTCCGGCGGGCTCTCGGGGGCCTACGCGAGCTGGCAGGCGGACGTGGGCGGGTACTGCGGCGGGCTGTGCTGGAGCTTCTACATCTTCGACAAGAACGGCTACGTCTACACCGACGAACCCGACGAGGGGCTGGAGGACGCCGACTGCTCCCGCACCCACCCCAACGGCCTGCCGGTGTGCGAGGTGTATTCCTTCCGCAATGGGCAGCTCAGGATCGGAAACGGCAAGCCCGAGCCGCTGAGAAAGAAGCCGGACGGCAGTTACGACTTAGGCGGCACGACCCTGCTCGCCATCCGGCCCGTCTCGGGGCTGAAGCTGAACGGCACGTACCGCAGCTTCTCCGCCTCGGTCGCGGTGGGTGGGCTGAGCAGCAGCTACTCGGAAGCCTTCCTGCGCTTCACCCCGGATGGCCGCTTCTCCCGCGAAGCCTCGGGCGGCGCCAGTTCGACCTTCACCGACACGGGCACCTCGTCCGGCAGCGTGACGGGCGGCGTGACCGCCACGAGCAGCCGCAGCAGCAGCGGCACCTACCGCTTCGTGGGCAACACGCTGGAACTCCAGTACGCCGACGGCCATGTGGTGCGCTCCTTCGCCTTCCTGCCCGACTCCGAGGGCGGCAAGCCGAGCACCGGCCTCGTCCGTATCGGAGGCCGGTCGTACACCTTGCAGGACGGGAAGTAGCCCCGCAGACGGCCTAGACGACCCGGGACCGCCCGTCCAGATTCGCGGACGGCGGCCCTGTTTCCCGCCGGGTGGGGGTGTTACCGTGGGGGCATGACGAGCACCGCGGAGAAGCCCGCCACCTCTGACGTGGCTGCCCAGGACCCGGCGATCTTCGACCTGATCGCGCGCGAGGCCGAGCGCCAGCGCACCGGCCTGGAACTCATCGCCTCCGAGAACTTCACCTCCGCCGCCGTGCGGGCCGCGCAGGGCAGTGTCCTGACGAACAAGTACGCGGAGGGCTACCCCGGCAAGCGCTGGTACGGCGGCTGCGAGGTCGTGGACGAGGTCGAGCGCCTCGCCATCGAGCGGGTCAAGCAGCTCTTCGGCGCCGAGTGGGCGAACGTGCAGCCGCACTCGGGGAGCAGCGCCAACCTCGCCGTGTACAACGCCCTGATCGAGCCGGGGGACACGGTGCTGGGCATGGACCTCTCGCACGGGGGGCACCTGACGCACGGCAACCCGGTCAACTTCTCCGGCCTGCGGTACAGGATCGTGGGCTACAAGGTGAACCCGGAGACGGAACTCATCGACATGCAGGAGGTGCGCCGCCTCGCCCACGAGCACCAGCCCAAGATGATCATCGCCGGGGCGAGCGCCTACAGCCGCATCATCGACTTCGCGGCCTTCCGGCAGGTGGCGGACGAGGTGGGGGCGATCCTCTTCGCGGACATCGCGCACATCGCGGGGCTGATCGCGGCGGGGCTGCACCCGAACGCGCTGCCGCACGCGCACGTGGTCGCCTCGACGACGCACAAGACGCTGCGCGGGCCACGCGGCGGGATTATCCTTTCCAACGACCCCGAACTGGGCGCGAAGATCGACCGGGCCGTCTTCCCCGGCTACCAGGGCGGGCCGCTGGAGCACGTGATCGCCGCCAAGGCCGTGGCGTTCGGCGAGGCGCTGCGGCCCGAGTTCCGGGAGTACGCCGCGCGGGTCATCCGCAACGCGCAGGCGCTGGCGGGGGCCTTCCAGGACCGCGGCTACCGGGTCGTGTCGGGCGGCACCGACAACCACCTCCTCGTGCTCGACCTGCGGCCCCAGGGCCTCAACGGCACCAAGGCGACGAAGCGGCTGGACGCCAACGACATCACCATCTCCAAGTCCACCCTGCCCTACGACACCGAGAAAATTCTGCACGGCGGCGGTATCCGCATCGGCACCCCGGCGGTGACCACGCGCGGCATGGTCGAAAGCGACATGCCCACCATCGCCGACCTGATCGACCGCGCGTTGAAGGGCGAGGACGTGAAGGCCGAGGTGCACGCCTTCGCGGGCGGCTTCCCGCTGCCCTGAGTGCCCCTCGTGCCTAGCCCTCCCCCGCCGGAGGGCCTTTGTCACGCCAGTTTCCTGTGAGATTTCCCCCTCTAGACTGCGGGGCATGTCTGCCCTCCGCGTCCAAGAGGCGTCCCCGACCGCCCATGACCTGTCGCTGCACCTCACCCGGCTGGGCCTGACGGCGAGCGACCTGGGCGGCGCCATGCAGCCGGTGCTGGACGCGCTGGTGAGCCGGACGGCAGCGGTGGGGGCGGGATACTTCCAGCTCCGGGACACCACGCTGACCTACCACGCGCGGGCGGCGAGCGGGGACATGCCGCAGGGGCCGATGATGGAGGCGCTGCTCGCCCACGGCCTGCCCCCCGAGTTGCCGCTGATGGGCGCGCTGCGGTCAGCCGACCACGTGCTGTACTTCGAGGACACGCGCGCGGCGCCCGACGCGGCGGGGTTTCCCGACCTGGGCGTGATGGCGCTGACCGCCGCGCCCGTCCGGGACGCGGGGGGACGGCTGGTGGGGGCGCTGCTCTCGCACGTGTTCGCGCCCCACCCCTGGTCGCCGGAGGAGCGGCGGCTGATCAGCACGGTCACCGGCCTGCTGACGCTGCTCGCCGCGCGGCTGGACGCCGAGGAGCGCGAGCGGGCCGCCCACGAGAGCGCCCTGCGCGCCCTGGGCCTGATGCTGGAGGCCCGGGACGCGGAGACCCAGGGCCACACCGACCGGGTGACGGCGCTCGCGCTGCGCCTCGGGCAGGCCCTGGGGCTGAGTGACGCCGAACTGCGCGACCTGCGCTGGGGCGCGTACCTGCACGACATCGGCAAGGTCGGCATTCCCGACGCGATCCTGCACCACCCCGGCGCCCTGGACGCCCCCGCCCGCGCCCGGATGCAGGAACACGTCGCCGAGGGCGGGCGGCTGGCGGGGCAGCTCTCCTTCCTGCCGCGCGCCGCGCTGGACGTGGTGATGGGGCACCACGAACACTGGAACGGCGGGGGCTACCCCCACGGCCTGGCAGGCGAGGCGATTCCCCTGCACGCCCGCATCTTCGCCGCCTGCGACGTGTACGACGCCCTGACGAGTGAGCGGCCCTACAAGCGCGCCTGGACCCACGCCGAGGCCGCCGCCGAGCTCACGCGGGGCAGCGGCACCCACTTCGACCCGGCGGTGGTATCGGCGCTGCTGCGCCTGCTGGAGGAGGACGGGGCGGCCTGACCGGGGCGGATGGCCCGCCGGTAGAGAGCCCGACTCTGCGGATGGCGTTCGCCCCGTCCCCGAGTGCCGGGCGTTCAGTCCTCGGCCCGCTCCAGCAGCGAGGCCGGGAAGAGCGGCTGCTGTTCTGACGCCGGGCTGTGGGCACGGGAGTGGTTGCTGTAGGTATCCCAGGTGGGCGAGTAAGTCTCGTCGGCCTGGTTGCCCCAGACGGTCCAGCCGGGCCGGGTGCCCCGGGCGAACAGCTCGAGGTAAGGGCCTGGGCTGCACGCCTCGATGAGCCGGTACTGCTCATCGGGCTTGCGGGAATGTTCGCGCTTCTGCGTCTTCAGGATGTTGACCTGGCGGCGGCCCGGGGCCAGCGTGCGGGCATCCTTGCCCCGTACCCCGAAGAGAATGATCTCGGTGGTGTTGCGGAAATAGAAGCCGACGCCGCGCCCATCCGGTTCGCCATCCTTGCGGACCTTGTGCCAGATCAGGTTGGTCTTGTAAGTGAAGCCCCAGGCACTCATCACCTCCAGCCCCTCGGGCAGCAGGGCGTTCGGCACCCAGAGGTAGAGGTGGGCGGTGGGGGCGGCGGCCCCAGCGACCGGGATAGCTTTGATGGCCTCCAGGTCGAGGGTGGGATAACGGCTCAATCGTCGGTGTTCGGGCGCAACCTTTCCGGTGCGGTTGATGAACTGCCAGGGGGGATCGGCCAGGATGGTCGCGTACTTCCCCTGAATGTCCCGGCGGAAATCGTCGGCGGCCGACATCAGCAGTCCTCCGCGTAGGCGCGCTCGCTGATCCCGACCACGAGGATGGGGCAGCCTGCCCCACTGCCGCCCTCGATGCGGGGAAGCAGTTTGCTCATGTGGGTGGTGCTCATGCCGTAGCTGCTCCCCCGCCCCAGACGGTTGAAGATGTCCTGCAGGTGGTCGCAGCGGGTGATGATCACCCCGACGCTGACCGCGCGCAGATCGAACAGGAGCCGAAAGTTGTTCAAGTCGCGGTCGAAGAAGGGGTCTTTGTTGTTCCACTCGACTTCCAGGGCCACGCGGTTCTTGAAGCAGTCCACCTTGTGGGTGGGGCTGTCCTTGCGCACCCCGTCCACCGTCACCGCCGTATCGAACTTCTTCTCCCGCCAGCCGCGCCCCGCGAGAAAGCGGTCGATGGCGTCCGCGACCCGACTTTTGTTCCCCCCACCCGAGGCAATCCAGGACTCGCACAGCCGGAAGTCGTCCAGTAGGACCAGCAGGTCGCTCCACTCCTCGGGGAAGTCAGCCGCCAGGATGGCGCAGGCGTGCCGCCACTCATGCACCTCGTACTTCCGGCGGAGATGGTCGGGGATCAACTCAAGGGCCAAGGCGAATCACGCCTACAGGGTAACCTCCCTCACCCCTCCAGCGTGAGCAGCGTCAGTTCCGGCTCGCAGAGGTTGCGGAAGGGGACGCCGCTCGTGCCCAGGCCCCGGCTGACGTAGGCGGGCGTGCCGTAGGCCCCGCGCACCCAGCCCATCGCGTACCGCTGGCCGTAGCGGCTGGGGACGACTGGGGCGCCGACAAAGGGGAAGCGGACCTGACCACCGTGCGTGTGGCCGCACAGGACCAGCCCCACCGGACCCGGCAGGTCGGGGAGAAGGTCGGGGTTATGGCTCAGGAGCAGGGTGGCCCGCTCCCCCGCCCCGGCGAGGGCCGCCGCCGGGTCGGTCTCGTCCTGCCAGAGGTCGTCCACGCCGCCCACCCACAGGTCGTCCCGGACAGCCCGCCCGGCGTTGAGCAGGATGGGTACGCCCGCACGGGCAAAGGCGTCCGTCAGGCCCGCGCGACGCCGCGCCCAGTCGGGGCGGGCGCGGCCTCCCCGCCGGGTGTCGCCCCGCCCGAAGGAGTCGTAGTCGTGGTTGCCCCAGACCCCGAACACGCCCAGCGGCGCCCGCAGCCGGGCGAGTTCGGCGAGCAGCGGCGCGGGGTCGGCGTCCGAGCGGATGTCGAGCATGTCGCCGCCGAGCAGGATCAGGTCGGGGCGCTCGGCGTTCGCCGCGTCCACCCAGGCGCGCACCTGGGGCGCGAAGACGTACAGGCCATAGTGCAGGTCGGTCAGGAAGGCGACCCGCAGCGGGGCGCGCAGCCCCGGCAAGGTCACCCGCTCCCGCACCACGCCGAAACGGGCCGCCTGCGCCAGCCCCGCGCCGCCCAGCGCACCCACGGCCAAACCGCCGCCCAGCAGGCCGCGCAGCACCCGGCGACGGAGGGGATTCGGGGGGGAGGGGGGCGAGGCGTCCATGCCCGCACGGTACCCGCCGCGCGTGAGAGGGGCCGTCCCCCAAAAGGTGCAGCCCCCCCGGGCAGCGTAGACTGCCCCCATGACGTGGGCGGGAGACCTGCTGGTGGTGGACGTGCTCGACGAGGACGCGGGCCTCGCGGACGTGGAGGACGCGCGCGGGCGCACGTATCAGCTTCCCGCCGAGTGGCTGCCGGACGTGCGGGACGGCGCGGCGTACCGGGTGACGGTCTCGAGCGGGGGCGTGACCTTTACTCCTGACCCCGACGGTGCCCGGTTGCTGCGCGAGCGGAGCAAGCAGACGCTGCTCGACTTCGCGGACGAGCCGGGGGACGCGCGCCCGTGACGCGGCCCGTCGTCATCCTTCCCGACCTGCACGGGCGTTCGGACCTGCTGGCGGAGGCGGTCGCCTATATCAGTGAAACGTACGGCCCGGACGCCCACCTCCTGAGCCTGGGGGACGCCCTCGACCGGGGGCCGCGGAGCCTGGACTGCGCCGAGTTGCTGCTCGACCTGCACCGCCAGGGCCGGGCGACCCTGCTCATGGGCAACCACGAACGCATGGCGCAGGAGGGGCTGCAGTGGTTCCGGCAGTACAGCACCTCGCGCGACCTGGCCGACTACCGCCGCGCGATGGAGGGCTTCGGGTGGTGGATGGGCAACGGCGGCGAGAGCGTGCGCCGCGAGCTGGCCGCGCAGGGCGGCCTGACGCTGGAGCGCTTTCCGCAGGGGCTGGCCGAGTACCTCGACGCGCTCGTGCGGGTGGTGTACGTGACGGCGGACGGGGAGATCCACCGCACCCCGCCGGGGGAACCCAGCGTCCTCGTCGCCCACGCCAGCCCGCCCGTGAAGCATCCCCAGTACCCGAGTCCCGAGTCGGCGGCGCTGTGGCTGCGGCCCTTCGACGGCCCCTTCCCGCTGCCCGAGGGGGTCACGTACAGCGTCCACGGGCACACCCCCGTCCGCGTCCCGGTGCGGCTGGGGCGGCAGGTGTACCTCGACCTGGGGGCGTACGAGACGGGCCGCCTCGCGCTGCTGAGCGTGAACGTGACCGGGCGGCCCGAGGTCACCGTGCTGGAGGGCCGGGGCGATCCGGGCGCGGCGCGGCGCTACGCGGCGTTCGGCGAACCGCTCCCCACCAGCACCGTGGCCCTGACCGGGAGGTCCATGCGATGAGCAAACGCAAACAAAGCCAGGCCGCCAGCCGACTGGAAGGGCTCTGGGACGACCTGCGCGCGGGCGACCCGGGGGCCGTCCACGCCGCGCGCAAACTCACCCGGCGGGCACAGGCCGAACTGCGCGTGGCCGACGCGGGAAAGAAGACCGAGCGGGCCTGGCGCGACCTGCGCCGCGCCGCCGCCCCCCTGCGAGACCACGACGTGGCGGGGGGCCATATCCGCGACGCCCTGGTGGAACTCGGCGTGCCGGAGGGCACCCTCGCGTACTTCGACCGGACCTGGGCCGAGCGGCGGGCGGCCCTCCTGGACGCGACCGTCTGGCCGGATCGCCCCCCGGCCTTCGACCTGCGCAGGGGCTGGAAGGGCCGCGCCCGGCGCCTGATCGGGAAGGACGGGGACCGGCTCCTGCGGGACGGCGAGGCGGCGCTGGCCTCGGAGGACTCGGAGGAGTGGCACGCCTGGCGCAAGCGCCTCAAGCGCTACCGCTACACGCTCGACCTGATCGGGGGGGTGCCGCCCATCGTCACCGTCACGCTGGAGGCCCTGGGCCGCCTCCAGGACGCGGAGGTCGTCCTCGGCATCCTGCACGGCGACCCCGACCTGCTGCGCTACGAGCGCGCCCGCCTGATCGCCCGCGAGGAGGTCGCGCGGCAGGCGGCCCGGGAGCGCGTGCGCGCGCTGTTCCCCACGCTGGCCGAGCATCTGGAGGACCCCCTGGGCACCCCACCCACCGGGGAGGGGGAGCCGGAGGAGGACCACGTCGGAGCGTGAGCCCTCAAGACCCACACATCCCCTCCTCCAGCCGCCTCAACTCCTCCGGCGTGTCCACATCGGCGAGGAGGTCGGCGGGAAAACGCAGGGTGAGGGCCTGACCCGCGTACGCCCGCAGCAGGGCACGCGGGCCGTGGTCGGCGTCGGGCAGCCCGCGCAGGGCCGGGAGCAGGTCGGCGCGGAAGAGGTGGGGCGGGGCGCGAACCGCCTCCCCCGGGTCGCCGTACTCCGCGAGGACGAGAGGTGCCCCCGTCTCCCGAAATGAGGTAAGGAGCCGGGCGTGGACTTCCCCGGTCAGAAGCGGCATGTCCGCGAGGGCGAAGTGGGCGGCGGCCAGTCCTCCGGGCAAGGCGGCGACGGCGGCCCGGAACGACCCCGCCAGCCCGCGCGCCGGATCGGGGTTCACAGTGAACGTGAAGGGAAGGTCTGACAGGGCCGCCCGCACCTCCTCCCCCACCTCGCCGGGGGGAATGACGGCGAGCAGAAGGTCGAAGCCTCCCCGGCTCAGGGCGGTTGCCGCGTGGCGCACGAGGGGCTGGCCCCGCAAGGAAACGAGCTGTTTAGGCCGCCCCATGCGCGTACTCCGCCCGGCGGCGAGGAGCACGCCCGCGACGGCACCGGCGGGAGGGGGGCCGGGGGAGGACATGCCCGGAGTGTACGGCCCACCGCCTCCCGACTGCGGCAGAATGGGGGGCACCGACAACCGCGCTTCTTCCCCGGAGGTTTCCCCATGAAACTGAGTTACAGCGGTCAGGAACAGGTCAAGGCGTCCCCGGCGGTGGTGTGGGCCTTCGTGCAGGACCCCGAGCGGGTGGCCCGCTGCCTCCCCGACGTGCAGGAGGTCGTGGTCCACGACCAGACGCATATGGACGCGACCGTGCAGGTCGGCGTGGGCATGGTGCGCGGCAAGTTCAAGTTCAAGATCGAGGTGCGGCCCGACGAGGCCGCCCAGCGGATCAACGTGAAGGTGCAGGGCGGCGGCCTGGGCAGCGTGGTGGACCTCACGGCGGGCGCGAACGTCGTGGACAACGGCGACGGCACGACCACCCTCGACTGGCAGGGCGACGCGACCATGCGCGGCCCGGTGGCGACAGTGGGCGGGCGGGTCCTCGATGCCCAGGCGCAGAAGCTGATCCAGAAGACCTTCCAGAACATGAGCGCGCAGGTGGGTGCGAGCGCCGGAACCCTGGCGTGAGGCGGGGGTGACCGAGCCCTCCGCTCCCCCGGACCTGGCTGCCGCCTTCCGCGAGCGGGGCTACGTGGCGGGGCCCGCGCTCGTCACCGCCCTGCGGCTCGTGGTCGCGCTGGGCAAGCCGCTGCTGCTGGAGGGCCCGGCGGGTGTGGGCAAGACCGAGGCGGCCAAGACGCTCGCCGCCGCGCTCGGCACCCGCCTGATCCGCCTCCAGTGTTACGAGGGGCTGGACGCGCAGTCGGCCCTGTACGAGTGGAACTACGCCCGGCAACTCCTGCACCTGCGCGCGGCGGAGGTGGGGGGGCGGCCCGTCACGGACGCCGACCTGTACGGCCCCGAGTTCCTGATGCCGCGCCCGCTGCTGGAAGCGATCCGCCAGCCCGCGCCCCCGGTCCTCCTCATCGACGAGGTGGACCGGGCGGACGACGCCTTCGAGGCCTTCCTCCTCGAACTCCTCGCGGAGTGGCAGGTCACGGTGCCGGAGTTGGGGACGCTGACCGCGACCGCCCGCCCCCACGTGCTGCTCACGAGCAACCGCGCCCGCGAACTCAGCGACGCCCTGCGCCGCCGCTGCCTGTACCTGTGGGTGGATTACCCCACCCGGGGGCAGGAACTGGAGATCGTGCGCGCCCGGCTGCCCGGCATTCACGAGACGCTGGCCGCGCAGGTCACGCGGGCCGTCCACGCCCTGCGCGAGTTGCCCCTGGGCAAGCCGCCCGGCGTGGCCGAGACGCTCGACTGGGCCGCCGCTCTCGTGGCGCTGCACCGCGACCACCTCGACGCCGAGGCCCTCGACCTCACGCTGGGGGCAGTCCTCAAGCTGCGGGAGGATCAACTGCTCGCGCGGGCGACCCTGGGCAAGCTCGCCGCGCCGTGACCCCCACCGCCGACCTGCGGGAACGGGTGGTCGCCTTTGTCGCCCACCTGCGCCTGACCCACGGCTTCCGGGTGGGGCCGGGCGAGGCGGCGGCGGCGCTGGAAGCCCTCGGGGCCGTCAATCTGGGCCAGCGGCGCGAGGTCCTCGACGCCCTGCGGGCCGTGCTCACCGCCAGCCGGGAGGAGGGCCGACTGTTCGACCTCGCCTTCGACGCTTTTTTCCGGCTGAGGGAGGGTCCGCCCCCGCCCCAACTCCCCCCCCTGCTGCCGGAGACGAAAGCACCGTTGTCCCCTCCCCCGCCGTCACGGCAGCCGGGAGGGAGGCCGGGCGAGGAGCGGCCCGTTCCCGGCAGCGCGCAGGCGGAGAACCCCGAGGAAGGCACCGGTTCCCCCTCTTCCCGCCCCAACCCCGACCGCGAGGCCGAGGGCGAGCCCGGCACCCCCGCCCGAATCCTCACCGCCCGGCTGAGTCCCCACGCCGGGGCCGGGGGCGAGGTGGACGCGCCCGGTGACGACCTGCCGGACCTTCTCCGGGCGGCGGGGGCGCTCGTGCGGGCGGTGGAGCTGGGGCGGGGGCGGCGGCTCGTCCCCCGGCCCCGGGGCACGCGGCTGGACGCGCGGCGGACCCTGCGGGCGGCGGCACGGACGGCGGGCGATCCGGCCCGGCTACGCTGGCTGGGCCGCCCCCGCCGGGCTCCACGTTTTCTGCTCGTGCTGGACGGGAGCCGCAGCATGGGGAAGAGCGCGACGCTGCTGCTGCGCTTTGCCCAGGCGCTTCACCTGCGCTCCCGGCGGGTGGAGGTCTACGCCTTCAGCACCGGCCTGACGCGCCTGACCCCCTATCTGCGCCGCGCGCCCCCCGGCGGCCCCCTCACCCTGCCCGACCTCGGCGAGGCGTGGGGCGGGGGCACCCGCATCGGCGAGAACCTGCTGCGGCTGGCGCGGGGCGAGCGGGGCCGGGTGAGCCGCGACACGGCCGTCCTGATCCTGAGTGACGGCCTGGACACCGGCGAGCCGGAGGCGCTGAGCCGCGCCCTGCGGGACCTGCGCGCCCGCGCGGGCCTGGTCGTCTGGCTCTCGCCGCTGGCCGCCCTGCCGGGGTATCAGCCGGTCCAGCGGGCGGTACAGGCGGCCCTGCCGCACCTGGACGCCTTTCTCCCCGCCGGGGGGCTGGAGGACCTGCGGGCCCTGGGGCGGCGGCTGCGGCGGTGATGGGGCCAGACGCGGGAGAACGTCCCGAAGCCCTCAAGCCTGGGTGAAGGTTCGCCCCATCTTGCCGGACCCGGGAAGGGCAACGGTAGAGGGTGGAGGCCAACCATGACCCAACCGGTGACGAATGCCCAGATGATGCAGGAGTGCCTGGAAGCCTGCCTCGCCTGTCTGCGGGCCTGCGAGGTCTGCGCCGAGGCCTGCCTGGACGAGCCGGACATCGACATGCTGCGCGAGTGCATCCGCCTGGACCGCGACTGCGCCGACGCCTGCGCCCTGACCGCCCGGCTGCTGATGCGGGCCAGCGCCCTGCACCCCGAGGCCTGCCGGATGTGCGCCGAGGCGTGCGCCGCCTGCGCCGCCGAGTGCGAGCGCCACGCCGGGCACCACGACCACTGCCGCCTGTGCGCCGAGGCCTGCCGCCGCTGCGAGGAGAGCTGCCGACGGATGGCCGCCTGAGCCCCGCCTTGTCTACCCCTCCCGCCGCTCCTCCCCGGTCCCGCGCCTATGCTGCCCCCATGCAGGCGGCGCGAATTCTTCCAGGGTCCGGGGACTGACGGTTCCAGCCCGCGCGCTGCACCTCCACCCCCCGCACGAGAGGCGGGGGCTTTTCTTTCCAGGGAGACCGATGACGCGAACACAGGACTACACGCCGGGGACGCTGGACGCGCAGGACGTGCTGCGGCTGGCGCTGACGAGCAAGGTGTACGGCGCGGCGGTCGAGACGCCCCTGAGCCCCGCGCCCGGCCTGAGTGCCCGCACCGGCAACGCGGTGTGGCTCAAGCGCGAGGACCAGCAGCCCATCTTCTCCTTCAAGCTGCGCGGGGCGTACAACAAGATGAGCCAGCTCACCCCCGCCGAGGCCGCCCGCGGCGTGATCTGCGCCTCGGCGGGGAACCACGCGCAGGGGGTGGCGTTCGCGGCGCAGCAGCTCGGCATACGGGCCGTCATCGTGATGCCCGTGACCACGCCCGACATCAAGGTGCAGGCGTGCCGCAGGCGGGGCGCCGAGGTCGTCCTCCACGGCGACTCCTTCAGCGACGCGGAGACGCACGCCTCCGCCCTGGGGCACGAGCGAAACCTCACCTTTGTCCACCCGTACGACGACCCGCTGGTGCTCGCCGGGCAGGGGACGGTGGCGCTGGAGTTGCTGCGGCAGGTCGAGGACGGCGCGTACACCGTGTTCGTGCCGGTGGGCGGCGGCGGGCTGATCGCGGGCGTGGCGGGTGTCCTCAAGGCCCTGCGTCCCGACGTGCGGATCGTGGGCGTCGAGCCGGACGACTCCGACGCGATGTACCGGAGCCTCCAGGCGGGGGAGCGGGTGCGGCTGGACACCGTGGGCATCTTCGTGGACGGGGTGGCGGTCAAGCAGGTCGGGGCCTACACCTTCGACCTGACCCGGCGCTACGTGGACGACTGGGTGCGGGTGAACACCGACGAGGTGTGCGCCGCGATCAAGGACGTGTTCGACGACACGCGGGCGGTGATGGAACCGGCGGGGGCGCTCGCGGTGGCGGGCCTCAAGCGGTACGCGGCGGAACGCGGCCTGAGGGGCGAAACCCTCGTCGCCCTGACCTGCGGCGCGAACGTGAACTTCGACCGTCTGCGCCACGTCGCCGAGCGCGCGGAGATCGGCGAGCGGCGGGAGGCGATCCTGGCCGTGACGATCCCCGAGCGGCCCGGGGCCTTCCGCGCCTTTATCGAGGTGGTGGGCCCGCGCGCCATCACCGAGTTCAACTACCGCTACGCGCCCCGCGCCGACGCCCGCATCTTCGTGGGGGTGCAGCTCCGGCACCCGGCCGAGCGGGCCGAACTCGTGGACACCCTCACCGCGCAGGGGTACGCGGTGACCGACCTCACCGACGACGAACTCGCCAAGGTCCACGTGCGGCATATGGTGGGCGGGCGGGCACCCGAAGCGACCGACGAGCGGGTGTACTCCTTCACCTTTCCCGAGCGGCCCGGCGCCCTGCTGGAGTTCCTGACGCACCTGCACGCCCGCTGGAACATCAGCCTCTTCCACTACCGCAACCATGGAAGCGCGCACGGCCGGGTGCTGGCGGGCATCCAGGTCCCCGAGGGGCAGGAGGCCGACTTCGCCGCCTTCCTCGACGGATTGGGGTATCCGGCGACGGACATGACGGGGAACGCGGCGTACCGGCTGTTTTTGACGTGAGGGCAGTAGGGTGAAGGCGTGCTCCTCTCACCCGACGTGCCCCCGGGCAAGTTGATCCTCCTCAACGGCGCGTCGAGTGCCGGGAAATCGACGCTGTGCCGGGCCATTCAGGCGCAGATCGACGAACCCTTCCTCCAGTTCTCGCTCGACTTCCTGATGTTCGGGACGGAGGTGCTGCCCCGGCGCCGTGACCCCAGCGGTCCCTTCACCTGGGCGGTGATGCGCCCCCGGCTGTTCGAGGGCTACCACCGCTGTCTGCCCGCCTTCCTGGAAGCCGGGAACAACCTCGTGGTGGACTACATCATCGAGACACCGGAAGGGTGGCGGCGTCTGGTGGAGCTAATCCGGCCCTTCGACGTGTTCCTGGTGGGCGTTCACTGCCCCCTGGACGAACTGGAGCGTCGGGAGGGGGAGCGCGGGGACCGCTGCCCCGGAGACGCGCGGCGCGACCTGCTGACCGTGCATACCTTCACCCGCTACGACTTTGAGGTGGACTCCCGGCGACCACCGGAGGACAACGCGGAGGCCATCATCGCCGCGTGGAAGGCGAGGAAGACGCCCGGCGCCCTCTCCCGCTCCTAATCCCCGTTCTCCGGCAGCTCCACCACCCGCACGTTTCCGTCCCGCGCGCTGAGGTACGCGACCTTCCTGCCGTCCGGGCTGACGGACCAGTCGCCCTGCCGCACCTGATCGCCCAGGTCGCCGAGGGTGCGCCAGGTGTTCGTCCGCACGTCGTACTCGCGCAGGACGTGGGGGCCGCCCCCCGGCGTCAGGGGGATGAGCAGCAGGCGGTTCGCGTCGCGCCAGCGGTACGAGCCGAAGGCGTCCAGCCTGCGCGCCGCGCCCCCCGCCGTGGGCCGCAGCCACAGGCCGTTGCGGGCGGCGGAGTCGAAGGCGACGTAGTACACGACCCGCGCCCCGTCCGGGCTGACGCTGAGCCCCCGGAAGGACAGGGCGGTGGCGAGGGTTCGCCGCGCCCCCGTGCGGGTATTGAGTGTGTAGAGGTCGCGGTCCCGGTCGCCCGGGTTGCGCTTGCCCGTCAGCAGGAGGGTGGAGTCGTTCAGCCACCCCCCCACCCCACCGCCGTACAGGGTGGCGACCTGCCGGGGAGACCCGAACACGTCGGCGACGAAGACGCGCGTGCTGCGGCGGTCGAAGTTCCCCGTCGTGGCGCTGCGGGTGTAGGCCAGCCGCGTCTCGGCAGCGTTCCAGGTCACGTCGCTGCCATAGGTGGGGAGGGTGAATTTGCGCCCGTCGGCCAGCCGCTCCAGAGTCGTGGTCTCGCCTGTCCCGGGCCGCACCGCCCACCGCAACAGGGGCGAGAAGAAGGCCACGCTGGAAAACCGCCGGGTGACCGGGCCGCCGTTCGCCGGGATCTGATAGATGCCCGTGCTCGCCCGCGCGGGGGGACCGTCCAGGAACAGCAGGGCGCGGGAATCCGGCGTCCACACCGCCCCGGGGCAGCACGTCCCACTCAGCACGGCCCTGGAAGGCAGGGTGGCCGCGAGGGCAGAAGCTCCCAGGGCGAGAGCGAGCGCCGCCCCCCTTTTCATCCCGGGCCGCCTCACCGCGCACCCCCGGGAGCAGGAGGCCAGGGCCGGGCGAAGTCGTTGAGGATGCGCCCACCCCGGCGCACCTCGGGCTGGGACTCCGGCGTCTGCCACCGCCGGGGCGCGGCCAGGTCGTACTCGTACCCGCGCCCGAAGCTGCCCGCCAGCGCCAGCGTCTCCCAGTCGGCGGCGATGTACGGCACGGGGTTGAAGAGGCGCTGGTGCGAGCGGTCGCGGATCTCCAGGTGCAGGTGCGGCGCGCTGACACAGGTGAACTGTGAGTCGCCGCTCTCCCCGATGACCTGCCCGCGCGTGACCCTTTGCCCCACCCGCAGGGGCGAGCGCACCCGCAGGTGACCGTACAGGCTGCTGAGGTTGCCCGCGTGATCGATCACCACGTTGTGTGGTGGGCTTCCGTGCGACCCGTCCACCTCGGCCACCACGCCGTCGCCGATGGCCCGAACGGGGGTGCCGCACGGGGCGCTGAAATCCAGCCCCGCGTGCAGGCCCTGGAGGTTCACGTAGGTGCTGCGCCGCTGCCGGTACGCCCCCGTCGTGTTCCCATACCCCTGCCCCAGCAGCCAGGTGTTCGGTCCCGGCTCCCCCGCGAACGGCAGTCCGAACTGCCGCGCCGGTTTCGCTATCGCACTATCCGGCAACGCGGGCGCGTAATGCGCCAACGCCACCGCAGATACGGCGAGCAGGGCGCCCGCCGCCACCTTTCTTCGCAACATGCACGATGGTGACCCACCGGCGCACGGGTGACGGTGCGAGGGGTTACAAGAGGTGACGCGAGTGCTGGGTAATAAAAAATCCGCCTTGTCGGGCGGTGATGAAAGAAGAATAGCGTGGGATGCAGGGGAAGTCAAATTATGCAGGCGGATTTTCGCGGCAGGGGCTGGGAGACGGCCTTAAGGAAGGGCAGGCGCTGCCTGCCACCCCCCTCCCAACCTCCCCCGCAAGGGGGGAGGGGTAACACAGCTAAAGCTTTAGCTCTTTAAAAACCGTCAACTGTGGACGGCCCATTCCTGCCCTCAGCTTGCACTCGCACCGCCTTCACCACGTCGGCTCGCGCAGCGAGACGGTGGGCCCGCGGCTCAGCAAGCAACAAGATCAAACATTCCGCGTGAAGGAGGACGGCCACAGGCCAGATGGGCGAGCCCCTTGCCCAGCGCAGCGCCGCTCCCCCTGCCCCCTCTGGGGGTAGGGGGCTGGGGGGTGGGGGTAACTCGCAGCAAGATCCCCTGCCCCCTCACCCCTCCCGCACAAACTCCGGCGCCCGCCGAGCCTTAAACGCCGCCACCCCCTCCGCATGCTCCCAGTGATCCCCGGCGAGCTGCTGAAGCTCCGCCTCCTTCTCCAACGCCTGATCCAGCGTGCTCGTCAGCGCGGCGTTCAGCGCCTGCTTCGTCAGCCTCAGCGCATTCGCGGGCCGAGCCGCCAGCCGCTCCGCATAGGCCTGCACGTCCTGCCGGAAGGACTCGTCCGGGTAGACGCGCTCGCACAGCCCCAGCCGCAGCCCCTCCTCCGCCCCGACCCGCTCGGCCAGGGCCATCAGCTCGAAGGCGCGGTGATAGCCCACCAGTCGCGGCAGAAACCACGTGCTGCCCGAGTCCGGCACGAGCGCGATATTGGAAAAGACCTCGATCAGGCTGGCCGACCGCGCCCACAGCCGGATGTCACCCGAGAGCGCCAGACTCGCCCCCGCCCCCGCCGCGACCCCATTCACGGCGGTGATGACCGGCTTACTCAGCCCCCGAATCGTGCGGATCAGCGGGTTGTAGGTGTGGTTCAGGTGCTCGGTGAAGGTCATGTCCCGCCCCGACACGTCGCCCAGGTCCTGCCCGGCGCAGAACCCCCGCCCCGATCCGGTGATGACGACCACCCGCACGGCGGGGTCGGCGTCGGCAGCCTTCAATTCCTCCGTCAGCGTGAGGAGCAGGGCGTCGTTGGCGGCGTTGAGCTTGTCCGGGCGGTTGAGGCTGAGGGTGCGGACGCCCGCGCGGGTCTCCACGAGGATCACAGGTTCGGCGGTCATGGGGGCAGCGTAGCGCGTCCGGGCAGGTGGCCCTGGGGGAAGTTCCTCCGCTACACTCGCCCCGATGCCTGGCCCCTCCCCCCTCCCCGTCGTCCTCGCACTCGACGTGAGCAAGTCGCGGATCGGCTTCGCGGTGAACACGGGGCGCCTGGCCTTCGGGCGGGGGAGCGTGGACCGCAAGCGGCTGCCCCTGGACCTTAAAGCCGTGCGCCTCAAGGTCGAGGAGACGGGCGCGGAACTCCTCCTCCTCGGCCTGCCCCTGCGGACGGACGGGGCGCACAGCCCCTCGGCCGACCGGGTGCGCGCCTTTGGCAAAATCCTCCAGGAGAAGGGCTACACCGTCGCCTACCAGGACGAACGGTTCACCACCCGCCGGGCCCGCGAGTTGGGCGCGCAGGACGAGGACGAGGCGGCGGCGGTGCAGATTCTGGAGCTGTACCTGATGGGGCGAGGGGAGCGGACGGAAGGGGAGTGACCCCGCCGGGGCAGGCGAACCCACTCCGCGAGTGGGCCCCGCCAGCTCCGCCTCCCTGGACTCCGTTCAACTTGCCGGTACAATGCCCCCACGCGCAGGTCCAGACTTCTGCGGCACGCCCACGCGGCAGGCCGCGTCCTCTCCCGGCCCTGCTGGAGGTCATATGCAAGGCAACATGATGGACGTTCCCCTCACCATCCCCTTCATCCTGGAGCGGGCGCGGACGATCTTCGCCGGGCGCGAGGTCGTCAGCCTGCTCCCCGCCGGGCGCGACGAGTCGGGAAACCCCATTCCCAAGAAGTCCCGCACGACGTACGGCGAGGTGGCCGACCGCGCGCTGCGGTTGGGGGCGGGGCTGCTCGCCCTCGGCCTCAATCCCGGTGACCGGGTGGCGACGCTCGCGGTGAACTCCTTCCGGCACCTGGAGGCGTACCTGGGTGTCCCGAGTGCCGGGCTGGTGCTGCACACGGTCAACATCCGGCTGCACGCCGACCAGATCGCGTGGATTCTCAATCACGCGGAAGACCGCGTGCTGATCGTGGAGAACCTCTTCGCGGCGATGATCCCGGCCCTGCGCGCGGCCTGCCCGGGGCTGGAGCGAGTCTTCGTCCTCGGCCCCACGCCACAGCCGGTCGAGGGCGCCGAGGACTACGACACATGGGTGATGAGCCACGAGCCCATGCCCTCCTACCCGACCATCGGCGAGAACGACGCGGCGGCGATGTGCTACACGAGCGGCACGACGGGCAATCCCAAGGGCGTGCTGTACTCCCACCGCTCCACGGTGCTGCACTCGCTCGCCAGTGCCCCCAAGGATGCGTTGGGCGTCGGTGAGCATGACGTGGTGCTGCCCGTCGTGCCCATGTTCCACGTGAACGCCTGGGGTCTGCCCTACACCTGCGCGATGTTCGGGGCGAGCCAGGTCTACGCCGGACCCTTCAGCGACGGGAAGACCCTCGCCACACTCATGCAGGACGAGCGGGTGACGATCACGGCGGGCGTGCCGACGATCTGGATGGGCCTGCTCGCCGAACTCGACCGGGCGAAGGCGGAGGGGCAGCCCTACGACCTCTCGCGCCTGGAACGCCTCGTCATCGGCGGCAGCGCGGCGCCCGAGAGCCTGATCCGCGCCTTCGACGAGCGCCATAACCTCCGCCTCGCGCACGCCTGGGGCATGACGGAGACGCACCCGCTGGGCACCGCGAGCACCGTGCCCCCCGGGGTGGACGAGCGCAGCGACGAGGGCTACGCGCTGCGGGCCAAGCAGGGCCGCCCGGTGCCGCTGGTGTTCCTCGACCTCCTCTCGGAGGACGGCGAGCGGCTGCCGCACGACGGCAAGACGATGGGCCGCCTGATCGCGCGGGGTCCCTGGATCGCCAACGCCTACTTCAAGGGTGAGGGACAGGGCAACTTCTTCGAGCTGGACGGCGAGCTGTGGTTCGACACGGGCGACATCGCCACGCTGGACGAACGGGGCTACATGCACATCCAGGACCGGGCCAAGGACCTCATCAAGTCGGGGGGCGAGTGGATCTCCTCGGTGGACCTGGAAAACGCGCTCATGGCCCACCCCGCCGTCGCGCAGGCTGCCGTGATCGCCATGGACGACCCCAAGTGGGACGAGCGGCCCCTGGCGGTCGTGACCCTGAGGCCGGGCGGGCAGGTCACCCACGAGGAGCTGACGGCCTTCCTCGCCCCGAAGTTCGCCAAGTGGTGGCTCCCCGACGCCACGGTGGTCGTCGAGAGCATTCCCATCGGCGCGACCGGCAAATTCCTGAAGCGCGAGTTGCGCGAGCAGTACCGCGGGTACGGCAACGCGGCGCGGGCGGCGGCGAAGGGCGGGGAATAAGGTCGGGAGTTGTCCAGGGGCGTCTCTCCGCGCGGGGCGGCGCCCCCTGCGTCATTCGGCGGAGGCGAGCCGGGTGGGCGGCGGGCGAGACTGCCCCATGCACTACCCAGGAGTTCTGGAGGAGGTCTTGCCCGACCTGAAGGCCGAGGCGGGCGTCCTCGCGGTCTTTCTGACGGGCAGCCACGCGCGAGGTGAGGCGGACGAGTACAGCGACCTGGACCTCTCGGTGCTCGTCGCCTCGGACGAGTTCGTGCGGAATGACGTGACGTACCGGGGGGGCGTGCTCGTCAGCGTGGAGCGGTCCACCGTGCCCCACCGGGAGCGGGCCTTCACCGAGCCGGAGACGACCCTCTGGAACCTGACCTCCCTGCGCTCGGGGGTGCCGCTGCACGACCCGGAAGGGGTGTTCGCGGACCTCCAGCGGCGGGCCAGGGCGTTCACCTGGGCCGAGGTGGAGGAGCAGGCCCACGCGCGGGCGGCCGGGCTCGTCGCGGACGTGGCCGAGGAACTCCACAAGGTGATGGGTGGGCTCCAGACGGGCGAAAGTGGCAAGGTCGCATATGCCATCCTGGGCCTCACCTTCGCGCTGGGAAACGCGGCCCTGCTGAGCACCGGCACCCTGATTCCCACCGAGAACCGGTACCTGACGCTGGCGCGGGACGCCTGGGACGATCCGGTATGGCGGACAACCTACGGGGGCATGGTCGGCCTGACGGCCGAAGACGTGCCCACACGTGGCCGGGCCGCCCTGACCGCCTACGAACGCGCCGTTGCCCTGACCCGCTGGCCGGATGGCCCGGACGGGGCGTTGGCGCACGAGGCCGCCCGCCGAGCCCGCGCCTTCCTTCCCGGCTGACCCCGCCCCGTACAATCCCCCTCATGGCCGTTTCGGTGCAGGGGCAGCAGGTCACTTTCTTTCCGCCAGAGGGCGCGGCGGCGCTCGTGGGCGACATGACCGACTGGAAGAAAAAGCCCGCGATTCCCATTCAGGATGGGGAGCCCCTCACGCTGACCCTGCCGCGTGGCGCGTGGGTGGAGTACGCCTGGCTGGACGCGGCGGGAGAGCCCTTCGCCGATCCCGACAACCCCCAGAGGAGCCTTAACCCCTGGTGGCCCTATCCCCGCGCGGTGGAGGTGGGAAAGTACGCCCGCCATCCCCTCTGGCAGGGAGCCGACGCGACGCGGAAGGGCACGGCGCACCGCCTGACCTGGGAGGGCACGGTCTTTCCCGGCACCCGCCGCGCCATCGTCTACACGCCGCATGAGCATGACCGCGCGCGCCCCACGCCCGTCTATTACGTGCAGGACGGTGTGGCCTTCTACCGCACCGGCAAGCTCGGCGAGGTGATGGACCGGGCGGTGGAGCGGGAGTTGGCGTCGGGCGCGGTCCTCGTCTTCGTCGAGCCGGGGGACCGCAGCGCGGAGTATTACCTCAATGGCCGCTACCTGGACTTCCTGAGGGAAGAGGTCTTTCCCAGAGTCGAGGGTGAACACGTGACCGTCTCCGAGCGGGGGCTGTGGGGCGCCTCGCTGGGGGGGCTGATCTCGCTGTATCTGGGGAGCGCGCACCCCGATCTTTTCAGCCGGGTGGTGAGCCACTCGGGGGCCTTCATCGCCTGGCCGGGCGCGACGGATGCGAGCGGCACCATCGACACGACCACGGCGGGCGAGTGGCTGCGCGAGCGGCTGGAGACCACTCCTCCCCGGCATCTGCGCGTCAGCCTGGACACGGGCACGCTGGAATGGCTCACCGGCCCGAATCGCCGCATGGCTGCCGCGCTCGCCGATGCCCAGGTCCCGCACCAGTACCGCGAGTACCCCAGCGGCCACAACTGGGTGACGTGGCGCGAGGCGCTGCCCGAGGCGTTCCTGTACATGCAGGGCACCTGAACCCGGGAAACCCCACCCAGGCCCTTCTAGAAATGGGAAGCGGACGCCTCACCCCCACCTGCCCCCTTCACCCTCCAGGCAGCCGAGCCGTTCGGGCCGCAGGCCCGAGGCCTTCCAACCGGGCGAAGCTGCCGTCGAGGCCGGACACGTCACCGCCCAACTCACGCCCGCCGCCTCACGGAACCTCTCTTGCCGAGCGCAGCGACCCACTCCCCCTACCCCCTCGGGGGGTAGGGGGTTGGGGGGTGGGGGCCACCGGAGCAAGTTGCCCTGCCCCTCCATCACCACAACGAGCAGCGCGAGAAGTCTCCATCTCACCCGCCCCGCCCCCTCATCACGGCACAATCTCCCCCATGCGTGCCGCTCTGCTCACGGCGCTGCTCCTCGTAAGCGGCGCGGAGGCCCTGACCATGACGTATTCCAACTCCACGACAGTCATTCACGAGCGCGCGGGCGATTGGGCGAGTGCCGAGTTGCGGGGCGTGGAGGTGCGCGGGGACACGCTGGCCCTTGCGCCGGGGGCCACCTCGGGCACGCTGACGGGCAAGGCGCTGAAGGTTCCCGCCTTCGACGAACTCGTGCCGTCGTGGAACGCGGTGACGCCCGGGGCGGGGAGCGTGACGGTGGAGGTCCGCGCACAAACGCCCTCGGGCTGGAGCCGCTGGTTCTCCTTCGGGACGTGGCAGAGCGGCGAGGGGCGCAGCAGCCTGAACGGGCAGCGGGACGGGGCGGGGCAGGTGCTGACCGACACGCTGCGCCTGACCGCGAAGGCGGCGGCTTACCAGTACCGGGTGACGTTGCGGGGCGCGGGGACGAGCATTCGCCTACTTGCCTTCAACACCTCCGACCGCTCGCGGCGCACAGGGGGCCTGGGGCAGCCGGGCGACCGTCAGGCCTGGGGCCGGGTCGTGGATGTGCCGAAACGCTCGCAGATGCTCTACCCGGACGGCGGCGAGGTCTGGTGCAGCCCCACGAGCGTGTCGATGATTCTGGCGCAGTACGGGGTGAACGTGGCCGTGCCGCAGGCCGCCCGTGGCACCTTCGACCGCGCCTACAACGGCACGGGCAACTGGCCCTTCAACGCCGCCTACGCGGGCTCGCTGGGGATGCGGGCCTTCGTCACCCGGCTCCCCAGCCTGGCCGAGGCCGAGCGGTACACGGCGGCGGGGTTGCCCCTCGCCGTCAGCCTGGGGTGGAAGAAGGGCGAGTTGCCGAGTGCCCCCATCAGCTCCAGTGACGGGCACCTGATGGTCCTGGTGGGCTTCGACGCGGCGGGCAATCCGGTGCTGAACGACCCCGCCGCCCCCACGGACGAGGGCGTGCGCCGCACCTACCCCCGCGCGGCCTTCGAGCGGCTGTGGCTCACGCATAGCGGCGGGCTGAGCTACGTGATCGCGCCGCAGGGGGCGAAGTTGCCCGGAGCCTGACCTAGACTCCCCCCATGCCCTTTCCCACCACCTGCCCCACCTGTGGCCGCGAGGTGCCCGTGGAGTTCGCCGACAGCGCGATCCACGAGGTGACCTGTCCGCAGTGCGGCGCGCGGTACGTGGTGTACGTCCGCAAGCACAAGTTCGAGGTGCTGTTCGACCTGGGCACCCGGGCGCTGATGGACGGCTACGCGCGGGAGGCGGTGGCGAGTTTCGCGGCGGCGCTGGAACGCTTTTTCGAGTTCTACGTCCGCTCGTTCGCCCTGGAGCGGGCGGCGGGAATGGACGGGGACTTCGGGGGGGCGCTCGCCGCGCTGGAGGGCACCTGGCGCCACGTGGCGAGCCAGTCCGAGCGGCAGGTCGGCATGTTCGCCCTCGCCTACCTGCTGCGCGAGGGCCGCGAGCCCGAGTTCCTGACCGCTAAAGCGCTGGGAACCGACTTTCGCAACCGGGTGATCCACCGGGGCTACCTGCCGCGCCGGGAGGAGGTGGACGCCTACGCGGCGCGGGTCTTCGCCCTGATCGACCGGCTGCTGGGGGAACTGGGGCCGGGGGCCGCCCACGCCGAACTCGCCCAGGAGCAGGCCTTCGCCGCGCACCTGGCGACCCTGCCGGAGGGGGTGACGGCGGTGTTCGAGGAGCATCCCGGCATGTTCCGTGCGCGGCGGTTCGGGACGATGCCCCCACAGAAAAGCGCCGTCCAGGTCAACCCCACCCCTCCCCTGAACGACGCGCAGGCCTTCGCGCAGGCGCTGGCCGAACGGGGGCCGGGGCTGGACGTGTTCAAGCGGCGGTAGCCCTGGCCGGACGGCCCAGCTAGACTGCGACATGGAAGCGGCAGACGCGGCGGGAGGGCGGCGGGAACGGCAGCGGCTGGTGCGTGTAGCGCGCGGCCTGGAGGACGGGGACCTGCTCGTGCGGGGCGCCCGGGTGGTGCAGCCCGCCACGGGTGAAGTTTTTGAGGCCGACGTGCTCGTGGCGGAGGGCCGGGTGGCCGCGCTGGTCGGAACCGGGACAGGTGCCCGGGCAGCGCGAACGGTGGAGGCGCGGGGGGCCTTCCTCGCGCCCGGCTTCATGGACGCGCACGTGCATATCGAGTCGAGCCTGCTGACGCCCGCGCGGTTTGCAGCGGCGGTGCTGCCAAGGGGCACCACGGCGGTCGTCGCCGAGCCGCACGAGGTCGTGAATGTCCTCGGCGTTCGCGGCCTGACCTGGATGCTGGAGGCGGGGCGGGGATCGGGCCTGCGCGTCTTCGCCTCGGTGCCCTCGTGCGTGCCCGCGAGTGAGTGGGAGCGGGGCGGGGCGGAGATGAATGGGGCGGAGGTCGCGGAAACCCTGCGCCTGCCCGGTGTGCTGGGGCTGGCGGAGATGATGAATTACCCGGGGGTGCTGGGCGGCGATGCCCACGTGTGGAACGTGCTGGAGGCCGGGCGGCATGGCCGAATGGACGGCCACGCCCCTTGCGTCTCGGGCCGCGACCTGCAAGCCTACGCGGCGGCGGGCCTGCACTCCGACCACGAGGCGACCACCCCGGAGGAGGCCCGCGAGCGGCTGCGCGCCGGGCTGTGGCTGATGGTGCGCGAGGGGTCGGCGGCCCGCAACCTGGAGGCCCTGCTCCCCGTGCTGCGGGGGCGCCCCCGCCGCGCCATGCTCGTCAGCGACGACGTGAGCGTGGACGAGTTGCTGGAGTTGGGGCACCTTGACCGGCTGCTGCGCGCGTGTGTGGCGGGCGGCCTGCATCCCGCCGACGCCATCTCACTCGTGACCTGCAACCCCGCCGAATACTGGGGCCTGCACGCCCTGGGGCTGGTCGCGCCAGGCTACCACGCGGACTTCGTCCTTCTGAGCGACCTGAAAGATTTCGAGGTGCTGGAAACCTTTGTGGGCGGCGTGGAGGCGCGGCCCGGCCAGACGACCCCCCCGCTTTCAGGGGGAGGCGTCGATCTGGGTCCGGGGTGGGACACCGCCACCTTCGATGTCCCCCCTCACTGGCCCGTGATGGTCGTCCGGCCCGACCAGATCACGACCGGGGTGGGGGCGCCGGGGACGGGCGACGCGCGGCTGGTCGTGGCGGACCGCTACGGGCGGGGCGAGGTCGCCGCCTGCTGGACCTCGGGTACCGGACTCACGGGAGGCGCGCTGGCGGTCAGCGTCCTGCACGACGCCCACAACGTCGCCGTGCTGGGGGGCAGCGACGCCGACGTGCGGGCGGCGGGGCGGGCGCTGGAGAACCTGGGGGGCGGCGTGGTCGTCGTGGCGGGGGGGAAGGTCCGCGCCAGCCTCCCCCTCCCCTACGCGGGCCTGATGAGCGACCTGCCGCCCCACGAGGCCGCCGCCCGCCTCGCCGAGGTTACAGCGGCGGCGCGGGCGCTGGGCTGCACCCTCCCCTACCCGGTCACCACCCTGAGTTTCCTGGGCCTGAGCGTGATTCCGGCGCTCAAGCTCACGCCTCGCGGCCTGCTCGACGTGAACGCCTGGCGCCTCCTCCCCCGCGAGCCGGAGAACCAGCCCGTGGTCGCCGGGACCGGGCCATGAGGGAGGTCAAGGCCGCTTCGGCCTCTTCCCACCGAAATATCTGACCCACCCGGAAAACTGCCCCCATGCTGACCCACCATCAGGCGGTCGTGAACGGGGTGCGGCTCCACTACGTCGCGGCGGGACCGGAAGACGGGCCACCCGTGGTGCTTCTCCACGGCTTTCCCGAGTTCTGGCGGGCGTGGGAGCGGCAGCTTGGGCCCCTGGCCCGCGCGGGCTTCCGGGTGATCGCCCCTGACCTGCGCGGCTACAACCTCAGCGAGAAGCCGATGGGGGTGGACGCCTACCGGGTGGGCGTGTTGCAGGAGGACGTGGCCGCGCTCATCCGCACACTCGGCTACAAGCGCGCCCGGGTGGTGGGGCATGACTGGGGCGGCGTCATCGCCTGGGCGCTGGCAATCCGGCAGCCGGAGGTGGTGGAGCGGCTGGTGATCCTGAACGCCCCGCATCCGGCCCGGGCCCGGCAGGTCGCGCGCAAGCCCGCCCAGTGGCGGCGCTCGTGGTACATCTTCTTCTTCCAGCTTCCCTGGCTGCCCGAACGGTTCCTCCACCGCTTCGGCCAGTGGGCGCTGCACGGCACGAACCCGCGGGCGTACACCGACGAGGACCAGCGGCTCTACCGCCAGGCCTGGGACCAGCCGGGGGCCGCGACGGGGATGATCAACTACTACCGGGCGCTGCGGCGTTCGGGCGGGGGGCAAGGTGGGGTCCGGGAGGCCACGGTCCGTGCCCCCACCCTGGTCCTCTGGGGCGAGCGTGATGTGGCGCTGCTCCCCGAACTCGCCGACGGGCTGGACCGGTGGGTGCCGGACCTGCGGGTGGTGCGTTTTCCCCGGGCGAGCCACTGGGTCATGCGCGACGAGCCGGTGCGGGTGAACAACCTGCTGATCGACTTCCTTTCGGATTCGCCCGCCTGAGGGCCGCCCCATGTCATCCTCGGCCCATGACGCAGAACACGGTCGGGATCACGGTCGAGGGGTACGGGGTCGTCACGGCGCGGGAGGGCGAGCGGCTGGTGCTGGCGCTGGAACGGGGCGGGGTGGATATCCTCCACCGCTGCGGCGGCCAGGCCCGCTGCACGACCTGCCGGGTGAGCTTTCAGGAAGGCGAGCCCGACCGCATGACGGTCGCCGAATACACCAAGCTGGAGGAAAAGGGCCTGCTGGGCCAGGCGCGGCTCTCCTGCCAGATCGAGTGCGAGGATGGCATGGCCCTGACCCCCCTCCAGACGACGAAACTCACCGGCCTAGAGCCGGGCAAGGCCCCCGCCGACCACATCGAGCCCGAGCCAGAATGGACCACCCGCCCCGGCGCCTCCACGGAGGGGTGAGGAGGGGAGGAGGGGGAATTGAGGTTTTGCTCCTCCCCCTTGAACGCTTGATGCGAAGTGGGGCGGTACAAAGTTTTGCCGTTGTACACGAGGACGAGCTGCGCTCGTCACCCCCCACCCAGCCTCCCCCGCAAGGGGGGAGGGGCGAAAAGACCAGGGCTGACACGGTGTTCTTCCTAATTGCACACCAAGTGTCTGGAGGGGCTCAGTGATGCACGAACGTCCTCGGTGGAAAAGAAAAGCCGCGTGGATCGCCAAAAAAGCCCCTCCCCCTTGAGGGGGGAGGCCGGGTGGGGGTGAACGGGCATGGCACCGGAGCCAAATGGGCTGCCCAGTCACCCACCCCCTCCCCCCGCCCGGCGAACTTCGGTCCGCGCTCCTGGCCTCCCTGGGCCGGGTCTGGCGAACTGCTCCCGCTTCCCAGCGGGTCCGTCGTCGCCGGGGTCCAGGTGTCGCAGGCGCAGATCGGGCAGGGGGGCAAAGGGCCTGCGGCATGCAGCGTATGGGCGCAGTTCAGGCAGGCGACCGCGCCCACATGAGGAGTGCCCGCCGGAATCTTCCGGGGCGGCTCCAGGTCCCAGGGCGGCACGATGGGCAGGCCCACCGGGGCGTCCTCCGTGTGGCGAAAGACGCTCAGGTTGCCGTCCTGCTCGAAGTACGCGCGCTGCACCTCGCCGAGTTGCCGAACACCCCCGGCGCGCAGGCGCTCGAAGAGGTCCTCGCGGCTGAGGCTGGCGCCGCCCAGCGCCCGCAGGGAGATCACGCCGTCCCGGACGAGTTCGACGGGCGCGCCCTCGATAAAGGTCTCGACCCGCTCGCTGCGGATCACCAGCACCGCCATCAGCCGCTGAAAGCCCACGACGAGCGCGAGGGCCAGCATGGCGTGCAGCAGCGGGACCTCCGGGTAGAACAGGGGGTCCCCCGCCGCCGACCCCAGCCCGATCACGATGGCGAGTTCCAGCGGGCTGAGCTGCGCCAGGCCGCGCTTGCCGGTAAAGCGAAGCAGCAGGAGCAGCCACAGGAAGATCACGGCGGTGCGAAAGACGATCTCCAGCAGGAAGAGGGGCGGCACGTCGCCCAGCCACATTCGCGCCCAATCGAAGGGCACGGTGTCCGCGCCGCTCAAGGCTTTTCCCCGGGAGGGGGCGCCTCGGCCCCGGTCAGGCCCAGCCCGGCGAGCACCTGCGCCCGATCCCAGCGGGTCAGCGTGCAGAGTTCGGCCAGCGTCTCCTCGAACTCGGGCGTGCCCGGCGCGAGGGACCGCAGCCGCCGCCACAGGGCGTTGCGGCGTTCCAGGAAGTCACGGGAGGGCATACGGGAAGTCTAGAGGTCGGGGCGCCGGAAGGTCCTGCGAAGTTGCGGTGAGGCGAGGACGAACCCGAGAGGACTGGCAAAGCCGCGGAGCAGAGCGGGCAGCAAAAACACCGGCTGGCCCGCCTCGACGCCCCGACTTCCGGCTCCCTCAGCGGTAGCGGGCCACGTCGCGCAGGTGGGCCGCGTAGTCGTGATTCACGTAGATCTTGCCGTTCAGCCCGTGCAGGAAGTACAGGGCGTCGCGGCCATCGGGCAGCTCACGCTTGGGGCTCAGGACGCTCAGCAGCGCCGCCTGGCCGGGGTTGTTGATGGGACCGGCGGGAAGACCCATGCGCGTGTAGGTGTTATACGGCGTGTCCCGGGTGAAGTCCCCGGCGGGGCGGTCGAGGTCGGGCAGGTCCTTGCCCAACCCGTAGGCCACGGTGGGGTCGCTGCCCAGCGAGATGCCGTCGCGCAGGCGGTTGAGGAACACCCCGGCGATAACGGGCATCTCCGCGTCGTTCGCCGCCTCGGCCTGCACCATGCTGGCGAGGATCACCCAGTCGCGCACGCCGAGCCCCAGGGCCTTCGCCTTCGCCACGTTCTCCGGCGTGAACTCCCGCTCCATGCGCTCCACCAT
Source organism: Deinococcus aerius (assembly GCF_002897375.1). NCBI lineage: Bacteria > Thermotogati > Deinococcota > Deinococci > Deinococcales > Deinococcaceae > Deinococcus > Deinococcus aerius. Next base: position 81,633 of record NZ_BFAG01000012.1, on the reverse strand, counting down.
CTCCCGCACGGCGTCTTCCGGCTTCTCCTTCACCCGGAACTCGTAGGTGGCGGGAAACACGAAGCCCTCCAGGTTCTTCTGCTTGCCCCGCGCGTACGGGCTCAGGCTGGCGTCGTTCAGCGCGGCCCGGACCCCCGCCGGGTCAAAGCCCGCCTTCCCGAAGATGGGGGGGATGTCCTTGATCCGCCACCCCTCGGGGACGGTCAGGCTCACGGTGGGGATGCGCGCCGGTCCCGCCAGCTTGTCGGCCACCTGATACAGGTTCATGGTGCCGGTCAGGTCGTACAGCCCCTCCTTGAGGCTGCCCGCCGTGCCGTTGCGGTCCATGACGAAACGCAGGGCGCGGGCGTTTTTGACGATGCCGCGCTGCTCCAGCTCGCGGGCCACGCCCGCCAGCGTGTCGCCCGGCTTGACCTCCAGCGTGTAGGGCTTTCCCCCCGCGGGCAGCGTGAGGCTGCGCAGGTACAGGAAGGCACCCCCGGCGGCCAGCAAGAGCAGCACCAGGAGCGCGAGGAGGAGCCACACCCACCACGGCGGACCCCGCCGCCCCAGCCGGGTCACGCCCCCACCCCGCTGAGGCTGAAGCGGTCCAGCCGGGCGCGCAGTTCCGCGTCGGCGGGGGGCCGCGCCCCGAAGCGCGAGACGACCCAGCCGCCCACCTGCACGGCGAGCCGCGCCGAGCGCACCGCGTCGCCGTGGGTCAGCCACCCGGCGAGGAACGCGCCGCCGAAAGCGTCCCCCGCCCCGGTCGCGTCGGTCAGGGTGTCGGGGGTGGCGGGAACGTGGACGCGGGGCTGCCCGGGACCCTCCAGCAGGGCGCCCTCCTCGTCCATCTTGAGCACGACGAGCGCCTGCGGGTAGCGGTCCCGCAGCCAACTCAGCGCCCGCCCGTGGTCCGTCTCGCCGCTCATGGCGCGGGCCTCGTCGTCGTTGGGAAAGATCACGTCGAAGGGGATGTCGTCCACGACGTGCAGGAAGTTCTCGCGGCCCATCTGCTGGATCATCTGAAAGCTCCCGGGGTCGAGGCTGAGGGTGGCCCCGGCCTCCTTGGCGATCCGCGCCGCCGCCAGCGCCGCCCCCCGCGGCGGGTCGCGGAAGAGGCTCCAGGCCGTCAGGTGCAGGTGCCGCCCGCCCCGCAGCACCTCGCCGGGCAGTTCTCCCGGCAGCAGCTCCCAGTCGGCCCCCTGCCCGGTCAGCATGGCGCGCTGGCCGCGGCGGTCGATCAGGGCGAGGATCACGCCGGTGGGATGCTCGTCACTCAGGGTGAGTTCCGCGCGCACGCCCTCGGCCCGCAGCTCGGCGGTCGCCAGCTCCCCGAAGCGGTCGCGGCCAATTTTGCCGACGAAGGTGGCGGGATACCCGGCGCGGCGCGCCCACACGGCCAGGTTCGCCGCCGAGCCGCCCCCGGAGAGTTCCAGCCGCCCGGTCGTGTCGCCCCCCGGCAGCAGCATGGTGTCGGGTTTGGCGAGCACGTCCCAGGCCAGGTCACCCAGCGACACGAGAGGGTTGCGGTCAGTCATGCGTGCCCAGCAGCATACCCTTCCGGCCGGGGCAGGAGGGTGGGGTTACCCCCCCGGGAAGCGGGCGTGGGTGTCCGCGTCGTGGATACGGCCAGGGTGACCGCTGAGAAAGCCGCCGTCGTACCCCCGCCGCCAGGCCATGAGTTCCGCGAGGATGGACAGGGCGACCTCCTCCGGGGCCTCGGCGCCCAGACGGAGGCCAATGGGGGAGCGCAGCCGGGCGAGCTGCTCCGGGGTGAAGGCGGTCCCCTCGGCCTCCAGCGCGCGCAGCAGGTCCTCGGCACGGGAGCGGGGACCCAGGACGCCCACATACTCGGCCCCCGAGCGCAGGGCGTGGGCCAGACACACCCGGTCGCGGTCGAGGTGGTGGTTCATCACGATCAGGTGGGCGCGTTCGCCCGGCGTGAAGCGGCCCAACTCCTCGGGGGAAAGGGAATGCAGCGTGGCCCCGGGAAAGCGCCCGGGCGTCAGGTAGGCGGGGCGCGGGTCGATCACGTGGAGGTCGTACCCCAGGGCGTGCGCCTGCGCGGCGAGCGGCACGGCATCGTGGCCCGCCCCGTAGATGACGAGCCCCGGCGGGGGCACGTTCACGTCGATGAAGATGGGGGTGCCGTCCGGGGCGGCCAGGGTGACGGCGCGCGGCTCCCGCATACTCAGACGGGTGCGCGCCGCCTCCACCGCGAACGTGTGCAGAGGCTCCTCCGGCAGACCGCCGACGACCTCCCCACCCGGCAGGACGAGGACCCGCCCCTCCCCGGTCAGCGGCACGGCGAGCGCCGCCGCCCGTCCTTCCCCCAGCGCGGCGAGCCACCCCGCCGTCACCGGGTCCCCCGGGTCCACCCGCTCCACCCGCACGTCCACACTGCCCCCGCAGCCGATCCCCAGGCCCCAGGTCGCGTCCTCCGACAGGTCGTAGTGGGCGAGCGCGGGAACGCCGCTGCGGATGACCTCCAGCGCGACCTCCACCACCTCGGCCTCCAGGCAGCCGCCGGAGAGCATGCAGACCTGGGCGCCGTCGTCGAGGACGAGCATCCGGGTCCCCTCGCGGCGGTAGGCGCTGCCCCGCACGCCCACGACGGTGGCGAGGGCCGCCCCCTGCCCCCTCGACAGGGCGGCGGTCAGCGCCGTCAGCAGGGCGCGCGTCTCAGCAGCGTTCACGTTGCCCCGAGTCTGCCGTCTGGGGGGGGAGGAGGACAAGCCCCGGCGCGGCGGGAGGGACTTGACAGCCGAGCTAAAAAGCTCACAATACGGGTGTAACCGGTTACAAAAGGCAGAGGGGTGGTGTGGTCTGGAGACCGCTTCCCGCCGTGGTTCCTGGAACCGGTTACAGAGACAGGTGGGGGCCCGGAGGATGAACACTGAAGCCATGACTCGACCCACCATCGACGACATCGCCCGGGCCTCGGGCGTGAGCAAGGGGACGGTCAGCCGCGTGATCAACGGGCACGCCAACGTCGCCGCGCTCACCCGCGAGCGGGTCCAGGAGGTGATGAGCCGCCTGGGCTACGCGCCCGACCCCGCCGCCCAGCACCTGAGCTGGCGCAAGGGCCACACGCTGGGCCTGTCGCTGGCGTCGGACGACCCCCTGCTCAGCCCGTACCACGTGCTGTTCCGGGAGGCGCTGGAGCGCCACACCGCGCCCATGGGCGTGCAGCCCGTCTTCCTGCGGGGCGACCTGCGCGAGGTCAGGCGGCTGCCCAGCGCCGTCCTCGTGCTGCACGCGGTGGAGGACGACCCCCGGTTGAGCTTCCTGCGCGAGCGGGGCGTCCCCGCCGTCCTGATCGGCCACCAGCCCGGCTTCTGCTGGGTGGCCCCCGACGACGAGGGCGGGGCGCACCTCGCCACGAGCGAGCTGCTGCGCGCGGGACACCGCCGCCTGGCCTACCTGGGGCGCGGTCCCAGCCAGGTGGCGCGCGACCGCGAGCGGGGGTTCCTGCGGGCCGCGCGGGCCGCCGGGGCAGAGGTCACCGTATTGGAGGCCGACTTCACGGTGCTGTCCGGCTACCGGGCGGTGCGGCGGGCCTGGGAGGGGGGCGCGCGCTTCACCGGCCTCTTCGCCCAGAGTGACGAAAGTGCGGCTGGCGCCATCGCCGCCCTGGAGGACCTGCGGCTGCGGGTGCCGGGGGACGTGTCGGTCGTGGGCTTCGACGGCCTGCCCGAGCTGCCCCTGCCGCTGCGCCTCACCACCGTCGCGCAGGACATCCCCCGCATCGTTCGCACCGCGCTCGACCTGATGCAGGAGGCCATGTCGGGGCAGCCGCCCCGTGGCGAATTCGTTCCCGTCCACCTCGTTCCCGGCGCGACCGTCTCCAGCGTGAGCGGCGCGTCCTCCCCCGGAGGGATGCCATGAAGAAAGTTCTGACGCTCAGCCTCGGCCTCGCCCTGCTCGCCGCCAGCGCGTCTGCCCAGACCGCGACCAAGACGGTCAAGATCAACGGGTACGGCGGCACCGACCAGACGCTGGTGAACGACCTGATCAACCGCTTCGTTAAGCCGCAGATGGCCAAAGACGGGGTGACGGTCGTGTACCAACCGCTGCAAGGGGACTACAACAAGGCGCTGACCACCCTGCTCGCCGCGAACACCGCGGGCGACGTGATGTACCTCCCCGGCGAGACGGTCGATGGCTTCGTCGCCACCGGGAAGATCCTGCCGCTGAACGGCCTGGTGAGCACCACCCCCTTCATCAAGAGCCTGAACACCGCCTTTACCCGTAACGGCAAGCTCTACGCCATCGCCAAGGACTTCAACACGCTGACCCTGGTGTACAACAAGGACCTCTTCGACGAGGCGGGCGTGGCGTACCCCAACAACAACGACACGTGGACCAGCCTGGCGACGAAGCTGCGGACCCTGAAGCAGAAGCTGGGCAACGACTACTACGGCACGTGCCTCCAGCCCAACTTCGACCGCTTCGGGGCCTTTGCCTACGCCACCGGCTGGCAGCAGTTCGGCGCGAACGGCAAGACCAACCTGGCCGACCCGCGTTTCGCGGAAGCCTTCAACTGGTACACCGGGCTGGCGAAGGACAAGGTGGGCGTGCAGCCCAGCGAGCTCTCGGCGGGCTGGAACGGCGACTGCCTGAAGAGCGGCAAGGTCGCGGTCGCCATCGAGGGCGGCTGGATCGTGAACTTCCTGCGCGACAACGCCCCCAACCTGAAGTACGGCACCGCCCTGCTGCCGAAGAACGACAAGACCGGCAAGCGCGGCAACTTCCTGTACACGGTGGGCTGGGCGATCAACTCCGGCACCAAGAACCGGGCGGCGGCCGTCAAGGTGCTGAACATCCTGACCAGCCCGCAGGTGCAGGAGTACGTGCTCCAGCAGGGCCTGGCCATCCCCAGCCGCTCCTCGCTGACGAACAGCGCCTACTTCAAGAAGGCAGACCCCGGCGCTCAGAACGCCAAGCTGGTCTTCGATGGGGCGGACGACGGCTACGTGCGCGCCTTTACCTTCGGGCCCAAGGGGCCCGACTGGGCCAAGCCCATCAACGAGGCGCTGGCCGCCGTGCTGAGCGGGCAGAAGAGCGCCGCCGACGCCCTGAAAAAGGCGCAGGCGGACATGACCACCTTCCAGAGCCGTTAAGGGCGCTGCGGGGGCCTGGGCGTGCGGCCCGGGCCCCCGTCTTCACCGGGAGGGCTCCATGTTCCGAAGAGGCCAGTCCACCACGACCGCCTACCTGTTCCTCGCGCCGTTCCTGATCTCCACGGCGATCTTTTTCTTCTACGCCTTCGCGCGGGCGATCTACTACTCGTTCACCGACTTCAACCTGTTCAACAGCCCGCAACTGATCGGGGTGCAACCCTACACCCAGGTGGTCGCCGACCCGTCGTTCCAGCGGGCGCTGACGAACAGCCTGATCTTCGCCGTCGTCACCACCACCCTCCAGACCATCTTCGCCCTGCTGATGGCCGTCGCGCTGAACAACAAGCTGCGCGGGATGGCCTTTTTCCGCTCCGCGTGGTACATGCCCTCGATCACGAGTTCCGTGGTGATCACCCTGATCTTCCTGTGGCTCTTCCAGCGGCGGGGGATCGCCAACTACCTGATCACCCAGTGGCAGACGTACCAGCCCTTGATCCTGACCTTCCTGATAGGGCTGGTGGTCGCGCAGGTCATCCAGGTGCTGCTGGAACGCCGCAGTGGGCTGCCCGCCCGCTGGACGGACCCGGCGCTCGCGGCGGTGAGCGCCCTGGCCTCCCTCGTGGTCACGGCGGGGCTGGTCTGGGCCGGGGTGACCGGACCGCGAGAGGTGGCGCCCTTCGACTACCAGTACTTCGCGGACAAGTGGATCACCGTGGGCGGGGTGCAGATCCTCAGCATCCCCCTCCTCGTCGTCATCATCCAGAACACCTTCACGACCGTGCCCACGCTGATGCTGTTCTTCCTGGCGGGGCTCCAGAACATCCCCGGCGCCCTGTACGAGGCCGCCGACATCGACGGGGCCACGCCCTTTCAGAAGCTGATGAACGTCACGGTGCCGAACCTGCGCCCCGTGACCTTTTACGTCATCACCGTGGGCCTGATCGGCACCATGCAGATGTTCGACCAGGTGGCGGTGATCGGCTCGGCGGCGCCGCAAGACACCCTGATTACCCTGGCGTTCTACGTCTACACCAACACCTTCAAGGCCGGGGCCGCGCCGGTGAACCTCGCGGCGGCGGCGGCGATCATCCTGGCGCTCCTCATCCTGGCGATGGTCTTTGTCCAGCGCCGCTTCTTCCCCTCGGAGGCGCGCTGATGCGCCCGGGACTACCCGAAGACAGGAGGGCCCTATGACCGTCTTGCAGGCCCCCAACGCGCCAACCCCGGTCGTCCGCGCCGACGACCGCTGGCTGGCCCGCCGCCGCTGGGCCCGGGCGGGCTGGCTCTACGCCTTCATGCTCGTGATGAGCCTCTTCTTCCTGGGGCCTTTTTTGATGGGCCTGCTCAGTTCCATGAAGGACGACCCCAACGAGTACCCGCCCCGGCTGGCGATTCCCCAGCTCACCCCCCAGTACCTGGGCCGCGCCTACAACCTGGGCGTGCAAGGGGGCGGCGGCGGCTGGAACGGGGGGCTGTACCCCGGCCACACCGTCACCTTCGACGTGTCGGTGCGCTCGCCGCAGGGAGCCCCGCAGGACCCGCCGTCGGCAGCCCTCTTCCCGTACCAGCCCGTCAGCCTGGTGAGCATCGCCCGCTACGCGCAGGCGAAGGACTTCGCGCAGGTGACGCTGACCCCGACGGGCGGCGTGGGTGACGTGCGCTCCTACCGGGTCACCGTGCGCTACCCGGCGCTCACCCGGCAGACGGGCCGCGTCGTGACCGGGCAGCTCACCGCCCCGACCGACACGCTGAGCGCCAAGCTCGATAACGGCCAGGTTGTGCCGGTGACCCTGGACACGCCCGAGGCGCAGGCGGTGCAGTACACCCTGGTGCAGTACCAGCCCGTCGAACTCGTCGAGAACGGGGGCCGCTACTACCTGCGCGGGCCGATCTTCCAGCGCACGCCCCTTCAGGTCGACGTGCGGCGCGGGCAGAGCCTGGAGTCGAGCACCCTGCCGCCCTCCGACCGCCAGAACTTCGGGCGCTCGCTGGCCTACCGCAACGTCACGCCGGGCATCCTGGGCTACACCTTCAACAACTACCGCCGCGCCTTCAACGAGACGACCAACCCCGCGACCGGGCGCAGCCTCTTTTTCACCTGGGTGCTGAACTCGTTCCTGTACGCCTTCCTGCGCGTGGTGGCCGCCGTGGTGTTCTGCTCGCTCGCGGGGTACGCCCTGGCCCGGCTGGATTTTCCCGGCAAGAACCTGATCTTTTTCGGCGCCGTGCTGTTCGCCCAGATGGTGCCCAGCCAGGTCAACCTCATCAGCAACTACGTGCTGCTCAAGGACCTGAACCTGCTCAACATCTGGGGCCTGTGGTTCAACGGCCTGGTGGCGGCGGGCGGCGTGTTCCTGATGAAGCAGTTCTTCGAGGGGATGCCGCGCGAGCTGGAGGAGTCGGCGTCCATCGACGGCGCGGGGCCCTTCACGACCTTCTGGCGGGTGATGCTGCCGCAGGCGGGACCGGCCCTGATCGCGCTGGCGATCACCCAGTTCCAGGGGGCGTGGAACGACTTCTTCTGGCCGCTGGTGATCCTGCGCGACAACACCAACTTCACCCTGACGGTGGGCCTGTCGAACTTCCGCGAGCTGTACGGCGGGCAGGGCGACTACGGCCTGATCCTGGCGGGCGCGATCCTGAGCGCCATCCCCGTCATCATCGTGTTCGTGATCTTCCAGCGTTACTTCGTGGACACCGGGGCCGACAGTGCCGTCAAGGGGTAAGACCGGCTTGCTCTGATTCCAGAACATCCGGGAAAGCACCGGATGTTCTTCCATCGCCGCAAGCCGGTCTTCTTTGCCACTCGCTTCGCTCGGGTTCGTCTGCGACTCACCGCAACTTCGCATAAGCTCTTTCCTTCCGTCCCCCTCTCCCCCACCCCAGAAAGACCCCCATGCTGAGTACCCGCACTGTCCTCAAGGAAAACGACCTGTACCTCGTCGGCAACCGCCACTACCAGGCGGTGGGCGAGGAGGGCGGCCTGTATCGCCGCGACACCCGCTTTCTCTCCCGCTACGCCTGGCGGGTGGACGGGAAGCCCCCGCAGCACCTGGTCCTGCACGAGCGCTGGCCCTTCTGGCTGCACGAGGAGGCCGCCAACCCCAACGTGGGGTACACCATGCGCCTGGGGGTCAGCCGCGACCTCACGGTGACCGGGACGGAGGTGCGTGACCGCCTGCGGGTCACCCTCTATCAGCCCGGCACCCACCGCCTGACCCTGGAGCTGGGCGCCGACTTCCTCGACATGTTCGAGGTGCGGGGCTGGCCCGGCGGCCTCGGCCCGCGCGAGGTGGAGACGCGCGCCCTGCCCGGCGGGGTGGAGTTCAGCTACGTCGCCCGGGACGGCCTGCGCTGCCGAACGCTCGTGCGGGCGAGCCCCGCGCCCACCTGGGACGGCTCGGCGCTGGCCTGGGAGATCACGGGGAACACCGATATTCAGGTCAGCGTCTTCCCGCTTCAGGGGGACGAGGCACCGACGCCCGGCGACCCGGACGCCCTCGCGCGGGCGTACGCGGGGCTGCACGCGGGGATCACGCTGCCGGACCCCCTCGACCAGCGGGTGCTGGAGCGGGCCGTGCAGGACCTCCGCAGCCTGAGCTTCCACACCGAGTTCGGCCCCTTCCCGGCGGCGGGCCTGCCGTGGTTCGTGGCCCCCTTCGGGCGTGACAGCCTGATCATCGCCCTGCTGGTGCGGGAGCAGCGCCCCGACCTCGCCGTGACGGTCGCCCGCTACCTCGCCGCGCACCAGGGCAAGAAGTACGACCCCGTCACGCTGGAGCAGCCCGGCAAAATCCTGCACGAGGAGCGGGTCGGGGAGCTCACCCGGCTGGGCCAAACCCCCCACCGCCCGTACTACGCGACCGCCGACGCCACCCCCCTCTTCGTGTGGCTGGTGGGCGAGATCAGCCGCGAGAACCCGGACCTGGCCCGCGAGTTGCGCCCGCACTGGGAGGCGGCGCTGGGCTGGCTCCTGACCGACGGTGACCCCGACGGCGACGGCCTGATCGAGTACACGCCCGACCCCGGCGGCATCACGAACGCCGTGTGGAAGGACAGCGGCGACTCCACCTTCACGGAGGATGGGGTGGATGTGAGCGGCCACGTCGCCGTGATCGAGGTGCAGGGCTACGCCTACGCGGCCTACCTCGCCGCCGCGCGGATGTACCGCCAGCTCGGCGAGCCGGGGCGTGCCCCCGAGTGGGAGGAGCGCGCCACGAGGTTGCGGGAGACCTTTCAGCGGGCCTTCTGGTGGCCCGAGCGCGGCTACTACGTCCACGGCCTGAACGGGGACAAGCGGCCCCTGCGCGTCCTGGTGAGCAACCCGGCCCACACGCTGTGGACCGGCATCATCCCGCCCGAGTTCGCGCCCCAGGTCGCGGCGACCGCGCTGGGGAACGAGCTGTGGAGCGGCTGGGGCATCCGCACCCTGGGGGTGAACGAGCCGCGCTACAACCCGGTCTCGTACCACAACGGCAGCGTGTGGCCGCACGACACGGCGGTCGCCGCGCTGGGCATGGCCCGCTACGGCCTGCACGAGGGGGCGGGGCAGGTCGCCCGGGCCCTCTTTGACGTGGCGCGCTGGGCCTCCGACTACCGCCTGAGCGAGCTGCTGGCGGGTTTCCCGCGCGAGGACGGCCCCCCCGTCCCCTACCCCGCCGCCTGCCATCCCCAGGGCTGGGACGCGGCGATCCCGCTGGCCCTCGCACACCTGCTGCCGGGAGGAAGCCCGCCCCTCCCTACAGCAGAAGTCCCCGTCTCTCCCCGGGAGGAGACGCCCGCCTAAGCCCCGCCCAGACCTTAAAGCTTCGCTTCCCGAGCACCCGGCGCCGTGGCCGGGTGTTCTTCCATACCCGGACCCTTTTCGCCCCCTTGTCCTGGCCGGGCGCCCAACCCCATTGACCCCGGCCTCACCCGTCCCACCGATCCGAGCCCGAGAATGGTTCCATGCTCGACAACATCCTGAACAGTGTTCGGCGGGGGGCCGAGCGGGTCCAGCGCCGGGGCGAGGAGGTCGCGCAGGGGGCGCGGCTGCGCCTGGAAGTCTTTGGGCTCACGCGGGAACTCGACAGCCTGTATGCCCGGCTGGGCCGCTCCTACCACGCGGGGGCGGCCCCCGAGGTGCTGTCCGGCATTCAGGACGACATCCGCCGGGTGGACGAGGAGATCAGCGCCCGCGAGCGGCTGCTGCGCGAACTCGACCACGCGGAGGCCGGGCAAGCCGAGGCTGATCCGCCGGGGGCCGAGGGTTTTCCGGTCACCCAGCGGACGCTGACCTTCCGGGCGGCCCCCGAGGTGGCTCCCGAAACCGAGCCCACGGTGCCCGACGCCGTGCCCCGCCCCCATGAGCCGCACGAGCCTGTCCCGGACCCGGGGCGCGGGGACGAGCGGCCCGGCCGCTGACGGGACCCCCGCCCTGTCTAGCCTCCGTTGCTGTTGAGCTTGGGGCAGCGCACATTCGGCTCACCTCACGTCTGGTCTGATGGGCGGACCATGACGAAGCGTGCGAACGGCGGCGAAACCGTGGTCGAGGTGCGGGGGGCGTGGCACGGCGAGGTGGGCGACCCGGGGCGGGTCTTCGAGGGCGGGGTGGTCTCGTCGGACCTGCCGGGAGTGCCGCCGGGCAGCCCGGTGACGGTGTTCTACCGCACGGCGGCGGCCCGGGTCGCCCACCCCCGCGAGCACGGCTCGTACGTCATGCAGGTGGGCGGGCGCGAGCTGGGGCTGATGCGCTTTACCTGCCACGACACCGGCCTGACGGGGCACGAGGGCAACGATGACCGGGCGGAGGCGACCTGGCAGGCCGTCACCCTTCCGGGCTGACCCCGGCTACAGGTCGCGGCGGCTGAAGCGCCACATCGCCAGGACCACCGCGAGCAGGCCCAGGGCGGCGGCCCAGAGCACCAGGCCGGGCGTGATGGGCGCGCTGCCGAAAAAGGGATTGGCCCCGCGGGTCACCTCGCCGAGCTCGCGCAGCACCTGGGGTTGCAGGTGATAGCTCGCGCCCAGCCACAGCGAGTTCGTCGGCATGACCACGTTGGCGAGCCGTCCCAGGGTGGTGAGGGTGGGGCTGTCGGCAAAGGTGCCGATGGAGTTCAGGACTCCGCCCGCGAACCCCACGCTGTACAGCACGAACACGCCGATGCCGTTCGCCAGCGTGGTGAATAAGGTGCTGCCCAGCACCGTCAGGCCGGTGACCAGCGCGATGGCGAGCAGCACCAGCCCCACGGCGGGGAGGGGATTGGGCGGCACGAAGCCGGTGATCAGCCGGATGCCGCCCAGCAGGGCCGCGCTGATCAGCGCCACGTACCCCACGTTCACGGCGGTGAAGCCCAGCCAGCGCCCCAGCACGAGCGCCGGGCGGCTGATGGGCCGCGCGATCACCGACTGCATCACGCCGCTCTCCACGTCGCCGCTGATCGCCCCCACGGTCGAGAGCACGGCCATCAGTGCCCCCAGGAAGTACACCAGGTACATCCCGAAGATCGCCGTGTACATCACGGGGATGTTGGCCGCCCCGTTCACGCTGCGCCCGTCCAGTCCTGCGTCGAGCGCCCGCTGGTCGAGGGTCTGTTCCAGCCGGAACACGCCGTAGAGGTAAAAGCCCAGGAAGGCGGCGGTGAGCAGCAGCAGCACGACCACCAGCCGCTTGCGCACCGCCTCGCGCAGCGAGAGTTCGGCGATGAGGAGGGCGTTATGCACGGGTGGCCTCCGGGGCGCGGGGGGAGCGGGCCGCCTCCGGCGTGTCCTCGATGAGCTCCAGGAACATCGTCTCCAGGTCGGGGCGGCGGGGGGTCAGGGCGTACAGCCGGGCGCCGTGCGTGTGAACCGCGTCGGCCAGGGCGGGCAGCGTCTCCTCGCGTTCCAGCCACAGCTCCACAGTGGCGCGGCCCGGCGTGTTCGTGTCGGTGTGGCGCACCTCCCCCAGCCGCGCGAGGGCGGCGAGGAGGTCGGGCGTGAGGCGGTCGAGGCGCAGGTCCACCGGCAGCACCCCGCCCATCAGCTCGCGCAGAGTCCCCTGCCTGAGCACCCGGCCCGCCTTCACGAACGCCACCCGGTCGCACACCTGCTCGACCTCCGAGAGCAGGTGCGAGTTCAGGAAGACCGTCACCCCCTCGGCCCGCAGCCGCTCGATGATCTCGCGCACCTCGACCCGCCCGATGGGGTCGAGCGCCGAGGTCGGCTCGTCGAGAAAGACCAGCCGGGGCCGGGCCAGGATCGCGCCCGCCAGCCCCGCCCGCTGGAGCATCCCCTTGGAGTACCCGCCCAGCGTCTCGCGGCCACGTCCGCCCAGGCCCACCGTCTCCAGCACCTCGGGGACGCGGGTGCGGAGTTCGTCCGCCCGCATTCCGGCCAGCCTCCCGTGGAAGCGCAGGAACTCCTCGCCCGTCATCCAGGTCTGGAAGCGGAACTGCTCGGGCAGGAAGCCCAGTCCCGAGCGCACCGCCGGGTCGGAGGGGGACCCGCCCAGCACGTGCAGTTCGCCGCCGCTGGGGTGAACGAGGCCCAGCAGCATCTTCACGGTGGTGCTCTTGCCCGCCCCGTTGGGTCCCAGGAAGCCGAAGACCTCGCCCTCCCCCACCGTCAGGCTCAGACCGTCCACGACCGCCCGCCCCCGGTACACCTTGCACAGTTCCCGCGTCTCGATGGCCGCCACGCGCCCCAGCATAGGGGGACGGCGTGAGGCAGGAGTGCGGCAAAAGATGCAGGCGCTCCCCGCGTCCACCCGGATCACGCCGGCCCCAGTCACCCGTCCCGCCGTTTTCCTTTATCCTGAGGGCCAATTTCCCCTCATCACTCTGTCCCTTACAGAACAGCGTCCGGCCCCCACCTGCCCCATTTGGGGGCATTATCCCCCCCAGTACCCGGTCCTGGGGTGATAGTCTGGAAAGAACACCTCCGTGAGAATGCTTCACATGAAAGCTGTTCGCCGCTCGGAGCCGGTGTCCCCACCCTCCGACGCTCCTCCCCACCTCGTGGGCGCGCTCACCGCCGCGCGCACCGAGACGGCGCGGGCGTACCTCGCCCTGGCGCGGCACTACCGCGACCACTCGCTGGCGGTCGCCTTTCCGCTCGCCCTGGAGGCGCTGGAGGCCGCGCTGAGCGCCGAGGCGCCCGACATGACGGTGGAGGTTCTCGCCGGGCTGTCCTTTATCGAGGTGGCGCAGGGGCGGCAGGAACAGGCCTTCGAACACCTCGCGCTCGCGCTGGACCTCGCCCATGAACACGGCCTGCGTCACCTGGAGTCGCAGGTCCGCAACAGCCGCGCCTTCGCCCGCCTGACCGCCGGGGACGCGGTGGGCGCGCGGCGCGACCTGCTGGACGCGCGGACCCTGGCGCTGGCGGCGGGCGACCGGGTGGACGTGGCGCACACCTACGTGAACCTCGCGTACCTGGAGAACGTGACCGGGCAGTACGAGGAGGCCCTGCACCAGCTCAACCTGCTGGAGGAGCAGCTTCCCAGCCTGCCCGAGGACGAGCAGCCCTCCATGCGGCTGTACCTGCTGGAAAACCGGGCGCACATCCACCTGAACCTGGCCCGCCAGGCCCGCGAGCGGGGCCGCCCCGAGGCCGAGGCCGAGGCGCGCGCCCGCGCCCACGCCGCCCTCGAAGCCATTCGCGGGGAACTGCGGGAACACCCCGCCGGGCTGATCGCCCTGCTCACCGAGACGCACGCCGCGCGGCTCGCCCTGCTGGAGGGGAACCTGGACCGGGCGCAGCGGCACGCCGAGGCCGCGCTGGAACACCACGCCCGGCTGGGCCAGCAGGCCTACCTGGACGCCCACCTGGCGATGGCCGAGGTCAGTGTGGCGCGGGGCGAGCTGAGCCGTGCCCACGAGCACTACCGGGCCGCCCTGGACTCTGCCCTGGGCCAGAGCCGCCACCGGGAGACGCAGGAGGTGCTCCAGGCCATCGCCCGGCTGCACGAGCAGCAGGGAAACCTCCCGGCGGCGCTGGAGACCTACCGCGACGCGCTGGAACGTGCCCAGCACGCGCTGGCCCGGCTGGCCCACATCGAGCAGCGCCACGAGGACCTGATCCGCGAGCTGAGGCAGGCCCGCGCCGAGGCCACCGGCTGGCAGGACAGCGTCCGCCGGGCCGAGGCGCAGGCCCGCCAGGACCCGCTGACGGGCCTGCTCAACCGCCGGGGCCTGCAAGACGGCCTGGCGGGGCTGGAGGACACCCCGGGGCCGCTGCTGCTCGCGCTGTTTGACATCGACGACTTCAAGAGCGTGAACGACTCGCACTCGCACCTGACCGGGGACGCGGCCCTTCAGGCGGTGGCGGCGCGCCTGAGGGCCCTGAGCCCGGCGGGCAGCCTGCTCGCCCGCTACGGCGGGGAGGAATTCGTGCTCGCCCTCCCGCTCAAGGACCCGGCCGAGGCCCCGCCCCTCGTGGAAGCCCTGCGCAAGGGCATCGAGACCCACGACTGGACGGGCCTGCTCCCCGGCATGGCCCTGACCGTCAGCGCGGGCTACACCGTGACCGGGGGCCGCGACGAGGAGGCCCTGCGCGCCGCCTTCGAGCAGGCCGACGACCACCTCTACCGCGCCAAGCGGGCCGGGCGCAACCGCATTTATCCCCCGGTCCAGGTGCCGGGCTGAGCCTCCGGGAAAGTCCGAACGGGGCGCGGTGAAGGGAGTGCCCCCCCACCGCGCCCCGTTCAGGTCCAACCCTCAGCGCGTCAGAATCTCCTCGATGCGCCGCTGCACGTCCTCCTCCAGCCGCACGCCCGCCGCCTTCACGGTGTCCTCGATCTGGCCCACCTTCGTCGCCCCGGTGATCACCGAGCTGACGCCCTTCTGGCGCAGAATCCAGGCCAGGGCGAGCTGCGCGCGGGTGATGCCGAGTTCGTCGGCGATGGGCTTCAGGTCGCGGACCTTCTGAATGTTCGCCTCGGTCAGGAAGTTGTTCCCCCAGTTCTCGTTCTCGGTGAGCCGGGCGCCCTCCGGGCGGCCCTCGTCGTACTTGCCGGTGAGCAGGCCCATCGCCAGCGGGCTCCAGACGACCAGGCCCACGCCCGCCTTCTCGGTGTAGGGCAGGATCTCGTTCTCCACCCGCTCGCGGCGCAGCATGGAGTATTCGGGCTGTTCGGTGACGGGCGCGTGCAGGCCGTGGGCCTTGGCGAACTCCACCGCTTCGGCGATGCGGGCGGCGGGCCACATGCTCGTGCCCCAGTACATGGCCTTGCCATCGCGGATGACCTGGTCAAAGGCCATCACGATCTCGTCCATGGGCACGTTCTCGTCGTAGCGGTGGGCGAAGTAGATGTCGAGGTAGTCGGTGCCCAGCCGCTTCAGGCTCCCGTCGATGCTCTCCAGCACGTGCTTGCGCGAGAGCCCGCGGTCGTTCACGTCGTCACTCATCGGCCAGTAGACCTTGGAGGAGATCACGAGCGTGTGGCGGGGCAGCTCGCGCAGCACCTGGCCCATCATCTCCTCGGACTTGCCCCGGGCGTACACGTCGGCCTGGTCGAAGAAGTTCACGCCCTCCTCGTACGCCTTCACCACGATGTCGCGCACCATCTGCTGGTCGTTGACGTTGTGCCCGAAGGTGACCCAGCCGCCCAGGCTGACTTCGGAAACCTTGAGGCCGCTTCTGCCTAGGTTGCGGTATTCCATGCCCGGTACTTTACCCAGTAAAGCATGGGCAAGCCGTCAGATTCAGGCGGGATGAAGGCCGGGCCATCCGGTTTCCGTCCCATCCGTGATCGAATCGGGAGAGCTCCGCGTCGATCACTCCTGTCCCGGGCACCGTTTTGGTCCTGCTCGCTTCGCTCGGGTTGAACCGTTTTTGGAACTGTTCAACCGGACTTTGTATCAGACGGGCGGAGCCCAGCCGGGCGGGGCGAGTTCGAAGCCGCTGAACTGGAAGCCCGGGGCCACCACGCAGCCCACCAGGCTCCACTCGCCCAGGGAGCGGGCGCTCTGCCACGCCCCGGCGGGCACGATGCCCTGGGGCCGCTCGCCGCCCGTCAGGTCCGGCCCCAGGCGCAGACGGCGGGGCTCCCCCTCCTCCCAGACCTCCAACTGCACCGCCGCCCCGGCGTGGTGGCACCAGACTTCGGTGGCGTCCACCCGGTGCCAGTGCGAGACCTCCCCCGCCCGCAGCAGAAAATAGATGGAGGTGCAGACGGGCCGCCCGCCGACCTCCCGCGCGTCGGAGTGAATCTGAACGTAGTGCCCACCCTCCGGATGCGGCGCCAGGCCCAGCAGGCGGATGATGTCCTCGGCGGTCATCCCGCCCCCCGGCGCCACTGGTTCGCCCGCTCCCCCCGCGCGGCGAGGGTGGCCGTCTCGCGCACCCGTTTTTCGCGGGTGGCGGCGGTTTTCGCCTGCGCGATCCACTCCAGGATGCCCCGTTTCGCGCTGCGGGGAAAGGCGTCCCAGTGGGCTTTCGCCCCGGGCTCGGCGGTCAGGGCGGCCTCGAGGTCGGGCGGGACTTCCAGCGCGTCCACCCCGTCGAGGAGGCTCCACGAGCCGTCCCGCATCGCCGCGTCGATCTTCGCCTGCCCGGCTGGCGTCATCAGGCCCGCCGCCCGCATTCGCTCGATCCTGGCCTTATTCACTGCGCTCCACCCGCTGCCCGGCTTACGCGGGGCGATGTACAGCATGGAGCGCGCCTCGTCGAGCCCCCGCGGCCTGGAGTCGATCCAGCCGAAGCACAGGGCTTCTTCCACCGCCTCATCCCCGCTGAGGTTCACGGGACCCGCCGACTTCTTGCGGAGGACGAGCCAGACACCTTTCCCGGTGTCGTGATGGGTCTCCAGCCAGGCCCGCCACTCGGCGCGGGAATCCGGCTCGAAGGCGTCCGGGGGCAGGGTCACCGGGGCACCTCCCGAAGCCGCGAAATGTCCCAGCGTTCGGGCAGGGTCGGAGTGAAGATGTACCCGCCCTCCAGGGTGCCCAGCACCTCGTTTCGCTCCAGCCCCCAGCGGTGGGCGTACAGGGCGATGTAGGCGCAGACGACGGCGTCGGTGCGGTCCTCGTGGTCCTTGAGGGCGCGGCCCCGCAGGGCGAAGGGGTCCACGGCGAGGTGAGTTTCCAGACCCGTCAGAAACGGCTCGGCCCCTCCCAACGCGGCGAGGTGACGGTGCAGCGCCGCCCAAGCCGAGAGCAGCATCTCGCGGTCCTGCCCCTTGTTCTTGTATTTCAGGGTGCGGGTCAGGCCGAAGAGGGCGACCATCGCCGGGTGCGGATAGACCTCGATCACGCGGCGGACGGGCTTCCCGGCGGGAACGCGCGGGTCGTGGATAAAGCCCGGGGCTTCAAGCGCCTGGGTCAGCGCCTCCCCACGAACGACCCCCGCAGCGTCTGCCAGCCGGGTCCGGTTCGTGGGGTGGGCCGCCGCCTGAAAGCGCCCGAACACGGCCCCGACCTCCGCCTCGGCGGGGCGGCGCCCGGTCGTGTTCGGGACGGTCAGCGGCGCGTCGATGGCGACGATGGCGGGACCGTCCCCGGCGTGCTGCTCCACGTACGCGAGCACGCTCGCGTCGTCTGAGAGGAGGGCCGTATCCAGGAGCTGCCCACCCTTCACGTCCCCCTTGATCACCGCGCCACCCGTGGGGTTGCGGACGGACCAGGCGGGGTCGATGCCGATGAAGTGCATAGGCCACGTTACCGGAGCGGCCAGCGCGGGAGGGTCAGACTTGATCCGGTGTGACCATCTCCCCCTTCATCACGTCCCGGAACCAATGGCCCCAGTGGGGTTTGCGCCCGTCCACGTCGCTGAAGCCGTACTCGTCCATCAGCGTCCAGGAGGCGAAGGCACGGCCGTTAAACCGGTGCTTCCCCGGGTCGGCGGCGAGGGCGGCGATGCCCCGGCCCACGAAGCGGGGCGTCTCCGACTCGGCGAAGTTGGGGTCGCGGGCGGTACCGTCCCGCCAGTTGCTCTCCCCTACCCCGAAGTAGGCCAGCATCTCCTCGGAGCGGAGGTAGCCGGGCGTCACCGAGACGCTGGTGATGCCGCGGGGGTCACCCTCCAGCTCGTGCGCCCAGGCCTGCGCCAGCCGCATCACCCCGGTCTTGGCGAGGTCGTAGGCGAGGTTGCCGCGATACGTCCAACTGTCCCCGTCCGTCACCTCGACAATCAGCCCGCCGGGCCGCAGGAGGGGCAGCAGATACCGCCCTGTCACCACATGCGTCCACAACCCGCCCTCGATCAGCGCGCGGGCCTTGCCCAGGTCGAGTTCCCACGCCTTCTTCCCCCACTCGCTGTGCCGCTCGCCGCCCCAGACATCGTTGACGAGAATGTCCAGCCCGCCGAAGTCCGCCCGCATCCGCTCCGCCAGGGCCTTCACATCCTCCTCGTTCAGGTGGTCGCAGCGCACGGGCACCCCTTGCCCGCCCGCCGCCGTCACGAGGTCGGCCGTCTCCTCAATGGTCTCCGGTCGGCCCCGCTCGCGGCCCAGGTCGCTCAGGCCCGCGCGGGTGGAACGCCCGGTGCACACCACGGTGGCGCCGAGTGCCCCGAGTTCGGTGGCGATCCCGCGGCCAGCCCCGCGCGTGGCCCCGGCGACGACGGCCACCCTTCCGGCGAGGGCGTGAGGAAGAGCTTGCGTCATGACAGACCTCCGGGCCTGCTCTGCCGCACGGGGCCAGAGCCGAGACCTGCCCCATCAAACCCCACCGGGGCGGCAAACGGAAGGGCCGGGAAGCCTACACCTCCCGACCCTCCTCCCCACCCCAACGCCTACCGCTCCCGGCGCCCGGTGTTCTCGACCGGCTCGTCCAGGGCAATGGAGGCGGTCAGCACGACCTGGTCGCCGCGCTGCTCGACCTCCACGTTGCTGTTGCCCGCCGGGAAGTAGCGCCTCACGACCTCCAGCAGGTCGTTTCGCAGCGCGTCCACCTTGCCGGGCGGGATCTGCGCGCGGTCGTAGGCGAGGACGAGTTCCAGGCGGTCCTTGAGCGTCTCCTTGGAGCGCCGCTTGTTCAGCCACGAGAACATGTCAGGCCCCCCCGAACAGGCGCCGCAGCGCCGCGAGGAAACCGCGGTTCTCCTCCAGGTTGGGGTACGGCACGTCCTCGCCCTTGAGGCGGCGTGCGGTGTCCATAAAGGCCTGCCCCGCCTTCGTCCGGCCCAGCACGGCGGGCTCGCCCACGTTCGTGCTCACCAGGATGCCGTCGTCCTCGGGGATGATCCCGATGGGCTTGACCCCCAGGATTTCGAGGATGTCCCCCTCCGAGAGCATGTTGCCGCTGGCGACCATCTTGGGCCGCAGCCGGTTGATGACGAGGCGGATCTCCCGAATCTGCTGGGCTTCGAGCAGCCCGATGATGCGGTCGGCGTCGCGCACGCTGGAGACTTCCGGGTTCACCACGACCAGGGCACCCTGGGCCGGGGCCGCCGCCGTCTTGAAGCCCGACTCGATCCCGGCGGGCGAGTCGATCAGCACCCGGTCGAAGCCCTCGTCCTCCAGCAGTTGGCGCACCACGTCCCTGAAGACCTCGGGGTCGAGGGCGTCCTTGTCGCGGGTCTGCGAGGCGGGAAGCAGGTACAGGGTCTCGACGCGCTTGTCGCGGATCACGGCCTGGGAGAGGCGGCACTTGCCCTCCAGCACGTCCACGAGGTCGAAGACGACCCGGCTTTCTAAGCCCATCACCACGTCGAGGTTCCTCAGGCCCACGTCCACGTCGATGACGACGACCTTCTCGCCCAGCTTGGCAAGCGCGGCGCCGATGTTCGCGGTGGTCGTGGTCTTGCCCACGCCCCCCTTGCCCGATGTGACGACGATGACCTTGGCATTCATGCTGCCCAGCAGTGTACCGCGCTCGGGGGCGGCGGGCGGATGAGCCTTACCCTGCTACAATCTGGTTAGCTGACCAGAAAGGGAGCCCTTATGCCCCCAGAACCGAAGGTTTGGAAGCTCGAAGACGCTAAAGCCCAGTTCTCAAACCTCGTTCGCCGGGCTCAGGGGGGCCAGCCTCAACTCGTCACTCGGCGTGGGCAACCTGCCGTAGTCGTGTTGGACGCCTCCAGTTATCAACCCGACGGGGGGGCGGAACGGAGCGGCTGGTCCACCTTCGAGTCGGCACCGCACATCGACGAGTTCGAGCCCGTGCGAATCCCGGGAACTGCGCGCGAAGTGGACCTTTGACCCGGAACGTGGCCGCCTCTTTCCTGCTCGACACCAACGTGGTCAGTCAGGCCACGAAGTCACAGCCCGCGCCCGGAGTTGTTGCCCTGCTGCAAGCCACACCGCTCTCGCGCCTGTACCTCAGCAGCATCACCCTCGGCGAACTGGAACTGGGCACGGAGGCGCTGGACGACCCCGTTAAACGTGCCCGCTTGCGGCGCTGGCTGGATGACAAACTGAGGCCCGACTACCGGGGCCGCGTTCTCGTGCCGAACGACGGGGTGATGACCACCTGGGCACGCATGATCCTCGCCTCGGGTCGCCGTCCCGGTCAGGTGCCCTGCATGGACGCCCTGCTTGCCGCCACCGCCCTGCACCACGATCTCACTCTGGTTACGCGGAACGTGGGCGACTTTCAGGGCTTCGGCGTACGGGTGTTCAATCCTTGGGATCAGTCCGGCGCGATGTGACGCCTATCCTAACCTCCACCCGCCCCCACCCTGTACACTGCTCGGTCGAGTCTCGCACCCGGCGTGTTCCCACGCGGCGGTGCGCCCGCGTGGAGGAATACAGATGACGAGTGTGAACGAACCGCTGCCCACCGTGGCAGCTCCCAAAGTCGGATTCATCAGCCTGGGTTGCCCGAAAGCCCTGGTGGACAGCGAACGCATCCTGACCCAACTCCGCGCCGAGGGCTACGAGGTCGCCCCCAGCTACGAGGACGCGCAGGCCGTGATCGTGAACACCTGCGGCTTCATCACGCCCGCCGTGGAGGAAAGCCTCAGCGCCATCGGCGAGGCGCTGGACGCGACCGGCAAAGTCATCGTGACGGGCTGCCTGGGCGAGCGCCCCGAGAAGATTCTGGAGCGGCACCCCAAGGTCGCGGCGATCACGGGGTCGGAGGCGGTGGACGACGTGATGGGGCACGTGCGCGAGTTGCTGCCCACCCGGACGGACACGTTCACGGGCCTTCTTCCGGTTGCCGCCCCGGGGATGCGCTCGGGGAGCCTGGACGACCTGCTGGCCCCCTCCGTCAAGCTCACGCCCCGGCACTACGCCTACGTGAAGATCGCGGAAGGGTGCAACCACACCTGCGCCTTCTGCATCATCCCCAAGCTGCGTGGGCGGCAGGTCAGCCGGGACGCGGGCTCCGTGCTGTACGAGGCCTACCGCCTGATCGCGGGCGGCACGAAGGAGATCATGATCATCTCGCAGGACACCTCGGCCTACGGGGTGGACGTGCGTTACCGCGAGAGCGAGTTCCAGGGCGGGCAGGTCCGCGCGCACCTCACCGACCTCGCCGAGAAGCTGGGCGAGATGGGCGCCTGGGTGCGGATGCACTACGTCTACCCGTACCCGCACGTGGAGAGGATCGTGGAGCTGATGGCGCAGGGCAGGATTCTCCCCTACCTCGACGTGCCCCTCCAGCACGCCTCGCCCAGAATCCTGAAGCTGATGCGGCGGCCCGGCGGGGGCAGGCAGCTCGACACCATCCGCCGCTGGCGCGACATCTGCCCGGAGCTGGTCATCCGCTCGACCTTCATCGTGGGCTTCCCCGGCGAGACGGAGGAGGACTTCCAGATGCTCCTCGACTTCCTGGAGGAGGCGCGGCTCGACCGGGTGGGCGCCTTCCCCTACTCGGACGTGGAGGAGGCGGACGCGAACGCGCTGCCGAACCCCGTGCCCGAGGAGGTCAAGCAGGAGCGGCTGGCCCGCTTCATGGAGGTCGCCCAGCGCATCAGCACCGAGAAGCTCGCCGAGAAGGTGGGTCGCGTGATGGACGTGATCATCGACGAGTTCAACGACGACGAGGGGGACGAGCCGGGGACGCGGCTCATCGGACGCACCAAGGGCGACGCGCCGGGCATTGACGGGCAGGTGTACCTGTACGCGGGTGACTTCGCCGGACAGGTCAAAATCGGCGACATCGTGCAGGCCCGCATCGAGGACAGTGACGAGTACGACCTGTATGGGGAGGTCGTGGCGCGGCCCGAATGGCGGCCGAATGTGCCGCAGCTCGGGCATTTCGGGCGCCATTAGGCGAATCAAGGTCTGAAAGGGGAGGTCATCCGGGCCTCCCTTTTACGTTTTGGTAGCGCCGGATACCTACCCTGAGCCCATGCCCAGACAGCCTCTCGCGGCCATGCTCGTCATGGCGACGCTCTCCACGTCTGCCGCACAACAGGAGGGGCTGTACGACCCGGCACCCCCCAGCAACAGTGCCTTCGTGCGTGTCGCGGGTGCTCCGGCGGCCACGCTCGGGACCCGCAGCGTGGTGGCGGACAAGGGGGCGGTCAGCACCTATGTGGTGATTCCCCAGGGCGACGTGAGCGTCCGGGCCGGTGCCGCCAGCCAGAAGTTCAGGGTCGAGGCGGGCAAGTTCTACACGGTGGTCCTGCACGGCGGCAAGCTGAGCCTGCTGCCCGACGCCCCCGCCGACAACCGCGCCAAGGCCCTGCTGGTGGTATACAACCTCAGCAGCCTTCCCAGCGTGGACCTGAAAACGGCGGATGGCAAGACCACCGTGATTCAGGGCGTGAAGCCGGGCGAGAGCGGCAACCGGGCCGTGAACGGCATCACCGTGGACCTGGCGACCTTCGCCGGGCCCAGGAGCCTGAACGTGATGAAGGCGGTCCGGCTGGAGCGCGGCAAGGCGTACGCCATCGTGGTGACAGACGGGGGAACCACCCTGACGGCGAGCACGACCACCCGCTAGGGGGCAGACGTGGTTTTCAGCAGCAACGTCTTTCTCTTTCTGTTCCTGCCCGCCTTCCTGGTGGTGTATTACCTGCTGCCCTTCCGCTGGCGCTCGGGGTGGATTCTGGTGGGCAGCTACGCCCTGTACGGGTGGTGGCGGCTGGACTTCCTGTGGCTGCTGGTCGGCGTGACCCTGGCCGCGTACGTCTTCGCGCTCGCCCTGGGGCGGGCCGAGGGAAGGCGGCGCTTCCAGATTCTGGCCGTCGCGGTCGCATTGAACCTGGGGGCGCTCGGGTACTTCAAGTACGCGAACTTCGGCGTCGAGAGCTTCAATGCGGTGGTGACCAGCCTGGGTTTCGCCCCCTTCGCCTGGGCGCCCATCCTGCTCCCCATCGGCTTGTCGTTCTTCATCTTCCACGCCATCAGCTACCTGGTGGACGTGTACCGCCGGGAGGAACCGCCCACTCACAACCTGCTGGACTTCGCCGCCTTTATAGCCCTGTTCCCGCACCTGATCGCCGGGCCGGTGCTGAAGTACAACCTGCTCGCCGACCAGTTCCGGCACCGCACCCACACCCTGGAGGGGTTCAGCTACGGGGCCACCCGCTTCATGACCGGCTTTGCCAAGAAGGTCCTGATCGCCGACTCCATCGCCCCGCTCGTCACCGCCGCCTTCAACCAGCCCAACCCCACGCTGGCCGACAGTTGGCTGGGCGCTCTCGCCTACACCCTCCAGCTCTACTTCGACTTCAGCGGGTACTCGGACATGGCAATTGGCTTGGCGGCCATGATGGGCTTCAAGTTCCCCGAGAACTTCAACCACCCCTACATCTCGCGCTCGATCACCGAGTTCTGGCGGCGCTGGCACATGAGCCTGAGTTCCTGGCTGCGCGAGTACCTGTACATCGGCCTGGGCGGCAACCGCAAGGGACGGGCGCGGACCTACCTCAACCTCTTCCTGACGATGGTGCTGGGGGGGCTGTGGCACGGGGCCAACTGGACCTTCCTGCTGTGGGGCATGTGGCACGGCGGCCTGCTCGCCACCGAGCGCCGGATGAAGGAGGCGGGGCTCTGGCGGCCCTCCCCCGCGTGGCTCACCATTCCCGGGACGATGCTCCTGGTGATCCTGGGATGGGTGATGTTCCGGGCGGACAACGTGGCGGACGCCTTCGGGATGTACCGGGGAATGGTGGGGCTCAACGGCGCGGGGCTCTCCGACACGCTGGCCTGGCAGGTGCGGCCCAGCGAACTCGTCACGATGCTCGTCGCCGCCGTGCTGGTCTACGTGGCCCCGGTCTGGGGTGAGCGGGTGGGCGATGTGGGCAGCCGCCTGCTGCGCCCCCGTCTCGCGGTGGCGGCCACCACCGCCCTGCTGCCCCTCTTCGTGCTGGCGATCCTCAAGCTCAGCGCCCAGTCCTACACGCCCTTTCTCTACTTCCAGTTCTGAGGTCGGCTCGTGACCGAATTCGCGCGGGATCACGTCAAAAACGACGGTCAGAGACACGCCGTTCCCGCGGTGCTCCACTGGCTCCCCGGCCTGTTCCTCCTGGCCGTGCTGGGGGCGGGCGCCCTGCTGGCCCTGACCTCGCCGGGGGCGCGCACCCTGCCCCGGGACCAGAACGTCAGGGCCGGCGAGTGGACCGCCGCCTACGAGAAGGGCCTGGACGCCGGTGTCCCCTGGCGCCGCCCCGCCCTGGACCTGTGGGGCGGCGTGGGATACCGCCTCTTCGGGGAGGCCCAGCCGGGGGCCGTGGTGGGCCGGGACGGCTGGCTGTACACGAGTGAGGAATTCGAGACCGCACCGACCGACGCCCGCGAGGTGCGGGACAAGCTGAGGTACGTGGATCAGGTGCGGCGCGAGTTGGCGCGGGACGGCGCGCGGCTCGTGGTAGCGCTGATTCCGGCCAAGGCCCGGCTGTATTCGTCGCACCTGGGGGGCGCCCGCGTCCCGGCGAGCAAGACCCCGGAGTACGAGACCTTCCGGCGGGGGCTGGAGGCCGAGGGAATCGTCGCCCCCGACCTCTACGCGGCGCTGCGGCGGGCGGCGGCGGGGGGCAGTCCCAACCTGTTCTTCCGCACGGATACCCACTGGACTCCCGATGGGGCGGGCGTGGCGGCCCGGACGGTCGCCTCGCGGGTGCGCTCACTTGGGCTGGAGTTGCCCGCGGGGGAATTCAGGGGGGCGCGGGCGGCCCCGGCACTCTACCCGGGGGACCTGCTGCGCTACCTGCCGGGTGTCGAGCGGGCGCCGTCCACCTCCGACTGGGTCCGGGCACGGTCGACCGAGCGGCTGGACGGCGGCGGCGGCCTACTGGGCGACGAGGGCATCGCCGTCACGCTGGTGGGGACAAGCTACAGCGCGCCGAGTTCGGCCAATGTCTGGGACTTCGCCGGGCAGCTCCAGCAGGCGCTGGGCACCGAGGTCCTCAACGTCGCCGATCAGGGGCGCGGGCCTTTCCTGCCCATGCGCGACTACCTGCGGAGCCCGGAACGCACCTCCACGCCCCCCCGGGTCGTCATCTGGGAGATTCCCGAACGGTACCTGAGGGTCAACTACCCGGAGCTGGACAGTGCCGGAGCCGCCCCACACGCCCGGGAGACTCCCGGCACACCCCCCGCCCAAGGAGCAACATGACTATTCCAGGATTCCTTCTGTCTTCCGGCCTGCTGCTCGCCGGGCTCGGCGCCGCCCAGGAGATGCCCGCCCGGGCCAGCGAGACCCCTCCCCTTCAGGGCTGCGCCAAGTCCAGCGACTACGACGGCAAGGGGAGTTTCGAGCTGTTCGGCAAGAATGGCTTTATCTTCGAGAGCCCCGAGTTTCAGGACACCTATGAGTTCAAGGGCGCGGGCCAGCTCACCCTCCTCGTCAACGCTTTCCGGGCACGGGGTTCTGAACTCATCCTCGTCCCCGTCCCCTCCCGGGCCATCAAGTACGCGGGGGGCCTGGACCTGACCGCTTACCCGCGGCTCGACTTCTCCAGCCAGAAGTTCGTGCAGAGCTGGGAACAGATGATCGCGTCCGCCCGGGGAACGGGCGCCCACGTCGTCGACCTGCTGCCCGACATCCTGGCATTCAAGCCCGGCGCCCGCGGCGAGGATTTCTTCTACCCGCGCGACCACCACTGGACCACCTCGGGCGCGGAGAAGGCGGCCGAGGAGACGGCGGAGCTGATAGCCGGGATCATCAAGGCCCGGCAGTGGACGCTGCCCACCAAGAAGGGAACACTCACCTTTACGGGGGGCAGCTCCTTTACCGGCTCCTACGGCAACCGTTTCGAGAGTGTCTGCGGGCAGAAGCTGCCCAAGATGACGAGCTACCAGGCCCGCTACGAGCAGGAGGACGAGTCCCTGCTGGGCGATGAGGATGCCGTCGTCGGCATCTTCGGGGACAGCTTCGGCCAGGGGTTCCCCGACAGCAACTTCGGTCCCTTGCTGGAATACAAAACCGGGCTGAACACGGTCAACTACTCCTCGGCGGGGGCCGGGCCCTTGCTGTCCCTCTACGGCTACCTGGCCGATCCCGGGGTGAGGGAAAAACTGCCCAAATTCATCGTCGTCCCCTTTATGGGCTGGCTCTCCAACAACGCCTTCGATTACAACCAGGCCACGGCGGCGCTGCTCTCCTGCACCGACAGGACGCGGCTCGCGCGGGTAGACTTTCCCGCCGGGCAGGAGAAGATCAGCTTCGGCACGCTTCCCCAGACGGACGCCAGAAAACTGGTCCACATCCACACGAACGAGACCACCAACTACCTGGAGGTGCGGGGGAAGTACACGGACGGCTCGCCCATGCGCTGGGAGAACTGGCGCGTGTCGGCCGACTACTTCCGGGGCAGCCGCAACGACTTCTACAGCCTGGCCTCGGTCGGGCGGACGCCCCTGGAGGCCTCCATCGCCATCGACGGCCGCAAACCCACGGCGGGCTACGCCGAAGTATGCCTGGTCGATCTGGGGAATCCCCAGGGCGATCTCCCTTCGCCCTAAGAGAACACGCCCGGCCAGGACCGGCACGGCTCTCCCGAGGACGACGGGCCGCCCCTGCCCCCCGGGGAGTTTGCGAGGTCCCTGTCAGGTCAGGCACCCTAGACTCTGCCCGTGAGCCCTGACGTTCTTCTCGTGGTGTTCGCTGGCGTGTTCGGCCTGCTGGTCGGGTCGTTCTCGAACGTGCTGATCTGGCGTCTGCCGCGCGGGGAGAGCGTCGCCTTCCCGCCCAGCCACTGCCCGAAGTGCGACCACCGCCTTTCTCCCCTGGACCTCGTGCCCGTCGTCTCGTGGTTGGGGCTGGGGGGGCGGTGCCGCTACTGCCGGGCGCCCATCAAGGCGCGGTATCCGGTGGTCGAGCTGCTGACGGGCGCGGGCTACGCAGCCATCGCGGCGCTGTTTCCCCTCACGACCTTCGGGGCGGGCACCCTGGGGCTGATGCTGCTGTTCACACTGCTCCTCGTGGCGAGCGCCATCGACCTCGACACGTACACCATCCCCGACGAGTTGACGCTGCCCGGCGTGGCGCTGGGCCTCGCGCTCGCGTGGCTCAACACCCGCTCGGGGGCGGCGGAGGCGGGCGGCCTGCCCACCCTCGCGGGCGCCGTGCAGGGGGCGCTGCTGGGGGCGGGCCTGCTCGTGACCATCGACCTGATCGGGTCGTGGGTGTTGCGGCGCTTCCGGGAGCGCCAGTACCCCGAGCAGCCCACCGGCTACCAGCAGATTGCCCTGGCCCTGCTCGCGGGCGCCTGGCTGGGGCCATGGTGGGGGCTGGCGGCGGCGCTCGCCTCGGCGGCCCTGAACCTCGCCTCTCGGCGGGTGGTCCGCATTCCCGAGCTCGTCACCCTAGGCGGCTTTCTCGTCAGCGTGGCGCTGGGGGGCACGGGCTTCGGTCCCGGCCTGATCCTGATGGTGCAGGGCGCCCTGGCCGCCGCGGGCGCCGCGGCCCTCGTGGCGGGCGTGTACTGGTGGCTGCGCCGCGAGCCGGAGTCGGAAGCGGACGCCCCCTTCGACCCCTCGGCGATGGGCTTCGGGGACGTGAAACTGGCCGCCGTGATCGGCGTGTTCCTGGGGTGGGAGCGGCTGCTCGTCGCGCTCGTCGTGGCGGTGGTGGCCGGCGCGGTGCTGGGCCTGGTGCAACTCGCCCTGAGGAGCGAGAACCGGGTGAAGTTCGGCCCGTACCTCGCCCTGGGCGCGGTCGTCGCGCTGATCTGGGGCGGGGGCCTGGTGGCGGCCTACTGGGGGATGCTCGGGCTTTGACAGGGCAAGAGGGCGGGGCAGCCACACCTTGAAGGCTGCCCCGCTCTCCTCATTTCTGGACCGGCTCCTGCGGCGGCCTGGCCTTCGCCCCACCCCGCCGTGGACGCGGCCCGGTGGGCACCGGAACGCCCACGCCGTCGTCCTCGTCGTTCGGGCGGCGGGGTGATGGGGCCGCGCCCCGCCTCTTCTCCACCCACTTCACCACACGGTTCAGGAAAGAGTCCGCCATGCACCAGCGTACTCGACCGGACCGCCCCTCACGGCAACTCGGGCGCCGCCACGACCGTCACGCGCTGTCCCTGCCGCACCCGGTGCAGGCGAACGTCGGCGGTGGCGGTCACCTCGACTCCGGCGGCGTTCGCGGCGTCCTGGGCGACCGTCTGCACGAACAGCTCCATATCCCGCACGACGGGGTGCGCGACAAAGGCGTCGATGTAGGTGTCCAGGCTGAAGAGTTCCAGCAGCCGCTCGCCCGCCGCATACCTCAGCGTCAGGGTGCTGCCGGGCACCGGGTTATGGCTGGCAGGGCACAGCTCGGGCAGGTGCAGGATGTGCTCGACGACCGTGGGCAGGCCCGGCCTCGCGTTGGCAATCGTCTTCAGCAGCGGGGCGGCGTCACTCACGAGGCGGCAGCCCGCGCGGCGTGGCGCACCCGGAAGGCGAACAGGGCGGCGATGGTGTACTTGGCGAGGATGTCCGCGAAGATGATCTGCGCGATGTCGCGCCCGCTCATGGAGCCGTAAAAGGCCAGCAGCGTGAACAGGACCGAGTCGAGCGGCACGCTCACGGCGTTGCTCGTCAGCACGCGGGTCCACCAGCTCTTCTCGATCAGGCGCTGGTAGACGGCGGTATCGGCCAGCTCGCCCACCAGGATCGCCAGGAACGACGCGCCGATGAAGCGCCACGGCGTGCCCACGAGCAGCGCGGCCAGCGTGTTGACGATGAGGGCGGTGGCGATGGCGATATAGACGGCCTTGAGCCCGCCCGCCCGGTGGATGCGGTCGCGCAGGGTAAAGACCGCCGCGAAGAAGATCGTGCCCACGCTCAGCAGCCCGAACACGGGAAGCTGAATGAACTGGTTGAGCGTCAGGTTGGCGAGCAGGATGCTGCCCGCGTAAAGCGCAATCAGGAGCAGGGGCATACGGCCAGCAACAGGAATGGTCATGGCGTCCTCCGGCCGCAGCGACAGGACAGGTCACGGGCCAGCGCCGAGGGTAGCAGGTCCAGTGGACGGGGAAATGGGGTCAGGCCGATCCTGAGCGGGAAAGCGGCGGGGTGAGGGGCACGGCGCGCAGGGTACGGGCCAGCCCGAAAAAGACGGGATCGTGCGCCGGACTCGTCCACGCGGGCGACTGCACGAGCAGGACGGCGGTGACCCGGGCCGGGTCGGGGAGGCCCGCGCCGGGGTCGTCCATACGCCGGAGGGTCACCCGTTCCAGCACCTCGGGGGGCAACAGGGACGCGACCTCATCCCAGGTTCGCGCCAGGTCAAACCCCTCCGCCACGGGCAACCCCGCGTGCCAGTCGGGATAAAGACACGTGTAGCGCCGGATGAGCCCCGCCCGCAGCCCCAGCCCCGCCCAGTTCCCGGGCCTGACCCTCCCCGCGTCCCCGCTGAGGCTGGCGAGGTCGTAGTGGCTGTCCACGTTGAGCACGTCCTGACCCGGAAAGGCTTCGAGCCAGGTCCAGGCGTCCGCGTGGGTGAGGGTCACGGTGGCCGGAATCCCGGCGTAGCGTTCCAGCCCTTCCCAGCCGGGGTAGAGGGGGAAGTCAGCGTCCAGGGCCGTCCAGCCGGGCGCCCCCGGGTCACGTTTACGCGCCCGTTCCCGCCACGCCTCCAGCCGGTCGGGCTCGCGGTCGCGGGTGCCCCAGATCGGCGCGTCGAACACGAGTTCGCGCGTGCCGCTGAAGGCGTCCCAGTCGAGGCTCAGCAGCATGGGCCGGAAGGGAGGGGGAGAGAGATCACGCCCCGAGTATCGCCCCGGAACTTCAGAACTCCAGCCGGTAGCTCACGCTCGCCGGGTCCCGCACGAAGCCCAGGCGGTCATTGATGGCGAGCATGGGCGCATTGTCGCTCGCGTTGTCGGTGCGGACGGCGGGGACGCCGAGGGTTCGGGCCACGCGCAGGGCGTGGACTTTGAGCAGCGTGGCGACCCCCTGCCCGCGCGCCTCCCGCGTCACGCCCGTCAGGCCGGTGAGCAGGTCGGGGCTCGCCTCGGTGCGGAAGAGGGTGGTCTGGCCGACCCACGCGCCGCCCGCGTCCTCGGCGATCAGGTAGGCCTCCGGGAGCAGGCCGGGGTCGCCGAGAACCGCTTCCTCGAACACCTCACGGCTCAGCGGCGTGGCGGGCTCGGAGCGGGGCACGTCCCGGCGCACGTCGCTCATCAGGGCATGGAGACGGGCGGGGAGGTCGGGCTCTCCGGCCTCCCGCAACTCGCGCAGGCTGCGGACGCGCACGCCCTGCCGGGCCAGCCGCTCTTCCAGAACCCGGTAAGTCCCGTCGTCGAAGGTGGAGAGGTCGAGGGCACTCGTGAAATACCGATTCCCCGCCACAAACCCGCGCCGGGCGAGGAAGCCGGGGGCGAGGGGGTGATCCTCCCGGGCGCTCGTGCGGACGGCCTGCGCCCCGTGCCGGACGAGTTCCGCCCGCGTCGCCTCCCACAGCACTCCGCCCACTCCCCTCCCCTGCCGCCCCGGGTGAACGGCGAGTTCCAGCACGAAGCGGTGCGGGTGGTACATGCCGGGGTTCTGGTACACCGAGGCGAGGCCCACGACCTCCTCCCCCTCCAGCGCCGCGAGGGTGAAGGCCGTGTAGCCCCACCCCTCCTGCTCGGCGGCACGTTTGCAAAAGTCCCCCGCGCTGAAGGGGTCGTGCGGCACGGCGAGGGTCCACAGCCGGGCGGCGGCCTCCCACTCGGGATCGCGGATGGGCCGAATCGTGAGCGTCATACTCCCTCCACACTCCCGCGCCGCATCTCGATGAAGGCGGGCCGGGGGCGAAAGCCCAGCCGCTCGTTCAGCGCGAGCATGGGGAGGTTCGTGGTCGCGTTGTTCGTCCAGACGGTCCGAATTCCGCGCTCCCGGGCCTGGCCCAGGGCGGCGAGCTTGAGCGCGAGGCCCAGCCCTTGGCGTCGCCACGCCCGGCGGGTGCCGGTCAGGCCGGTGTTGATGCGAGTGGCGTCGGTGGGGTCGGCGTACATTTCAGAGAGGGCGACGACCTCACCCGCGTCGGTCACGGCGAGCAGCACGCCCCACGGCAGGAAGGTGGGTCCCGCCCCCCGCTCCCGGAAGGTTTCGAAGGAAAGAGGCGTCGCCGCACCTGTGCGCGGCACGTCCTCGCGCGCCTCTGCAAAGGCCGAGTGGTAGGCCCGCCAGGCGGCATCCTCCCCCTGTTCGGCGATCAGCCCCGCGAGGCTGACCGCGCGCAGGCCCTCCGGCAACCGCGCCTCCTGCACCCAGGCCGCCGGGTCGAAGGCCGTCAGGTCAAGCACATTGTCGAAATAGCGCATCGTCTCGGTAAAACCGCGCCGGGTCAGGAACGCGAGGCCGCGCGGCTCGTCCTCGTAGGCGCCCGCCTGCACCTCCCTCGCGCCCCGCCCCGCCAAACAATTCTCCAGTATGTCCGCGAGGGCGCGGCCCACCCCCCGGCCCGTCGCCTCCGGCAGCACCATCACCTCGGCCCAGTAGCGGCCAGGGTGGAACATGCCGGGGGGCTGCATGAGGAAGCCCGTGCCCACCGCCCGCCCGCCCTCCTCGGCGAGCCAGACCCCCACGTAGGGGTTCAGCGGGTGTTCGCGCAGGCTTCGCAACTCGTGCCCCAGCAGCTCGGCGGTCACGGGATGCCGGGGGTTGACCGCGTTCATGATCCCGGCCAGCACGGGCAGGTCGGCGTCGGTCGTCTCGCGGATATTCATGCCTC
This sequence comes from Deinococcus aerius, assembly GCF_002897375.1. Classification (NCBI taxonomy): domain Bacteria; kingdom Thermotogati; phylum Deinococcota; class Deinococci; order Deinococcales; family Deinococcaceae; genus Deinococcus; species Deinococcus aerius. The sequence goes on along the minus strand of NZ_BFAG01000012.1, from coordinate 49,592 downwards.
CTCCCCCAGCCGCAGCTCGTAGCGCAGGTGGGTGGGGCCGCGCACGAAGCCCAGCGCCTCGTTCATGCCGAGCATCGCCTTGTTGGGCGGGTCGTTCAGGGTGCGGATTTCACCGCCGCCCGCCTCCCTCAAGGCCCGCATCGCTGCCACCTTGAGCGCCCTGGCGACGCCCCGGCCCCGGTCCTCGCGCCGCACGCCCGTCATGCCGATCACGTGGAAGCCCGCCGGGTTCCGCATCAACGTCGTGTAGCCGACGTAGGGGCCGGTGAGGGGGTCGTCCAGTTCAGGCCGGACGGCCACGAAGGACAGTTCCGGCGCGAAGGTGGGGTCCTCCAGTTCCTGTTTCACCCACGCCTCAAAGGGCCGCTTGGTGAGCGTGTTTCCCATCGGCACGTCCTGGAAGAGGAGCCAGTCGAGTTCCCACAGCCGCCGGTCACGCTGGGGGTCGGCGGTGAGGTCAGCGATGCTGTGCAGCTCGACGCCCTGCGCCGCGACGCTCGCCAGCAGCTCCCCGAACCGGCCCAGGTCCGCCGCGCCCGTGTCCAGCCGCGACTCGTACCGCTCCCAGGCGACGCGGAACCCCCGGCGCTCCAGAAAGGCGCGGCCCGGGGCGTGGTGCGGCCCGTCGGTGAGCATGGTGCGGACCTCCCGCGCCCCACGCGCTCGCACCCGCGAGAGCAGTTCCTCGTACAGCGCCCCGCCGATGCCCCGCCCCCGCGCCTCCGGGTCCACACTCAGGCTGCCCCAGTAGCGCCACTCCTCGAAGGCGAAGTCGTCGTGCCCGATCCGGCCCACGCCCACCACGCGGCCATCCTGCTCGGCGACGACCTCGGTGCGGAAGAGGTCAGGGTCGTGCGCCTCGTCCCAGACACGCAGCAGCTCGGGCGTTACGGGCCATTCGGGGTCGGAGGCCGTCAGCACCGCCGCCACGTCCGGGTAGTCGTCCGGCTTGCGGGGCGCGCGCAGGAGAAAGGGGGCATCGTTCACGGGACCATCCTGTACCGGGCCGTTGGGAACGCACATCGGCCACAGCGCCTACCCGCCCTATTCTGGGCCGCATGACCGACCGCCTGAAACTCCTGCTCATCGTGCCCCACCCCGACGACGAGGTGTACGGGGCGTCAGGCACCCTGATGGACCTGCTGGAGGAGGGGCACCGCTGCGGCCTCGTCACCCTCACCCGCGGCGAGGCGGGGCGCACCCTGGGACTGGCCGAGGGCCCCGAGGAACTCGCCCGGATGCGCCAGGCCGAGTTGAAAGCCTGCCTGGACGTGATCGGGCTGACGGTCCACGAGCAGCACACCTTCCCCGACAAGTACCTCAAAGACCAGCCGCTTGAGCCGCTCGTCGAGGTGGCGCGGGAGGCGATGGCCCGGCACCGCCCGGAGGTCGTGCTGACCTTCCCCCCCAACGGCAGCAACGGCCACCCCGACCACGTGACCACCCACCGCGCGGTCAAGGCCGCGTGGGACACCCTGCCAGCGGAAGAGCGGCCCCGCCTGTGGTACTACGCCAGCGCCACGCCCCCCGAGCGCGAGGACCTGCGCTCCGCCTGGATTCTACCCAACCGGCGCCGCGACGTGACCCGCCACATCCGCCGCAAGCTCCAGGCCATCGCCTGCCACCGCACCCAGGCGCTGAGCACGGTGGACTTCATCCGCAAGTTCCCCGAGCGCATCACGGAGGAGACGTTCTACGAGGTCGGGGGGTAGGCCTTGTCGCTGGAGATTGTGCGCCACACAGTTTTTAAAGCCCCTCCCCCTTGAGGGGGGAGGCCGGGTGGGGGTGAACGGGCACGACCCCCAGCGCGGCCAGTAGACCAGGCAGGCCCTCTTGCAGACGCTCAGGCGGGTCACACGCCCCCTCTCCCCAGCCCGCTGCAAGCAGCCCTGCGAGTCTCCTTTAAGGGGAGAGAGGAAAACACAGCCGCTCTCAGCCGAGTTCCAAAACAAAAAGAGCCCGGGACGCGCCCAGGCTCCTCGCTTACGCGCCTCAGCCCCCCGGCAGCGCCTTGGCCTCTTCGAGGTGGCGGGCCACGACGGGCTGCATCTTGGCAGCGAGGGCGAGGCCCTGCGGGTCATTGCCAACGGAGCGGTAGGTCTGGATCAGCGCGAGGGTCATCGCGTGGCCGTTGACCTGCACGTTCTTGTAGGCGGCGTCGAAGGCGGCCCCCGAGAGCGTGGTCAGCCGGTTGTAGAGCAGGCGCTGGTCGGCGCCCGGCTTGTCGGTGATGCGGATGCCCTTCTGGGCGGCGAGGCTACTCAGCTCGGCCTGCGCCTTGGTGTGCTCGGTAATCATCTGCTGGGCGAAGGCCCGGATCGCCGGGTTGCTGCTCTTTTGCAGCGCGAGCTGCGAGGTCGTGATCTCGGTGAGGTTGCTCATGGACATGACTTCCATGGCGAGCACGTCCGAGTCGTTGGACACCTGGGCGGTGGTGACGGGACCGAGGGGGGCCTGGGCCGAACCCCCGGCAAAGGCCGTCGAGAGGGCAAACGAGAGGGTCAGCGCGGAAACGGCAAGACGTTTATTCATGGTGAAACCTCCGGGGCGAGCAATGAACGCCCGTAGCTTGGCAGGTCCCACGATGAGGTGAAATCAGGCCACCTTCATTCCACCGTAAGTCCATATGGAGGAAGCGTTAGGCATTTTGTGACGTGGAAATTGAACGGTAGCAGGTTCTACTGTTCCTCTCCCGAGCTTTGCTAGGAGAAGCACGAAATGGATCAATCGGAGCAATTCAAACAACCGAAAGCTCAACAGTAACTCTTCAATCCTCCCACTCGCGGACTGGAATAAACTCCACGCCCTCGCCCTCCGTCGCGGTCACGTTGTAACGTGAGTCGAAGCGCACGAGCAGTTCGCCCCGGTCAAAGTGCGCCGGGCTGACGACAGCCTTGCGGAACAGGTAGCCGCCCTCGTCGTCCGCGCCGATGTGGGCGGCCTTGGTGAAGCGGAACTCGACGACCTCGCCGTGGAGTCGGGTGCGGACGCGCACGCGGAAGGTCTGCGGGTCGTCCTGCTTGACGTAGGGGTTGGCGGACGATTTTTTCCTGCCGAAGAGGTTGAACATGGCGTCTCCCAGAATGGACGAGGGCGGCCTACACTTCCCGCAGCAGGCGCGTGAGCAGCCGCACGTGGTCGGGCCAGCGGTCGAGACGGACGTGTTCGTGCGCGGCGTGCGCCCCGTCGCCGGGCGCGCCCAATCCATCGAGGGTGGGGGCGAGCGGTGCCGTGAAGTTGCCGTCGCTGCCGCCCCCCACGACCTCACCCCCCACCTCGAAGCCGAGGTCCCGGGCGATGGCCTGGGCCTGCTTGAAGAGCGCCTCCGTCCCCGGGCCGCGCTCGAAGGGCGGACGGTTCAGGCCGCCCGTGACCTCCAGGCGCACGCGCGGATCGGCGGGCCGCAGGGCGGCGACCCCGGCCTCAACGCGGTCTGCCTCCGCCAGGGTGGAGACCCGCACGTCCACATCGAACACGCACTCGGCGGGAATGACGTTCGCCGCGCTGCCGCCCCGGATCAGGCCGACGCTGACGGTGGTGCCGACTTCCGGCCGGGCGAGGGCCTGCACCTCCAGCACCGCGCGGGCCGCCTCGGTGATCGCGCTCGCCCCCTCCTCCGGCTTGTTGCCCGCGTGCGAGGCGACGCCGTGAAAGGTGAGCCGGAAATACCCCGTCCCCTTGCGGCCCACCTTCAGCGCGTGCGTGTCCGCGACGGGTGGCTCGACGACGAGCACGGCGCGGGCGCCCCGGGCGGCGGCCTCGATGGCCTCCCGGCTGCTGTGGCTGCCGACTTCCTCGTCGGGGGTCAGCAGGACCTGCACGCCGCCGCGCGGCCACTCGCCCCCCAGGGCGCGCAGGGCGTGCAGCAGGCCCACGATGCCCGCCTTCATGTCGTAGGTGCCGGGGCCATACACCCGGTCCCCCTCCACCCGGAAGGGCATGGTGCCCAGCGTGCCAGTGGGCCACACCGTATCGGCATGGGTCAGGACGAGGATGGGCTGCCCCGCGCCGTCCACCCCGAAGTCGAAGCGCCGGGTGCCGCCCGGGAGCGCGTGGGTGACGGCGCCGAGGCCCTTCGCCCGGCCCTCCACCGCGTCCATGACACGGCTCACGGCGACCGGATCGGTCGAGGGCGACTCGATCTCCACCAGGGCGCGCAGGTCGGCGAGCATGGCCTGAAGGTCAGGTTGCATGAGGCCATGCTATCCGGCCCCGGGGCGTTTCTGGGCGTGACGGAACGCCGCCCCGCGGGTCAGGTGCGGGGCGGCGACAGGAACCGCCTCAGGCGAGCAGGGCGACCTGTTGCGGGTTGGCCTTCAGGACCGTGCGGCCCTTGAGATACAGCTCGTCCAGCGCCCGCGACCCGAAGATGCGGGCCAGCCGGGTGCTCGTCAGCTCGATGGTGCGGCCCGAGACTTTCAGCCGAACGATGTCGATGGTTCCAGGCACCCAGGTGCAGAGAAGTTCATCCATGCAGGTCCTCCGGGCGAAGTGGGGATGTTGGAGCGCCACGCACGTGCTCTTTGGCAAGGGGTCCGAAAGCTTCCGGTACGTCCAGCGTAGGTTTTCTCCCTCTGGAAAGGGCAAGAGCCGGTGCCTTTTCCCTTGAGCGAAGGCTCATGAGGGGCGCAAATCGGGCTGTACGGGAAGGAGCCGTATGCTTGACTGCGGTATGTCCCAGCCCAGCTCGGCCCAGCCCGGCCCGGAGAGCCTGCTCGCCCTCGCCTTTCCCTCCGACCCGCAGGTGAGCCCGGACGGCAAGCGTGCGGTCTTCGTCCTGTCCCGGGTAGCGGAGGAGGACCCGCAGAAGCCCGACCCGGACTTCCCCCGGCCCCGTTACCGCTCGCACCTCCACCTCTCGGACGGGGGGGCGGCCCGGCCACTCACTCAGGGGGAGGGCCGCGACACCTCGCCGCGCTGGTCGCCGGACGGGGAGACGCTGGCCTTCGTGCGCGAGGCGGGCGGGGAGAAGGGGCAACTCTTCCTGCTGCCCTTGACTGGCGGCGAGGCGAGGCGGGTCACCCGGTTCAAGGGCGGCGTGCAGGACGTGCAGTGGAGCCCGGACGGGCGTTTCCTCTCCTTCCTGAGCACCGGCGACGACGAGGACAAGCGCGACGAGCGCGGTGAGGCGCGGGTCATCACCCGACCGCGCTACCGCTTCAACGGGCGCGACTGGCTGCCCGAACGCCCCGCCCGGCTGTGGCGCTACGAGGTAGCGACCGAGGAGTTACACGAATGGCTCGCTCCCGAGGTGGAGGTCGCCGCCTACGCCTGGTGGCCGGACAGCCGCGGCGTCCTCCTCGTCTCCAGCCCGACCGAGGAAGATGCGGCCCAGTGGCGGCAGGAGGCCGAGACGCTGCTCCTGAGCGGCGAGCGCACCCGCGTCTCCCGCTGGAACTCGGCCATCAATGCCGTCATCCCCCACCCGGACGGCGAGCGGTTCGCCCTCGTCGGTCGCCCCGAGGGCAAGGGCAGCCCCGAGGACTCGCACCTCTTCCTGGTCGAGGCGGACGGCTCGTGGCGGCGGCTCGACGAGGCCTGGGACCGCCCCATCGGCAACCTCGTCGGCGGGGACTGCCATGTGGGCGCCTTTCCCGAGCGCCCCGTCTGGCTGGACGGGGAGACGCTGCTGGTGTCCAGCACGGTCGGCGGCGCCTGCGGCCTCTTCCGAGTGGGGCTGGACGGCACCATGACCCCCCAGGACCATGACCCGGAGGCAGTCATCCCGGCCTTCACCGCCCGGGGAGGGGGCGTCGCCCTGATCCGCGAGCGGGCCGACCGCTTCCCCGAGGTGGAGTTGAACGGCGCCCAGGTGACCGACCTGCACGGCCGCCTCCCCTTCCCCGCGCGGAGGCCGGAGCGCGTGACCTTCGGGAACGAACTCGGCGAGGGGGAGGGCTGGGTCCTGCTGCCGGACGGCGGGGAGCGCGCCCCCGCCCTGCTGACCATCCACGGGGGGCCGCACACCGCCTACGGGCACGCCTTCGTCCACGAGTTCCAACTTTTTGCAGCGCGGGGCTACGGCGTGTGCTACGGCAACCCGCGTGGCAGCGTGGGCTACGGGCAGGCTTGGTCCTCGGACATATTTGGTCGCTGGGGCACGGTGGACATGGCGGACCTTCTCGCCTTCTTCGACGCCTGCCTGGCCGCGTACCCGCAGCTCGACGGCGCCCGCTCGGGCGTGATGGGCGGTTCCTACGGCGGCTACATGACGAACTGGATCACCGGACACACGGACCGTTTTCAGGCCGCGATCACCGACCGCTCGATCTGCAACCTGCTCTCGTTCGGCGGCACCTCCGACATCGGGATGCGCTTCTGGGACGACGAACTGGGGCTGAACTTCCACCGCAGCGCCGATGCACTGAAGCTCTGGGACATGAGCCCGCTGAAGTACGTGGAGAACGTCCGCACGCCCACCCTGATCGTCCACTCGGTCCTCGACCACCGCTGCCCCATCGAGCAGGCCGAGCAGTGGTACGCGGCGCTGCGGCTGCACGGCGTGCCCGTCCGCTTCGTGCGCTTCCCCGGCGAGGACCACGAGCTGTCGCGCTCGGGCCGCCCGGACCGGCGGCTGGGGCGGCTGGAGGAATACCTCGGCTGGCTCGACCGCTGGCTGCTGGGGACGGAGACGGGCGAGCAGCGAGTGGCGGAGGCGAGCGCGTAGGACACCAAAGGAGAAGGCCGGGAATTACCTCCCGGCCCTTTCTCTAGGTTGACTTATTCGTCGTCGCGGCGCTTGTTGCCCCAGCCGCGGTCGGCGCGGGCGCGGGGACGGAAGCCCTCGCCGCCCGTATCGCCACCCTCGCGGGGACGGAACTCGCGGTCGCCGAAGTTGCGGTCGCCCCGGTCCTCGCGCGGACGGAAACCGCCACCCTGACCACCACGGTCGTCACGGGGACGGAAGCCCCCGCGGTCACCGCCGCCCTGGAAGCCGCCACGATCCTCGCGGGGACGGAAGCCGCCGCCCTGACCGCCGCGGTCGTCGCGGGGGCGGAAGCCCCCACGGTCACCGCCACCCTGGAAACCGCCGCCCTGACGGTCTTCGCGCGGACGGAACCCGCCACGGTCACCGCCGCCCTGGAAGCCGCCACGATCCTCGCGGGGGCGGAAGCCGCCCTCCTGACGGTCGCCGCGGAACCCGCCGCGGTCGCCGCCACCCTGGTAACCCCCACGGTCTTCACGGGGACGGAAGCCGCCACGGTCACCGCCACCCTGGAAACCGCCACCCTGACGGTCCTCGCGCGGACGGAAGCCGCCGCCCTGACTGCCCTGGCTCTCGCGCAGTTCGCGCATCTCGCGGCGCAGGCCGCGGATTTCCTTGCCCTGGGCCTCGAGCATCTCCTTCATCTCGCCCAGCACGGCGAGCAGGTCATCGGCGTCGATGTACTCGTCCTCGCCCTCTTCACCCTCGCCGCTCTCGTCCTCGTCACTCACGTTGCCGCTGTCCATCGCGGCCACCATCACGCCCTCTTCCTCGGCCTCCTGTGCGTCCAGCACGGGGTCCTCGTCGGGCTCGCCCTGAAGCTCGGGCAAAATGTCGCGCAGTTCCTCCGGGGTCTCGTCCGGGGTGTGCTGCCTGCTGTCGTCGGTCATGATCTTCCTTTCGCTGCGCCCCGCTCACGAGGTGGCCCAACTGGCCCCCGCCTATGCAGGCGCACCCCGGAGTCTACCACCCGGGGGCAGGGGGGCCGGGCACCGATAGATCGTCACAAGGATGAGTGAGGGCCGGGAAGGCAGGAGCTTCACCCGGACCGCGAGGCGGGTCATGGTCACGTCACCGAGCGCCCCTATACTCGCCCCCATGAAGCGTGCCCTCTCCCTCCTCGTCCTGCTCGCCGCCGCCACGGCAGGGGCACAGGCGACGCCCCGCACCGTGAACATCGGGCTGGGCTACCTCCCCAACGTGCAGTTCACCCCCTTCTACGTGGCCGACAAGCTGGGCTACTTCCGCGCCGAGGGCCTGAACGTGCGGTTCCAGCACGGCTACGTTTCCGAACTGATGCCGCTGCTCCTTCAGGGCAAGCTCGACTTCATCGTGGGTGATCCCGAGGACGCGATCTTCGCGCGCAACCAGGGCGCCCCCGTCCGCTACGTGATGGCGATGTACCAGAAGTCGCCCGTGACGGTGTTCAGCACCAAGCCCCTCAACCGGGCTGCCGACCTGAAGGGCAAGACCGTCGGGATTCCCGGCACCTTCGGCAGCTCCTACGCCGCCCTACGCGCCCTGCTCGACAGCGCCGAGTTGCAGGAGGGCCGCGACGTGCGCCTCGCCTCCATCGGCTTCACCCAGCTCGACGCGGTGCGCGCCGGGCGGGTGGACGCGGCGGTGGGCTTCCTCAACAACGAGGTCGTGCAGCTCCGCAATGCCGGGCAGAAGGTTTACACCCTGGACATCTCGGGCGCCTACCCGATGGTGGGCTCCGGCCTGATCACGCTCGACAAGACGCTGACGGGGGACCTCGCCCGCAAGGTCGTGCGCGCCTCGCAGCGGGGACTGAAGTTCACGGTGACCGACCCCGCCCGCGCCTTCAAGCTCGCGCAGCCCGTCTTCGGCACGGGGGGCGGGACCCTGGACGTGCTGAAGGCGAGCACCCCGCTCATGCAAAGCGCCTACACCCGGGCAAGCGGTCTGGGGGCCAGCGACCCCGCCGCCTGGGCCAAGGCCGTCGCCGCGCTGGTGAGGCAGGGGAGCCTCCCCGCCGGGACGAAGGCCGACACCTTTTACACGAACAGCCTGATCAGCAAAACGGTCCGCTGAGGAACAAGGGAGAGGGGAGGGGTCAGCCCGGTCGGCGACCCCTCCCCCCTAAACTTTCCCCAACTCTCTACTCGTCGCCGCTGTCCATGCCTCCGAGCGCCTTATTCACGGCGGCGGGCGTCTCGTACTCCTCGTCGGGGAGTTCGTCGAGCATCGAGCGCACGTCGTCGTCCGCGCCGTTCTCCTCGGCGGCGTCCATCAGGTCCTGCTTGCTCGCCGGGTAGTTCACGCCCTTGAGGTGCTTCTGGAGCTGGATGGGGTTGATCTTCGCCATAGGGGCCTCCTGGGCTCGATTATCTGGCGCCGGATGGGCGGCAGCCTCGAAGGATCTTCACCCCGGCTTATGACGACGCGGCCATTTCTTTAACGGAGAAAGGCCGATCATGCCCCCACCGGCTCCAGCAGCCCGTTTTCCAGCACCACGGGCAGCGCCAGCGTCTGGTAGCCCTGCTGGTCGAAGAGCACCGTCACCTTCCCGCCCTCGTAGCGCATGACCAGCCCCTCGCCGAAGGTGGGGTGGGCGACCCGGCTGCCGATGGCGAAGGGCACGCCGTCGGGGTTGGGGTGGGCCTGCACCCGCCCGGCCTCGCAGTTGTCGCAGTGGCCGCAGGGGGGGTGGTACTCCTCGCCGAAGTAGCTCAGCAGGAACTCGCGGCGGCAGCCCCCCGTCTCGGCGTAGCCGCGCATCATCTCCAGGCGGGAGCGTTCGTAGGCGCGGCGGTGCTCCTGGGCGAGCGCGGCCTGCGCCACCACCTCGGGCGTCTCCATCCCCTCCACGGCGACCACCTCGCCATCCGGCAGGACCTCCAGCGCGCCGACCTCCTCCAGGCGGTTCACCGCGCTCAGCAGCCGGGTCTGGGAGAGCCCGGTCTCCTCCCCGAGCCCGGCCGGATCGACCGGCCCGCCATGTTCACGCACCGCCCGCAGCACCGCCCCCACCTGATCGGCGTCCACCAGCGTGCCCCCCGCGAAGAAGCGCCGGAGCCGGAGGTCGCCGGGCGTGTAGAAGAGGGTCGCCTCGGCGGGCTCGCCGTCCCGCCCCGCCCGCCCGATCTCCTGGTAGTAGGCGTCCACCGAGCCCGAGAGGTCGAGGTGGTGCACGAAGCGCACGCCCTGCTTGTCAATCCCCATGCCGAAGGCCGTGGTCGCCACGATCACCTCCAGCTCGTCCGCCATGAAGGCCGCCTGCACGGCCTCGCGGGACGGGGCGTTCATCCCGGCGTGGTAGGCCGCCGCCCGCACGCCCCGCTCCGTCAGGTCACGCGCGAACTCCTCGGCACCCCGGCGGGTCGCGGCGTAGACGATGCCGGGCTTGGGGGCGGCCTGGACAGCCTCCAGCAGCGCCGTCCGTTTGGTCCCCGCGTCCTCGAACGGCTGCACCCCGAGCCGGATGTTGGGGCGGTCGAAGCCGCGCACGAGGATCTGCGCGCCCCGCATCCCCAGCCGCTCGACGATCTCCTCACGCACCGGGGGCGCGGCGGTCGCGGTCAGGGCGAGGACGGTGGGGTGCCCCAGCGCCTCCACCGCCGCCCCCAGCCGCAGGTACTCGGGCCGGAAGTCGTGGCCCCACTCGGAGACGCAGTGCGCCTCGTCCACCACGAAGAGCGAGGGCCCAGCGGCCCGCAGGCGCTCCAACGTCTCCGCATGGGCGAGCTGCTCGGGCGCCAGGAACAGGAACTCGACCTCGCCCTCCGTAAAGGCCTCCAGGGTTTCCTCGCGCTCGGCGGGGCGCAGGGTGGAGTTGACCAGGGCGGCCTGGCCGGGCGCGTTCTCCTCCAGCGCCACGACCTGATCCCGTTGCAGGGCGATCAGGGGCGAGACGACCACCGTGGGGCCGCCCAGCGACATCGCCGCGACCTGATAGATCGCCGACTTGCCGCTGCCGGTGGGCATGATGGCGAGGGTGTCCCTGCCCCCCAGGACGGACGCGATGGCCTCCTTCTGGGCCTCGTGGAGCCGGTCGTAGCCGAACACCTCCCGGGCGATCTGCTGGGCACGCCGGATGCCCCGGGCCGGTTTGGCTGGAGGTTCCGTGGGCTTGACTGCTTTGAACCTTGGTTGGGGAACTTTCGTCCCGGCGCGTTCGTCGCCCGAAACCGTCGCGGAGAGAGCGGAAGCTGGCGCCGCTCTGGTTGTGACGGAGACCGGTTCAGCGGTCCTGGACCTGTTCTTTGCACCCGGGCCGGTGCCCGGCGGAGTGGGGTGGGGTTCGGAAAGGGCGGGTTCGGGCTCGGGAACGTGGACTCGGATTCGTCTGGGCATGGGTCCTTTCCTGCACGCGCGGCTCACCCGGACCCGGGCAGCCGACGCGGGAAGGTTCGATCTGGTTGGCCTCCCGGTCACCCCGTGAAGGCGGACCCGGGAGGAACGGCAGCGTCCCAGTCTCGGGGCGGGCGGCGGGTGGTGACTGCGGGATAAGGCAAGAAGGGTTTATCTAACCCCCACCGTTCCCCAGCCCCGGCTCAAGGAATCGTCAACCGGGCGCCTCACCACCAGCGCCGCCGCCGTGCCGCCCACATCACGAGGGCGGAGAGCAGCAGCAGGGCGGCCAGCATCGCCAGGAACCCCCGCACGCCCGTCTTCTCCAGGGGCAACTGAAAATTCGTGCCGAAAAGGCTGGCGACGAGCGCCCACAGCCCCAGCAACACGGTGGCGACCGTCAGGACCCGCATGGTGTCGTTCGTGCGCTGGCCCAGGCTGGTCATGTACAGGTCGAACGATCCCAGCACCGCCTCGCGCAGCCCCTCGGTGGAGGCCAGCGCCCGTTCGAACCGCTCCTCCAGGGCGTCGTAATAGTCTGCCGCCGCGCTGTCCTCGATGGCCTTGAAGTCGGGCCGGGAGAGCGTGGCGTACACGTCGCGGTGGTCGGTGAGGAGCCGCCGCAACTCGCTCACCCGGCGGCGGTGGCGGGCCAGGTCTCCCAGAAAGTCACCGCGCTCGGGCCGCCCCAGAATGGCCTCGTCCACCTCGTCCAGGTGGCGCTCCAGGGCCTCGACCTCGCGCAGGTAGCTCGTGAGGTGCCAGTTGAGCAGCGCGGCCAGAAAAGCCTCGGGCGTGAGCTGCCCCAGCCTGTCGTTATTCCGCTCCTGGGCGGTGAACTCGTCCAGGAAGGGGATGTCCTCCGCGTGAACCGTCATCAGCGCGCCCGGCCCCACCACGATGTTGAGTTCGGTGCCGACCAGCCGTCCCCCCCGCTCGCCCACCGCCTGCACGTCCACCCGGAAGGTGTCCCCGTAGTTCCTCACCTGCGGGTGCGGGCTGGGGTCGGCGAGGTGCTGCGTGGCGCCCGGGTGAAAGCCCAGCAGCTCCCCCAGCCGCCCCGTCTCCGCCGCGTCCCGGCCCAGCACATCCACCCACAGGAGCTGACGTTCGGAGAGCCCGCGCACCAGCGCCCCGTCCAGGTGGACCTCCCGGTCCTCACCGTCGGCGTCGAAGAGGTAGGGGCGCACCCGCACGCCCCCCGTGTCGCGCGCGGGGGTTTCCGCTGCTGGCCCCCCGTCCACCCGCCTCCCCCGCCCCGTGCCGCTCACTGCCATACCTGCCGTTATTAGAAGAGCCGCCTTCCAGGGTCCTCCCACCAGTCAGCCCAAGGCGCCTTGAGGCTTCCCCGGGTAGGCAGGATGGCCTACCCACCGCCTCCCCGCTGCCTCACCCCTCCCTCACCTGCTACGGTGGGGGCAACACCGGAAGGAGGTGCTGTGCATGACCGACATCAACCCCATTGTCAGCCTGACCGCGACCGAACGAGGAAGCTTCGCCCCCGCATCCAGGAGTCACCTTGCCGCACCCACTTCCGCAGCCGCCCTCCCCACGACAATCCGGGCCTGACGCGCCCACGGGGCGACCTTGAGCGCCCGCTGGCTCGATGACGAGCTGGAGGACGCGGACACCCTTCCCGAACGTCCCCACAAGCACAAGGCCAAGAAGCCGCTGGGCAAGCGCCGCCTCGCCACCCTGACCGCCGACCCGGAAGGCGGGGACGAGACGGACGACCTGATTCGCCGCCTGACCGACCTGGGGCACATCACCGAGGTCGTCGCCGAACTCAAGAGCGGCAAGGAGGCCACGGCGTATGTGGCGCGCGGGCCGCGCGGCAGCGTTCTGCTCAAGCTCTACCGCGAACTCGAAGCCCGCTCCTTCAAGCGTGACGGGGTCTACCGTGAGGGGCAGGTCATCCTCGACAAGCGCGCCGCCAAGGCGATGCAGGGCCGCTCGCGCAGGGGGCTGGAGATGCTTCAGGCCGGGTGGGTGACCGCCGAGTACGCGCACCTGTGGCACCTGTGGCGGGCGGGCCTGAATGTCCCCGAACCCCTCGTCGGCCCCGACCCCTACGACTACGCGCAGACCACCCCCGCCGTGCTCATGCGCCTGATCGGCGCCGAGGACACCCCCGCCCCCCGCCTCAGCGACGCCGCCCTCTCGCCGGAGGAAGCCCGGGACGCCTGGAATCAGGCCGTGGGGGGCATGGCCGACCTGCTGCGGCTGGGGTACGCGCACGGCGACTACAGCACCTACAACCTCCTGTGGTGGGAGAACACCGTGACGATCATCGACTTTCCCCAACTCACAACCCGTCAGAACCCCAATTTCAAGGACCTGCTGCGCCGCGACGCCGAGAGCCTCGCCACCAGCTTCCGCAAGCACGGCATCCAGGCCGACGCCGAGGCCACCCTGCGCGAGGTCCAGCGCCGCGCCGGGGGGCAGGGGCCCAAGCCGCGCGTGCTGCTGCCGTGACCCCCCACATCCGCCCCGAACAGCCCGCCGACGCCCCCGCTATTGCCGAGGTCACCCGCCTGGCCTTCACCGATGGCGGTGGCGTCCGGGAAAACGAGATGATCGGGGAGATTCGCGCCTCGGGCTGGTTCCTCCCCGACCTCTCGCTGGTGGCCGAGGTCCAAGGTCAAGTGGTCGGCCACGTGATCGTCGCGCCCGCCGAGTTGCGGGGTGACCCGGAGCATCCCGAGCGGCCCCGGCGCGTGCTGCTGCTGGGCCCCCTCAGCGTTCTGCCCGAGTTCCAGCGCCGGGGCATCGGCAGCGCGCTGATGAGGAGCGTGCTGGCCCGGCTGTGTGGCCGCCCCGAGCCGATGGTGGTGCTGTGGGGCCATGAGGAGTACTACCCGCGCTTCGGCTTCCGCCGGGCCGCCGAATTTGGCCTGCGCCCGGACACTCCGGCGGCAATGGTCTACCCGCTGCGGGATGACCTCAGCCCCTACGCGGGGCTCGAAATGCCCGCCTGAATGTGCCGCAAGCCTATGCTCTCCCCATGCGCGCCCTCGAAACTTGCCTGTACGTGGACGATCTGGAGGCCGCCGAGGCGTTCTACTCGGGCGTTCTGGGCCTCAGCCTTTTCGGGAAGGTGGCGGGGCGGCACCTCTTCTACCGGCTGGAGGGCTCCATGCTGTTGATCTTTGACCCGGCGGCGAGCCTTCAACCTGGCGACGTGCCGCCGCACGCGGGAAAGCCGGGCGGACACGCCTGCCTGGGAATCGCGCGGGAGGAGACGGACGCCTGGCAGGCGCGGCTGGAGGGGCACGGCCTGAAGGTGACCCGCTACGCCTGGGGCAACCGGGGCGAGAGTCTGTACTTCGAGGACCCGGCGGGGAACGTGCTGGAACTGGCACCGCCGAGCATCTGGGGGTTGGGGTGAGCCTGGAGTTCGTCGTGGCGAGCGACATCGAACGAGACTCGATGAACCTGGAGGTCTACCAGAATGCCTTGAACCTGCTCAATATCGAGGAGACGGCAGAGGGCGACTACCTCGTTCAAGTTTGGTCCGGGCATGAGAGGACGACATTCACCGTTCAGGAGACGGCGTTGATCGTCGCCCATGCGCTCAAGTTTGCAGGCCTCCGTGTCCGTGAGCCGGGCGAGTAACCTGACCCCATGAAGCGCCCCCTCAAGTTCCTCCTCGTCCTCCTGCCCTTCCTGCTCGTGTCGAGTGCGGCCAAACCCCGGTGTCAGGGCGCCGAGCGTGAGCGTTAAGCCGCTGCGGAGCGTTCTCTACGTGCCCGGCGACAAGCCGCGCGCCATCGAGAAGGCCCGCACCCTGCACGCGGACGCGGTGATCCTCGACCTGGAGGACGCCGTGGCGCCGGAACACAAGGAGGCGGCGCGGGAGAACGTCAGGGCGGCCCTCGCATGGCGCTGGCCCGGCCCGCTGTTCGTGCGGGTGAACGGCCTGGGCACCCCCTGGGAACACGACGACCGCGAGATGGCCCTGCTGGGCGGCGTGGACGGGATCGTGCTCCCCAAAGCCGAGGACCCCGCCGTGCTCGCGGGCCTGCACCTGCGCGTGCCGCTGTGGCCGATGATCGAAACCCCCCTGGGTGTGCTGCGCGCCCCGGAGATCGCGGCGGTGCCCGGTGTGGCGGGCATGATCGTGGGCGCCAACGACCTCACGCGGGCGCTGAGAACCCGCCCCGCCCCCGGCCGCCTGCCCCTGCTCCACGCCCTGTCGGCAGTGGTCCTGGCCGCCCGCGCCCACGGCAAAATCCCGCTCGATGCCGTATATAACGACGTGCGCGACCCAGAGGGCTTCTCCCACGAATGCGAGCAGGGCCGCACCCTCGGCTTCGCCGGAAAGACCGTCATCCACCCGGATCAAATCGGGATTGCCAACACCACCTTCGGCGTGACAGACCAGGAAGCCGAGGAGGCCCGAACCCTCCTCAGCGTCTGGGAACAGGCTCGAGCCGAGGGCCAGAGCATCGCCACCCACCGCGGCGCCCTCATCGAGCAGATGCACGCGGACGAGGCCCAGGAAATGCTCGACCTCTGGAAAGCGACAAAGACCAACCCAAGCTGAAGCTTCTCAAAACCGTCTATGGTGGACGGGCCATTCCTGCCAGCAACTTGCTCTCGCACCGCCTTCACCACGTCGGCTCGCGCAGCGAGACGGTGGGGACGCAGCTTGGAATGCAGCAAGATCAAACCTTGCGCGTGGCGAAGGACGGCCACCGGCGAGGTGAGCGAGCCCTTTGCCGAGCGCAGCGGAAAGCTCCCCTGCCCCCTCTGGGGGTAGGGGCTGGGGGTGGGGGCAAACCGCATCAAGATACTCTGCCCCTTGTTTAACTCTACTAAGTCCCTTTATCTTGCTTAAGCCATGTCCCTGACCGACCGCGAGCGAGACCTCCTGCGCCTGATCCGCGAGTCCCCGCTCAGCACCCCGGAAGACCTGGCCCGTCGCCTGGGAACCTCCCGCGCGGCAGTGAACGTCCACGTCAGCAACCTGACCCGCAAGGGCTTCCTGCTGGGCCGCGGCTACGTGGTCGCACCGGAGAACGACCCCCACGTGGTTGTCATCGGCGGCGCAAATGTGGACGTGAAGGCCCGCACCCTCGCCCCCGCCGTGCCCGGCACCAGCAACCCCGGCGTGACGACCCAGGCCCCGGGCGGCGTGGCCCGCAACATCGCGGAAAATCTGGCGCGGCTGGGCGTTCCCACCCACCTGATCGCGGCGGTGGGCCGGGACCCGAACGGTGACCTGCTGCTGCGCGAGACCGAGGCGGCGGGCGTGGACGTGCGGAACGTGCTGCGTTCGGACAGGCCTACCGGCACCTACACCGCCGTTCTCGACGAGCGCGGGGAACTGGTGATCGCGGTGGCGGCAATGGGGGCGACGGACGCCCTGACTCCCGCCGCGTTGAATGATCGGCGGGGAGTGCTGCGCGGCGCCTCCTGGGTGATCGCGGACGGCAATCTGAGCACCGAAACCCTGACGCACCTGCTGACCCTCTGCGCCCAGGGGAGCACGCCGGTCGTCTTCGAGCCCGTCAGCGTGCCCAAGGCGGGGCGGCTCCTCCCGGCCCTGGCGTCGGGACTCGTCCCCCACACCGTCACGCCGAACGTCGCCGAACTCGCGGCCCTGGTCGGGCAGGACATCCCCAACACATCTGACGCTCTCGCCGGGGCGGCAGGTCAGCTCCACGCGCGGGGCGTGCAGACGGTCTGGGTCCGGCGGGGCGAGCGGGGCAGCCTGCTCTCCACCCCGGACGGCGTGACCGAGGTTCCCGCCCTTTCCGCACAGGTTGCCGACGTGACGGGCGCCGGGGACGCCATGCTCGCCGCGTACCTGGCCGCCCTCCTGGCCGGGCACCCCCCCGCCGAGGCCGCCCGCCACGGGCACGCCGCCGCCGCGCTCACGGTCGAGAGCCTGCACGCCGTGTCCCCCATCCTGACCCCCGGCACAATCAGGGCGCGGCTGGAATCGGCCCACCCCTGAAGTCCCCCCACACGAAGGAGCCCCCATGCCCACCCCCGCCCCCATCCGACCCGAAGTCCTCGCCCTCATGGACCTTCACCCCGAGGTCGGCGCGGCGCTCGAACGCGGCGCCCCCGTCGTGGCGCTGGAAAGCACCATCATCAGCCACGGGATGCCGTACCCGCAGAATGTGGAGATGGCGCGCGGCGTGGAGGCCGTCGTGCGCGAGAACGGGGTGACCCCCGCCACCATCGCCGTCCTCGGCGGGCGGCTGAAGGTCGGCCTGACGCCGAACGAGCTGGAGTTGCTGGCGACCGACAAGAACGTGCAGAAGATCAGCACCCGCGACCTGCCCGTGACCGTCGCGCTCGGCGGACATGGGGCGACCACCGTGGCTTCCACCATGCGGATCGCCTCTCTTGCGGGCATCCGGGTCTTTGCCACGGGCGGGACGGGCGGCGTTCACCGGGGCGCGAATGAGACGATGGACATCAGCGCGGACCTGACCGAACTCGCCCGGACGGACGTGTGCGTGGTGAGCGCGGGGGTCAAGAGCATCCTCGACATCGGCCTGACGCTGGAGGTGCTGGAGACGCAGGGTGTGCCCGCCATCACGCTGGGGAGCACCGAGTTCCCGGCCTTCTACTCGCGCCAGAGCGGATTTACCTCCCCCCTCACCGTGGCGACGCCCGCCGAGGCCGCCCGCGTGCTCCATGCCAAATGGACGCTCGGCCTGACAGGCGGCGTCCTCCTCGCCAACCCCATTCCGGTCGAGGCCGAGATTCCCGCCGCCGAGATCACCCCGCACATCGAGCAGGCGCTGGCCGATATGGCGGCATTGGGCCTCACGGGCAAGGAGACGACCCCTTACCTGCTGGGCCGCATCGTGGAGATCACGGGGGGCCGCAGCCTGACGGCGAACATAGCCCTTGTGCGGCACAACGCGGCGGTGGCGGCGCGGGTCGCGGCGGAGTACGCCGCGCTTCAGGGCTGGGCCTGACCTGTCCCTCCACCGGGAACGCACCGCAATCCGCATGAGAAGGGGGTGGTAGGCTCGGGAACGGTTATGGACTCCTACGACGTAGTGGTGATTGGGGGCGGCCCGGCGGGGTACGTGGCCGCCATTCGCGCCGCGCAACTCGGCTTCAAGACCGCCTGCGTGGACGCCTTCGAGCGGAACGGCAAGGCCTCGCTGGGCGGCACCTGCCTCAACGTGGGCTGCATTCCCAGCAAGGCGCTGCTCGACTCCAGCGAGCGCTTCGAGATGATTAGCCACGAGGCGCAGGAACACGGCATCCAGGTGGACGGCGCCCGCGTGGACCTGACGAAGATGCTGGGCCGCAAGGAAAGCGTGGTGGACAAGCTCACGGGCGGCGTCGCCTTCCTCTTCCGCAAGAACAAGGTGACGAGCATTCACGGCCTGGGGCGCCTCGTCCGGCAGGAGGAGGGCGGCTGGATCGTGGACGCCGCCGGGACCGAAATTCACGCGGGGAACGTGATCGTGGCGACCGGCAGCAACCCGCGCGAGCTGGCCGGCGCCCCCTTCGGCGAGCACATCGTCGAGAACAGCGGTGCCCTCGCCTTCGAGCAGGTGCCCGGTCGGCTCGGCATCATCGGCGCGGGCGTGATCGGCGTGGAGCTGGGCAGCGTGTGGCGCCGCCTGGGCGCGCAGGTCACCATCCTGGAGGCCCTCCCCGGCTTCCTGATGGCCGCCGACGAGGCCGTGAGCAAGGAGGCCCTCAAGCAGTTCCAGAAGCAGGGCCTGGAGTTCCACTTCGGCGTGAAGATCACGGAAGTGCAGCAGACTGACTCCGGCGTCACCGTCACCTACGAGGAGAAGGGCAATCAGGTCACCGCGCAGTTCGACAAGCTGATCGTCTCCATCGGGCGCGTGCCGAACACGAAGGGGCTGGGGGCCGAGGCGGTCGGCCTGGAACTCGACGAGCGCGGCTTCGTGAAGGTGGACGGGCACTACCGCACCAACCTCCCCGGCGTCTACGCCATCGGTGACGTGGTCGGCGGTGCCATGCTCGCCCACAAGGCCGAGGAGGAGGGCGTGGCGGTCGCCGAGCTGATCGCCGGGCAGGCCGGGCACGTCAACTACGACGTGATCCCCTGGGTGATCTACACCTCCCCCGAGATCGCCTGGGCGGGCCTGACGGAAAAGCAGGCGCGGGAGAAGGGCCTCAAGGTCAAGGCCGGGCAGTTCCCCTTCAGCGCCAACGGGCGCGCGCTGGGCCACGGCGACCCGCGCGGTTTCGTCAAAGTCGTCGCGGATGCCGACAGCGACAAGATCATCGGCGTCCACATGGTCGGCCCCAACGTCTCTGAACTCATCGGCGAGGCGGTCACCCTGATGGAGTTCGGCGGCAGCGCGGAGGACCTCGCCCGCACCGTCCACGCCCACCCCACCCTGAGCGAAGTGGTGAAGGAAGCGGCGCTGGCAGCGGACAAGCGGGCGCTGCATATGTAGGAAGCGGTCAGCGTTCAGCCATCAGGAAGAGAGGGGCGGGAGGCCGAAGCTGTCCCGCCCCTCCCCTCTTGCCCCTTAGACCGGCTGCCCCACATCGAGCGCGAGGACCCGCCGCGTCGCCTCGTCGAGGATGGCCCGCACGGCCTCCGGCGTCTGCGCCTCGACGTAGACCCGCACGACCGGCTCCGTTCCCGAGGCGCGGAACATAGCGGAGGCGCCGCCCGAGAGCAGCAGCTTGACACCGTCGATGGTCTTCACGCCCTCCACCACATGGCCCGCAATCTCCCGGTAGCCCTGCGCCTCCCTCAGCAGCGCGTTCTTGTCGAACCCCGCGCCCAGGTGCAGGTCGCCCCGGTCATAGTGGTGCCGGAAGTCCACCTCCGCCTCGATGGCGGCGAACAGCTCGTCCAGGCTCTTCCCGCTCGCCGCCATCGCCTCAACCATCAGCAGGCTGTTCAAGAGGCCGTCCCGCTCAGGAATGTGCCCGCGCGAGGCCAGCCCGCCCGACTCCTCACCCGCCATCAGGACGGCCAGAGCCTCGTCCGCCTGCCCTTCTAAAAAAGCGTCGGTGATGTACTTAAAGCCCACCGGCGTCTCCAGCAGGCTGAGCCCCAGCCGCTCCGCGAGCAGCTCGATCACCCGGCTGCCCGACACGGTTTTGACCACCCGCCCGCGCACCCCGCGCCCGTGGAGATGCCGCAGCAGCACCGCGAAAATCTGGTGGCTGTTGAAGAACCGACCGCCCGCCGTGACTGCCCCCACCCGGTCGGCGTCCCCGTCGGTCACCACACCCAGAGCCGTTCCCGTCTCGTTCGCCAGCAGGCCCATCAGTTCGCCCAGGCTCTGCGGAATCGGCTCGGGGTTGACCCCGTGGAAGAGGGGATCGGGCCGCCCGTGCAGCTCGCGCAGGTCGAGGTTCAGCCCCGCGTGCCGCGCGTAGCCCGTCAGCCAGCCGCACCCCGCCCCGCCCATCGCGTCGTGGATGACCGTTCCCCGGTAGCCCCGCAGCGTCTCCAGGTCGAGTTGCCGGTCCAGTTGCGCGTAGTACGCCCCCCGGATGTCCAGCGGCCCGATGCTCCCGGCGGGACCGCGATACACCTCCGGGTGTTGGAGCGCCCGTTCAATCTCGGCGACGATGGCCGGGGTCGCGCTGCCCCCGTACGCCCCCTTGATCTTGTACCCGCTGTACTGGGGCGGGTTGTGCGAGGCGGTGATCATCACGCCGCCCGCCGCCGCGTGGTGCACCACCGCGAAGGACAGGGCCGGGGTGGGCAGGTACTCCCGGGCGAGCAGGACCCGCAGGCCCTCCCCCGCCATGACCTCCGCGACCACCCGCGCGAAGCCCGCCCCCTGGAAGCGGGTATCGTAGCCCACGACCACGGACTGCCCCCCGCCCGCCCGCAACGCCTGCGCGTGGGCCCGCGCGACCTCCCGGACGTTCGCGTAGGTGAAGTCCTCGGCGATGATGTCCCGCCAGCCGTCCGTTCCGAATTTGATGGGCATAGGTCAACTCACTCCGTTCCCGGACTGTAGCAGGGCGGGTCTGACGTTCTGTTGACGCGCCGGGGGACTGCCGCAAGAGGAGCGGCCGGACCCGCGCCTTCCGTCCGGCCACCCGTCCAGCCCCGTCAGCTCCTGAGTTCCGCGGACGCTTCCCGGCGCGCCTGCAGGTACCAGGCCAGCGTCTTCTCGATGCCCTCGCGCAGGCCCGTTCGAGCGGTCCAGCCCAGCGCGGCGAGCCGGGACACGTCAAGCAGCTTGCGCGGCGTGCCGTCGGGCTTGCTGGGGTCGAAGACGAGTTCGCCCTCGTACCCCACCACGTCGCGGATGAGTTCGGCCAGTTCCCGGATGCTGAGGTCCTGGCCCGTGCCCACATTGATGGGACCGGGCACCGACACATGCCGCAGCAGGAAGAGGCAGGCGTCGGCGAGGTCGTCCGCGTACAGGAACTCACGCATGGGCCTGCCGCTGCCCCAGACCTCCACCTGCGGGGCCCGCCTCTCCTTGGCCTCGACCATCTTCCGCATCAGGGCGGGCAGGACATGCGAGCCCTGAAGGTCGAAGTTGTCCCCCGGCCCGTAGAGGTTGGTCGGCATCGCGCTGATGAAGTCGTCCCCGTACTGGGTGCGGTAGTGGTCGCACAGCTCGATGGCCGCGATCTTGGCGACCGCGTAGGCCCGGTTCGTCTCCTCCAACGGTCCGGTCAGCAGCGCGGTTTCTTGCAGCGGCTGCGGCGCCATCCGCGGGTAGATGCAGCTCGACCCCAGGTTGAGGAGCTTGGTCACGCCGTTCTCGTGCGCCGCGTGAATCACGTTCGCCGCGATGATCAGGTTGTCGTACAGGAACTGCGCCGGGTAGGTGCTGTTGGCGAGAATCCCGCCCACCTTGGCTGCGGCGAGGACCACGATCTCGGGCCGCTCCTCGGCGAAGAAGTCGTTCACCGCCGCCTGGTTCCGCAGGTCGAGTTCCCGGCTCGTCCGGGTGACGATATTGCGGTACCCCTCGGTCTGGAGGCGGCGCACCACCGCGCTCCCCACCATGCCCCGGTGCCCGGCAACGTAGATTTTCGAGTGCTTGTCCACGCTTCCCCTACTGGTTCCCGATGCCGCGCAGCGCGATCTGGTGGCCCGCGTTGATCAGGGTCTTCTCCTGCCGGGCCAGCTCCAGGTCATGCTCGACCATCTCCTCGACCAGCTGGTCGAAGCTGGTACGCGGCGTCCAGCCCAGCACGCGGCGGGTCTCCTCGGCGTCGCCCAGCAGGTAGTCGACCTCGGCGGGGCGGAAGTAGCGGGGGTCGATCTCCACGTAGTCGCGGTAGTCCAGCCCCACCCGCCCGAAGGCCCGCTCGGCGAACTCGCGCACGCTGTACGCCTCCCCGGTAGCGATGCAGTAGTCCCGGGGCGTGTCCTGCTGGAGCATCAGCCACATCGCCTCGACGTAGTCGCGGGCGTGGCCCCAGTCGCGCCTCGCCTCCAGGTTGCCCAGGTACAGCTTCTTCTGGAGCCCGACCTTGATGCGCCCCACCGCCCGGGTGATCTTGCGGGTCACAAAAGTTTCCCCGCGCCTGGGGCTCTCGTGGTTGAAGAGAATCCCGTTGCAGGCGTACAGGTCGTAGGCCTCGCGGTGGTTCACCGTCTGCCAGAAGGCGTACACCTTCGCCACGGCGTAGGGGCTGCGCGGGTGGAAGGGCGTGTGCAGGCCCTGGGGCGGCTTGGCGGCGCCGAACATTTCACTGCTGCTCGCCTGGTAGTAGCGGACCTCGTGCCCGGTGCGCTCGCGGTAGTCGCGGATCGCCTCCAGCAGCCGGAGCGTCCCGAGGCCCGTCACGTCGGCGGTGTACTCGGCCTGGTCGTAGCTCACCTTGACGTGGGACTGCGCCCCCAGGTTGTAGACCTCGTCGGGCCGGATGCGCTCGATCAGGACGCGCAGGTTGGAGCTGTCCGCCAGGTCCCCGTAGTGCAGGAACATCCGGGCGTCTTCCTCGTGGCTGTCCTTGTACAGGTGGTCGATCCGCTCGGTGTTGAAGGAACTCGCGCGGCGGATGATGCCGTGGACCTCGTAGCCCTTGGCGAGCAGCAGCTCCGTGAGGTATGAACCGTCCTGGCCGGTGATTCCGGTCAGCAGCGCCTTGCGTGGGGAGGTGTGGGTCATCGTGTCTGGGCTCCTTGTGGGAAAAGGCGAGGGGCTGGCGCGGGGGGCGGCGGCGGGATGGACTCCACCCGCGCGGCGGTGCCCCCCACCCGTCCCATTATCGTAGGGGCAGGGACGCTACAGGTTCGTCAAACCCCATTCGGGGGCACGCCGTCCCCCGCCCGCAGACCCCGCTTCCCCGCCCAGCGCGTGCAGTTGACGGTTCCCCGACCCTGGGCTATTCTTCCGTGCGTGCCCGAACAGGGCGCCCCTTGAAAGGCAGCGAGCGAAAGCACGGCTGAAGTGGTGTGGCCCCAT
Source organism: Deinococcus aerius (assembly GCF_002897375.1). Lineage (NCBI taxonomy): Bacteria > Thermotogati > Deinococcota > Deinococci > Deinococcales > Deinococcaceae > Deinococcus > Deinococcus aerius. Next base: position 26,210 of record NZ_BFAG01000012.1, on the reverse strand, counting down.
CGTCTAACGGTTAGGACACTACCCTTTCAAGGTAGCGATACGGGTTCGAATCCCGTTGGGGTCACCACAGGAAGCCTCCGCCTCGGCGGGGGTTTTTGCTTGGGGTGCCGCCCGGGTGGGGCCGCTATAGTGGCGCCCGTGTCACGGGCCCAGGCTGACCCGCCCACCTTCACGCCCCCGGGGTGGGTCAGGGGGCTCCTCGCGCTCGTCCCGGTCTTTCCCCCCCTGTACCTGGCCGCCCTGGCCTGCCTAACCCGGGTGCGGACCCTGCCGCCCGCCGCCCGCCGCGTGCTGCTCTTCTTCGCGGCCACCCAGCTGGTCGCGGCCCTCTTCACGCCGCAGCCGCTGCTCTCGCTGGGGTTGGCGGCGGCCCGAACCCTGCTCATCCTCGCCATGGTCGGGGCCGGCGTCTACCTGCGGGACAGCCGGAACCTGCGGCCGCTGCTCTGGGGCCAACTGGTCATCTTCGCCACCGCCTGGGGGTACACCCTCCTCACCCAGGGCCCCCAGGGGGTGCAGGAGCGGCTGGGACACCCGTACTACTACGTCGTGTCGCTGGGGCTGGTGGCGGTCGTCGCCCTCTGGATCATCCTGTTCTGGCATGGCGGGCGCCCGGGGTGGCGCCTTCCCGCAGGCGGCCTGGCCCTCGCCACCTTTCTCGCGGCGGGGAGCCGGGGGCCGCTGCTGGCGCTGGTGGTGGGGACGCTGGCGGCCCTCGCCCTCGGGGGCCAGCAGCGGCGCGGGTGGGTCCTGCTGCCGGGCGGCCTGGTCCTGGCGCTGGCGAGCCTCACCACGACGCTCAACCTCCCCCTGCGGCCCGTCGAGCGCCTGCTGAACGAGCAGACGAGTGGGCGCGAGCAGGTCTGGCGCGAGGCCGTGGCCGGGTGGCGGACCAGCCCGCTCGGCGGCGTCGGCCCCTACCAGGGGGGGCCCTACCTCCCCTCCCTCCTGAAGGAGGGCTGCCAGCTCACGCCCACCCTCAGCCGCAACGCCATCGCCTGCCCCGAGGCGCTCAGCCGCTGGTCGAGCGTGTGGCTCATCGCCCACAACGTCTGGCTCCACTGGCTGCTGGAAAGTGGCGTCCTCGGCCTGCTGGGCCTGACCGCCGTGATGGGCTGCGCGCTGTGGCGGGCGGCGCTCGCGCGCGACCCCTTGATCATCAGCCTGCTGTTCGGCTTCACCGCCATGAATGTGGTGGACGTGGTGACGGCGCCCCCCAGCCCACACTTTGCGGAGCTGTGGTGGGCAGCGGTGGGTCTGGCCCTCGTCGCCCCCCGGCGGTGACGGCCCAGGGGCAGGCTCACTCTCCCCCGGACACGTCGGGGCTGGGAACCCCCGCGTCCCCCGTCAGACGGTGGGCGTACTGCCGCCGGTAATAGCTGCGGAACTCGCCGCCGCGAATCGGCTCCCACCACCAGCGGTTGGCCGCGTACCAGCGGGCCGCCCGGGCCACCGCCTCCCGGGGGCCGCACCCCGGTTCCCAGCCCAGCGCCCGCAGCTTGTCCACGTTCATGGCGTACCGGCGGTCGTGTCCGGGGCGGTCGGCCACATGCCTCACGAGGCCCTGATTCCCGCCCAGCGTCTCCAGCACGATGCGGGCCATCTCCCTGTTGGTGATCTCCTCGCCGGTGCCGACGTTGTACACCTGCCCGCTCTCTCCGCGCAGCAGCACCGTTTCGATGCCCCGGCAGTGGTCCCCCACATGGGTATAGTCGCGCCTCTGGAGGCCATCCCCGTACAGGGGCAGCGGCTCGCCGAGAAGCGCGTTGGTGGAGAAGAGGGGCAGGGCCTTCTCGGGGTGCTGGTACGGCCCCACGGTGTTGGCGCCGCGCGTGATGGTGACGGGCAGGCCGTAGGTGACGTGGTACGCCCCCACGAGGTGATCCGCCGCCGCCTTGCTCGCCGCGTAGGGGCTGCGGGGGGAGAGCGGGCTCGTCTCCTCACTCCGGCGGCCCTCCGGGATGTCGCCGTAGACCTCGTCCGTGCTGACGTGGTGCAGCCGCAGCCCCAGCTCGCGGGCGACCTCCAGCAGCACCTGCGTGCCCCGCACGTTCGTGTCGGTGAAGGCGAGGGGTCCCAGGATGCTCCGGTCCACATGGGACTCGGCGGCGAAATTCACGATCAGGTCGGTGCCGTTCTCCTGACAGGCGCCGCGCACGGCGGCCTGGTCCGCGATGTCCCCCACGACCAGGCTCAGCCCCGGGTGGCCCCACAGCCCCGTCAGGTTCTCCCTCCGGCCCGCGTAGGTCAGCCGGTCGTACACCACGACGCGGCTCTCGGGATGCCGGTGGAGCCAGAAGCGCACGAAGTTGCTGCCGATAAAGCCGCAGCCCCCGGTCACGAGGAGGCGGCGGGGGGAGGGGAGCGCGGGCACCCTTCAGGGTAACCCGGCCCGGCGCGCGGCCTCACCCGCGCTGGGCCGCAGAGAACCTGCCGTTCCCCCAGGGCAACAGCCGCGTGAGCAGCAGCAGGAGCAGCAGGCAGAGCGCCGCCGCGGCGGCCTCGGCGGGGGGAGCGGGCGGCCGGGATGGGTCCACGTTCACGCTGAGTTCGGGAACCAGGAGGCAGGGACGGCCAGCGTCCGGGCACTGCGCCCCGATCTCCAGCCGGTTGAAGGTCCAGGGCAGGCCCGGCAGGTCACTCCCCCTCAGGTAGCGGGTCTCCCCCGCCGCCAGCCGGTGGGTGAAGAGGAGCTTCCCGTCCACCGCCAGCCGCACCGTGGTGGGCTGGAGGGCGAACTCCCGGAGGTAGAGGTCGTAGACCCGCGAGCTGGGCGCCCACGTCACGCGCAGGGGGGGCTCTGCCCGGACGACGTAGGCGTGGATATTGCCGTCAAAGGTGTACGGCAGATTCGCCTTTCCCCCGCTGCCCCCCCCCTCCCGCGTCAGGTCCCACCGCTCGACGCGCAGGCCGAGGGCCTGAACGGCCTTGCTACCCACGGGTGCCGGGCGCGGGGCGGCTGGGGCGGCTGGCGAGATGGCGGGTCAGCGACCACAGGAAGCCGAACGCCCACCCCAGGTAGTTGGCGGCGAGCACGGCGATGACCGTGGGCAGCGCGAGCGAGCGGTCTCCTCGCCAGACCAACAGGCCCAGCAGCGACAGCACCAGGGCGTTCACCACCAGCAGCGGGGGAAAGACCAGCCCCACGACACAGGCGGCCCCGAAGACCACCGGCACGAGCTGCCGCAGGTGCAGCGAGCGCGGATGTTTCTCGACGACCCGGTACTTCCAGTAGCCGTACCGGAACCGCTGCTGCCAGAAGGCCCCCAGGGTGGGTCTGGCCTTCGCCCAATACACCGGTGCGGGCAGCGAGACGACCCGAAACCCACGTTCGCTGGCCCGGTAGTCGAAGTCGAAGTCCTCGTTCGACAGCAGCCGCTCGTCGTACCCGCCCAGCGCCTCCCACACCTCCCGGCGGTAACAGGACATGACTGTGTGCTTGACCTGCACGGCCCGCTTCAGGCTATTGCGCGAGGCGGTTCCCCCGTTGCCCAGGGGATGATGCAGCACCGCCACGATGTGCCGGGCCAGCTCCGTCGTGCCGAAATACCGCACGGTCGGACCCACCACGTCGGCGCCCCCGGCCAGGTACCCCCGCACGAGTTCGTCCACATAGGTGGGGCCGAGTTTGCAGTGGGCGTCGATTCGGATGATGAAGTCCCCCGCCGCCGCCCCGACGGCCCTGTTCAGCCCGGAGGGCGTGGAACGGCCGGGGTTGTCCACGACCCTCAGCCGTATGTTCCGGTGGGCGAAGGCCACCCGGAACGCTTCTATGCGCTCCAGCGTGGCATCCGCCGACTGCCCATCGGCGATCACGACTTCCTGAAAGACTCCAGGCGGGGTCTGTTCCAGCAGGGACTGGAGCACCAGCCCGATGTTGTCCTGTTCGTTGCGGCAGGGAATAACGACCGACACCCTCATTTGATGAACCGCTCTTTGATCTCGTAGGCGAGCCTGTATCTCTTGATCTTCCCCAGCCTTGAAACGGCCCGCTTGCGCGCGGTCATCCACAGGCGGGCCCGGGCGCCGAGCAACCCGTTCTCACGCAGCGACCTCAACTCTTCCTCGAAGCCGGAATAGCTGCTGGAGGTGCCGCCCAGGTAGAACCGGGAGGCGATCAGGCTGGACTGCTGGGGCAGGAACCCACGGCTGATCAGCCTCACCCAGAGGTCGAAATCCATCGCGCTGCGGTAGCTCACGTCGTAGCCGCCAAAGCTGCGAATCAGGGCCGAATCGATCAGGACACTGGAGTGAACGACCCGGCAGCCCCGGTCCACCAGCCTTAACGGGGACAGGCCGCCCACATCACGGACGTACATCTCCTGTCCCGCCTCGGTCATGAACCGGGCGCTGCCCGCGAACCAGCCGTGCCGGTCCCTGTTCCACAGGCGCACCAGAGTCGAGAGAGAGTCGTGACTTTCGAATGAATCCCCCGCATTTATAAAGATCATGGCCTCACCACTGGCGGCGGCGATGCCCTTGTTGAAGGCGTCGGCAATGCCGTCATCCTTCTCCCGAATCAGCCGGTGGATGGCTGGGGAGTTGGTCTCGATATCGAGCGCGCTCTGGTCTCCCGAGAGCCCATCCACCACCACCCACTCCAAGTGGGGGTAATCCTGGGACAGCACGGAATCACAGGTTCTCTTGAACCCACCGCCCGTATTATAGTTGATTGTAACGACGCTTACGCGCATAACTCACCTCGGAGAATAGAACGAGCGCCAGCGGACACGTGATCAGGGCCAGCGAATCCAGTGAGAAGAAATCGACCAGCAACCCCGGCAGCATGAACAGGGCGAGGGTCCAGTTCCTTCCCTGGATCAGGGCAACCATAAAGGTAGCGGCGAAGAGAATGGCCCCCACCAGGCCCGATTCACTGAGGAGCTTGAGCAGGAGGTTCTTGGGATTCCCGCGGTCAGGAACGGCCGGATTTAACCACGCCTGCACCTCGGGAAGACTCACGGCCCACCTGGGGGGCGAGGCGGCGAAGTAGCGATGTTGCAGGCCGAGCCCCACGCCGAAGTAGGGATGCTGGCTAAAGGTGTCGGCCGCCGCCTCCCACGCCGCGAAGCGGGGGCCCGCATTGGCGGTGGCGAAGGCCGTCTGCACGTCGCCCGCCTGCTGGAGTCCTCCCAGGGCGCTCGCCACATACGCATTGTTGGACACCCCGTAGGCGGTCACGACGACCGCCATGGCGATCAGGGTCGCCCGGACGATATTCCTGACCCGGTTGACGTTCTTCGTGAGGTAGAGCAGGACCATCATCGCCGTTCCGAGCAGGGCGGCCAGCCCTCCGCGCGAGAAGGTCATCGCCAGCGCCAGCACACCGATCCCAGCGAGAACGGCCCCCACCCCTACCCGGCGCCCACCGAGAGCAAAGACGGTCACCGGCTTCATCACCACGAGGTAGCGGTAGGCCAGGAGCGGAATAAGGAAGACCGTGATCTGGCTGGCCAGCCAGGAGGGTTCAAAGGCCAGCCCGCGCACACGGTCCCGCCAGACGATAGCGGACACCGAGAAGACCGAGGTGACGCGGTGCGACAGTTCCGCCAGACCAGCCTGATTCAGTATCCATTGCAGAACGCCCACGAGGGCGGAGACGGCGACCCCGTAGATCACCCACGCCGTCGCCCGCGCGGCCCCCAGGTAGACGAAAGCAGCCCTGAAGGCGAAATAGTGCAGCAGGAAAACAACGACCGTCAGCAGGGCCGAGAAGATGTCCTGAAAGTAGGACTGCCCCTTGAAGATAAAGTTGATCTGGGGATTCGGGTTGACGAGGACGAAGAGCTGGAGAAAGACCAGGTAGAAAGCCAGCAACCCCACGAACACGTTGAGGGCCCCGCGGCCGAACCCCCGACGGTTGAGGATGTGGAGCAACAGGACCGGCAGGGCCAGGAGCAAGGTCAGGGGACGCGCGCTGCTGCTGATGGGGATGAGGGGCGTGGAGGTCACGCCCACGGTCAGGAGCAGCAGGACGTACGGCAGGCGGCTCGCCCTACTCATTCTCGACAGCCCGCGTGAACTGCTGCGTGTACCGCTGGAAATCCCGGTCGGCCGACTGCCGCACGAGCCGTTCCAGTTCCGGGAAGGGCAGGTTCCACCAACCCTCCGGGCCGACTGCCGATTCCCTGTCGCGAATGAGGCGGGCGGGGACGCCCCCCACGATGCAGTTGGACGGCACATCCTTCGTGACGACTGATCCGGCCGCGACAATCACGTTGTCCCCCACCGTCACGCCGTCCAGGATCACGACCCCGTACCCGAGCCAGCAGTTGTTCCCCAGCACGGTGGGCACATACTCGTCGTACAGATCGTCCTGGACGAAGGAGAACCCCGCCTGGCCCGCCGTGGAGTAGAACGCCGGATGCGCGGTGAAGAGGTCCGTGGGATGCCGGCCCAGTCCGCCGACCCGGCAATGCTGCCCTATGCTGCAAAAACGCCCGACCCTGCTCTCGTTGATGTGGGTGCCGAAGGCGACATAGGTTCCCCTGCCTAGGGTGGAGTTCCTGATCAAGGCATTGCCGTAGATCTTGTTATGGCCCTCCAGCTCCGAGTCGATGACCCTGCTCCTGAAGTCCACGGAGATATGTTTTGACCTTGCGGAGACAAAACGGCCTGTTGAGAGGATGAGCTTAAAGGCTTTTCTCACGGCTCCGCCCCACTTCGGCCCCGCGCACAAAGAACCACGCCAGGAGTCCCAGGTTGACCAGGTGGCCCGCCAGGACGGCAGAGGGGTAACCGTAGTCGTCACCCGGGAAACGCAATTTCAGGAACCCTACACCCCAGGTCAGGCCCGTGCACAGGAGGGCGTAGCAGAGATAGACCCTGTACCCGTAGCCCACCGCCAGAAGGCTTGCGATGCCGAGCGAGGGTATGGAGATAAGGTTCGCGCACGCGAAGTAGGCCAGAAACTGCCGGGAACCGTCGAAGTTCCCGTTCAGGACCAGCGTGTTGAATACCGGAAAGAGGACGACCAACATTGCTGTGCTTATCAAGGCGTAGGCAGCCATGAGGAGAACGAGGTTCTTCATCCCCTCGTCTTCGAGGTTCCCCCGCCCCTGGGAGAGCCTGGGGAGCAGAAATCGGCTGAGCGGGTTGACCACCATCAGGGGCAGCATCATATAGGTCTGGGCCATGAACCCCAGGCCCTTCAGGTCGCCCGACTTGTCCCAGAAAATGACGTAGGCAAGGATCAGATCCTTGATGGAAAACAGGATGAGGGACGCCTGATAGAAGAAGCCGTTGTAGAAGAGGCCCAGCACCCTGTTCAGGCCCCCGAGACTCAGCCCTGCGATCCGAGGCCTGTTCCTACTGAAAATAGAGTAGGAGAGCGGAATACTGAGGCACCTGAACATGACCGCGGCGAACAGCGAATCGGCGGCCGAGCCGCGAAGGAGATACGCCGCGAAGAAGACGGTGGCGTAGACCACGACCTGCATGATCTCGGCCTTCCCGATGGCGGCAAAATCCGACTTCGACTCGCTGGCAAAGAACCACCTGAACGCGGAGCTCGCCGCCACGAAGAACAGGAGCGTGAGCCACGCCTCCACCGTGTAGTTCTGTGCCGCCAGGGTCAGGCAGGCGAGCACCCCGAAGAACAGGCCGAACACCAGGTTGACCCCCCCGGCCAGGTCGGGGGCGGGGGGGTTGCCGACGAGCTTTTCCCGAATCACGGCTTTGCCGTAACCGAAGTCGGCGATGATGTAAGTCAGCCCGAAGAAAAAATTGAACAGGGTGAAGGTGGCGTAGACCCCGGGGCCAGCCACTCGTCCGATAAAGAGGCTCAGGACCAGGATGATGGCGTAGACGACGAGTTGCCGGATGGCAAAGGCCAGCATCAATAGGCGCCCTTCCCACGCACGACCACCCGCACGGTTTGAAGCAGGATGACGATGTCCAACCAGGGGCTCCAGTTGGTGACATAGAAGTGATCCATGCCCACCCGCTCCTCGTAGCTCGTGTCGCTGCGGCCGTTGGCCTGCCAATAGCCGGTCATGCCGGGACGCACCTGCTTGTACACCGCGTAGATATCGCCGTAGCGCGGGACCTCTGCATGCACAATGGGTCGGGGACCAACCAGGCTCATGCTGCCCAGCAGCACGTTGGCGAGCTGGGGCAGCTCGTCCAGGCTGGTCTTACGCAGGAAAGCCCCCACCGGGGTCACGCGGGGGTCGTCCTTGAGCTTGTGCGTCGCCTCGAACTCCGCGCGCAGGGCGGGATTGGCGTCGAGCATCTCCTTGAGCTTGCCCTCGGCGTTGCGCTGCATGCTGCGGAATTTGAAGCAGTCGAAGGGCCGGCCGTCCCGCCCCAGCCGCCGGGCCCGGTAGATGACGGGGCCGGGGCTGTCCAGCCGGATGGCGAGCGCGATCAGCAGCAGGACAGGCAAGAGCAGCACGCCCACGGCGGCGGCCCCGGCCAGATCGAGCGTGCGCTTGATTACCCGCGCCCGGATGCTGCGCAGGTTGTTGCGGATCTCCACGCCCGCCAGGCTGCCAATGTTGTGCGGGTGGAGGGCCTGATTGGGCACGCCGAACAGGTCCGGAATGACCCAGGTGATGGGAAAGACACCGTACACACTGTTGACGATCCGCTTCTGGGTTTCGGCACGGGCGCCGGGGATGGAGATGATCGCCTGTTCCGTCCGGGGTTCAGCCAGCGCGAGGTCGATGGAACCCATCACCGGGACGCCATGAATGCGCCGGCCGTGCAGCGCCGGGTTATCGTCGTAGGCCGCGACGGGCTTCAGGCCGTAGGACGGATGCGCCTGAAGGTGGGCGATCGTGATCGAGGCGGTGCGCCCCGCCCCGATCACGCTCACGGCGCGGCCGTAGTGGCCCGCCCTGACCAGGGCCGCGCGCACCGCGTACCGAACAAAGAGCGCGAGCGGCAGCACGAGCGCCCACTCGGCGGCCACCCCCATGGCGCTGGGCGCGAAGCGGGGCAGGGCAAAGGCGGCGGCAATCTGCACGACCGCGATCTGCAGGGTGCCGATGGTGTGCAGCCGCAGCTCGGTCTGGGGCGAGCGCCCGTACCCGGGGTACAGACCCTGATAGGCCCGCCACAACACCCACACCCCCAGCCAGACCAGCGTGGCCTTTAGCCCCACGTGGGCGTAGGCGGTGGAGGTGAACACCCCCGTCGTCAGCAGGTGGGCCAGCAGCACGCTTCCGGCGTCGCCCAGCATCAGGGCACAGGCCTGGGGGAAGCTCCCCGACCATGCCGGGGCCGTCCGGGAGCTGGACCGGGCGAGCGGTGGGGAGGCGGAACGCTGAATACTCATCGTCCACGGACTTCCTGGAGGGGGCGCGTGGACCCGGCGGGGCGAAGCCCCCGGGCCGCAGCGGCGGGGACGGCCGCCTTGTTCAGCACGAAGCCCAGAACGGGGAGCCCAGCGGCCTGGGCGTGGCGCAACACCTGCCGCACGGCCTGAAGCCGGGTCCGGTCCGCCTCGGTGACGATGAGCACTGCGTCAACCTGCTGACCCACCACCATGCCGTCGGCGAGGGTGAGCAGGGGTGGGCTGTCCACCAGCACCAGGTCGTAGCGCCCACCCCAGCGGCGCAGCGCCCGGCCCAGCTCGGGCCGGCTGAGCAGCCCCAGGCCGTCCTGCTCCCCGGGGCCAGCGGGCAACAGGTGCAGGTGGGGGGCCACCTCCATCACCTGCACGTTGTCCGGCTCGCCGAGCGCGTCCTCGAGGGTCCGCGCCCCCCCCTTGCCGCAGAGCTGCTGCCAGACCGGGCCCCCGTTGGAGGGGTCCCAGAGGCGTTGCTGAGTGCCCCGGCGCAGGTCCGCGTCGATGAGCAGCACCCGTTTTCCGCTGCTCGCCAGCGTGCTCGCCAGGACGGCGGCGAGCGTGCTGGTCCCCTCGCCCCCAGTGACGCCCGCGAGCATCAGGATAGGGGGGGTCCGCCCGTGCAGGGCCGTCTGGAGACCGACGCGCAGGAATCCCAGCGCCCCGCGCAGCCCCTGCTCGCGCGCCGCAAGCCCGCCCTCACCCGGACCCAACGTCGGGGGGCCCAGCCTCGACGGGCGCAGGCGGGGCAGGGTGGCGAGCGTGGGCAGGCCGAACGTCAGCAGGTCGTCCTCGCGGCGAACGGTCCGGTCCAGCGCCACCCGCAGGGCCGCCGCGCCCAGTCCCAGCAACAGGGTCAGCAGGCCCGCCAGAACCGCGTTGAGCAGCGGTGAGCCCGACACGGGCCGCAGCGGCTCCACCGCCCCGACCAGGGGCCTGAGCACGCCCACCCGCGCGCTTTCCAGCAGGCTGAGCTGGGACAAGTTGTCCTGCATGTTCGCCCGGCGGTAGATCAGGGTCAGGCGTTCCTGCGGCGTCAGGCCAGGCAGGGCCAGCCGCCGGTCTATCTGCGCCAGTTGCGCCTGGAAGTTCTGCTGGGCTCGGCGAACGTCCCGCAGGGCGCGCTCCACGTCCCAGGCCAGGAGCTGCTCGCTGGCCAGGTTGGCAAGCACCTGGGCGGCACGCGGCGTTCGCGCGCGGGCTTTCAGGGTGTAAACGCCGTTCTCACCGCCGGCGCCGGGCCCCGTCACGACGCTGACCGTGCTGTTTTGCGACCTTTTCAGCGTGTCCTCGTCCAGCAGCTCCCGGTTCAGGACCCGCGCCAGCCGCCCGCGCTCGGCGGGCTCGATGGCGCTACTTGCGCGCACCGCCTCGATCAGGGGACGCAGGATCAGCGGACTCTGCACCACCTGAGTCACGGTTCCCTCCGGCAGGGGCGACACGACCGGGCCGCCCACCACACCGATCTGGCTCTGGCTGCTGGAGGTGATGATGCTCGCGCCGGCCTCGTACACCGGGGGCCGGGTCCTCAACACCAGGTAGACCGCCAGCGCCACCAGGAGGGACACCAGGAGGATGAGGGGTAACCGCCGCCGCACCCCCTGCCAGAGGGTGCCCAGGTCGATCTCGTTGTCCAAGTCCTGACGCGTCAGCTCCGGGTCGGGCGAACGGGAGAGGGTCACGCGAAGCGCTCCAATTCCGGGTGCGCCTTGAGTTGCTGCACCACCTTCTTGATGTCCTGGGTGCGGTCCTTGCGCACCACCAGCGTCACCTCGTCAGTGCGGACGACCACCACGTCCTCCAGGCCGATGGTGGCGATTAGGTCATCGCCCCGGGTGGTATACAGGATGGCTCCCCCGGTGTCCAGGCTGACATGCCGCCCCACCGAGACGTTCTGGCCCTCCCCCTTGAGCAGGCGCTCCAGGGCGTTCCAGTCGCCCAGGTCGTCCCAGCCGAACTCCGCCGGGATCACCGCGACCTGGTCGGACTTCTCCAGGATGGCGTAGTCGATGCTGATCTTCTGCACCTGGGGAAAGACCGCCCGGATGCCCCCGGGGGACCGCCCCCGCGCCAGCGCCTCCGAGAGCTGGGCGTACATCTCGGGCTGATACTGCCGGAAGGCGTCCAGAATCGCCCCCACCCGCCAGAGGAACATCCCGCTGTTCCAGGTGTAGCGTCCGTCGGCGACCAGGGTGCGGGCGGTCTCCGCGTCGGGCTTCTCGGTGAAGCGCGACACCCGGTAGGCGGGCAGCTCGCCGTCCTGCAGCAGCTCTCCCCGCTGGATGTAGCCGTACCCGGTGGCGGGAAAGGTGGGCGTGATGCCCAGCGTGACGAGCTGCCCGGTCGAGTCCGCAACCTCGATGGCCCGCCGCACCGCGCGGCCAAACGCCCCGGGGTTCGTAATCCGGTGGTCGGCGGGAAAGACGCCCATCACGGCCTCCGGGGCCTCCTGGGCCACCCGCAGGGCGGCGTACAGCACAGCGGGGGCGGTGTCCCGGGCGACCGGCTCGACGATCAGGTTCTCGACGGGCATGTCGGGGAGCTGCTCCAGCACCTGGGTGCGGTACTCGCCCCCCGTGACGACCATGACCTGCTCGGGGCTGCCGCTCAGGACGCTCAGGCGGTCACTCGTGGCCTGGAGCAGGCTGCGCCCGGTCTCGTCCAGGGTGAGGAACTGTTTGGGCCGGTGCCGGCGGGACAGGGGCCAGAAGCGTTCGCCGCTGCCCCCGGCGAGAATGACGGGAAGAAAGACCGGTTCGCTCATGCCCAGGCCCCCGGCCGACTCCATTCGTTCAGGCGTCGCCGAGCCCCGTGCGGCTGCCAGCCCCTCTCCTGCCTTGCCAGTTGTTGACTCATGGGAACTCCAATGGTGGGCGGGAAAAACTTTCCCTGCGCCGTTCAGTCTACCCTCTCGCCGCACCCGCCGGGCGGGCACCCGGGCCGGGGAGAGGGCCAGCAAACAGCCCGCAGTAAAGCGCAGAGAATACGTTCTGTCGCCATGTTTTGCCTGGGCTCATCCTGACCGGGCACTCGATGAAGAGGGCGTCAGCTTTATGAGGGGCGGGAGTTCCTAGAATGCGGCGGATGAAAGCGATTATTCCCGCCGCCGGACTCGGCACCCGCCTGCGTCCGCTGACCTTCACGCGCCCCAAGCCGGTCCTGCCGGTGGCGGGCGCGCCCATCATCGTGCATGCGCTGCGGACCCTGCTGAGCGCCGGAATCGAGGAGGTGGCGATCATCGTGTCGGACGCCACCCGCTCGGAGATCGGGGACACCCTCAAGCAGGCGCCCGAGGCGCGGGTCACCCTGATCGACCAGCACGAGCAGCTCGGCCTGGGGCACGCGGTCCTGATGGCGCGCGAGTGGGTGGGGCAGGACCACTTCTGCGTGTACCTGGGGGACAACCTCTTCGAACACGGGGTGAGGCCCTTCATCGAGCGCTTCGAGCGGGAGCGCCCGGCGGCGGTGATCGCGCTGGTGGAGGTGCCCGACCCCACCGCCTTCGGGGTGGCGCAGCTCGACGGCGACCGGATCACCCGGCTCGTCGAGAAGCCCAAGGTGCCGCCCAGCAACCTGGCCGTGGCCGGGCTGTACTGCTTTACCCCGGAAGTCTTTGGGGTCCTTGACGGGATGCCGCCCTCGGCGCGCGGCGAGTACGAGATCACCGACGCGATCCAGGGCCTGATCGACCGCGGGCGCACCGTGCTGGGCCAGCGGGTCGAGGGTTGGTGGAAGGACACCGGGCGCCCGGCCGACCTGCTCGACGCCAACCGCCTGCTGCTCGAACGGGTCACCGAGGACGTGCGGGGGGAGGTCAGCGAGTCGCGGCTCACCGGCCGGGTGGTCATCCCGGCCTCCGCGCAGGTCCGGCGGAGCAAGATCGTCGGCCCGGTGCTGCTGGGCGAGGGCGTGATCGTCGAGGATGCCTACATCGGCCCCTTCACCTCCATCGGCCGCGACAGCGTGATCCGGCAGGCCGAGGTCGAACACAGCGTGGTGGACGCCGAGGCGCGCATCGAGTGCCTGGACACCCGCCTCCAGGACTGCCTGATCGGGGTGCGTGCCCAGGTGCGGGGTGGGCGCAAGGTGCCCAGCACCCACAAGCTCACCCTCTCGGACGCCAGCGTGGTGGAACTGGCGTGACGGACCTCTCGGCCCTCCCGGCAGAGCTGCCTGCTCCGGTGGACGACAGGGCGTGTGACCACCTGCTGGGGCTGAGGCTTCCCCCGGTGCCGCTGCCCGCGACGGATGGGAGCGTGGTTGAGGTCTCCGCCCTTCCCGAACGGACGGTGCTCTACGTCTACCCGCTCACCGGGCGCACGGGGCTGCACGCCGCAATCCCGCGCCTTCCGGGATCATCACGCCGAACTGGGGGCGGCGGGCGCGCGGGTGTTCGGGCCGAGCACCCAGGACACGGCCTATCAGCAGGAAGCGGCGCGGCGCCTGCATCTCCCCTTTCCGCTGCTGCCGGATGAGGGGCTGGCGCTCGCTCGGGCGCTGGGCTTGCCGACCTTTGAAGCGGACGGCCAGACGCTCCTGCGGCGAGTCACGCTGATCCTGCGGGACGGCGTCATCGAGCACGTGTTCTACCCGGTCTTTCCCCCCGACCGGAACGCGGCGGAAGTCCTCGCCTGGCTGCGGGCGCATCCGGCCTGACCCCTCCCGACCGTGCCTCATACCCGGTGTCCTGGACACGGGGGGCCTATCATGACGGGATGAGCGAGACGCCCCGCATTCACCTGGGTTCGCTGCTCCGCACGTCCTCGGACGCCCATGCGGAGGGCAACCTCGACCACCTCACCTACCCGCAGGGGGGCGCCGAGCAGACGCTGCGCTTCGCGCGCCCCGCCCCCTTCCGCGTCGATGTCAACTCCCTGGGCGGCAGCGAGATGTACCTCCAGGGCCGCTTCCAGCCCGCCCTGATCCTGGAGTGTGCCCGCTGCCTGCGCGACGTGGAGGTGCCCCTGGACCTGCGGCTCGGCACCCTGCTGCGCTACGACCCGTCCGTGGGCGCCCCCTACCTGGACGAGGCGGAGTCCGGCGAGGAGGTCCTCGTCTTCGGCGACCCGGACCTCGACCTCAGCGCGTACCTGGCGGAAACGGCCCTGCTCGCCGCGCCCCTGACCGTGCTGCACGCCCCCGACTGCAAGGGGCTGTGCCAGGTGTGCGGCCACGACCTGAACGAGGGACCCTGCGAACATATGGCGCAGGTGCCCGTTGAGGAGATCGACGACCTGCTGGGTGTCCCCGAGGGCTCGGCCCACTCCCGGCAAAATCCCTTCGCCGGGCTGCGTGACCTGAAGCTCCCGGAGGAGTGAGGGTGCCGCCGGAGAACGTCCCCGAACTGACCCATTTTCAGGACGGCCTGCCCCGGATGGTGGACGTGACGGACAAGGTCCCGACCACCCGGACAGCGACCGCCGAGGGCTGGGTGCGGCTTCCCCCGGAGGCGCGGGCGGCGCTGGAGGCGGGCACGAATCCCAAGGGGGACCCCCTGACGGTCGCGAGGCTGGCGGGCCTCGCCGGAAGCAAGCGCACGGCGGACCTCGTGCTGCTGTGCCACCCGGTTCCCGTGACGGGCGCCGACGTGCGCGTCAGCCTGGAGGAGGCGGGGGTGCGGATCGAGGCCACCGTGCGGACGACCGCCCCGACCGGCGTGGAGATGGAGGCCCTGACTGCCGTGACGATCGCCGCCCTGAACGTGTACGACATGCTCAAGGCCGCGAGCAAGGCCATCGAGATCACCGGGGTGCGGCTGCTCGCCAAGACGGGCGGGAAGAGCGGGGAGTACCGGGCGAAGGTCTAGCCTCCGGGCGGGAACCTTCCCTACCCGCCTAGCGTAGAAAGAGCGTATGGGCGTGACGGAGCGTGAGGCCGGGCTGGACCTGCTGCACCGCGAGGCAGACGGGGACCTCACCCCTGCCGAGCGGGCGCGGCTGGCGGCACTCGCCCACGATCCCGAGTTCGCGGAGCTGCGGCGGCGGCTCACCCGCGCCACCACCTCCCTGACAGCACTCTCCCCGCCCGCCTTGCCCCGCAGCCTCGCCGCCGAGGTCGCCTCGGAGGTCGTGTGGCAATCCGCCCTGGGGAGGACGCCCTCGCCCCCCGCCTCGGTCGCGGGGCAGGTCGCCGCGGAGGTGGGGCTGGACCGCCGCCTGGCTCTGGCGTCCGCGCCCGTCCTGCCGCGCAGCGTGGCGGCGAACGTGGCCGGGGAGGTGCGGGCCTCGGCGGGGCTGAGGCACGCCACTCCCCCCCTGCCGACCTCGCTCGCCCCGCCGGTCGCCGCCCGCATCGCGCGGGAAGGGACGGGGAGCGAACCGCGGCCTGTCCCGGCTCCCCCGGCGCACAACCCGGCGCCCCTGCTGCTCGTCTCGGGGCTGCTTGTCGGCCTGACGCTGCTGGGCGTCACGAGCGCGTGGCCCAACCTGACGGCGGGCGCGACGGTGCTGCAAACGCTGATCGCGCAGGTGTCGCCGCTCGCGGGGGTCGGGCTGCTGCTGCTGCTCGCCGTGAGCGCCCTGGTGCTGTGGCGCCCCACCCCCGCCGTGCAGCGCTTCGGGGCGGGGGCCTTCGTCCTGGCCGCCGTACTGACCCTGCCGCCCCTCTACCAGGCGTTCGGGCGCAGCGGCGTGACGGTGGGCCATGACGTGACCGTCCACGGCACTGTGCCCGGCAACGTGATCGCTGTCGGGGGCAACGTCGTCCTCGCCTCCGACGCGCGGGTGGGGGGCGAGGTCATCACGCTGTTCGGGGACGTGCGGCGCGAGGCGGGCGCCAGCGTGGAGGGCCGGGTCAACGCCCTGCTGGGCCGCGCGCCCGGGGACGCGACCGCCCTCCAGACCGCGCCCCCCCCGGGCCTGAGCGTCGCCACCGCCACTGCCTTCCGGCCCCTGCTGGGATGGCTGGGGGGAGCGGCCTGGAGCCCGGTGTTCCTGGTCCTCACGGGCGGGATGCTGCTGCTGCTGTTCGTGACGGGCGCGGCGCCGCTCCTGGCGCGGCGGCAGCGCCACGCGCCGGTGCGGACGCTGGCCCTGGGCGTGCTGGCCCTGGCGGTCCTGATCGGCCCGGCCCTGGGGCTGGCGCTCACCGGGCTGCTGGTGCCCGCCCTCCTCGCCACCGCCTTCGCCCTGCTGCTGGTGGCGACCGGCCTGAGCGTGAGCGCCTACGACGCGGGCCGCGCCCTCGCCTTCCGCCTGCGCCTGCCCTTTCCGGACGTGCTGGGCGCGCTGCTCGGCCTGGGGGCCGTCGCGGCCAGCCTCGCGCTGCCGCCCCTGGCCCTCACGTTCGCGCTCGTGGGCGGCGCCTGGGGAGCCGGCACCCTGCTCCTGACCCGCCCCGAGTGGGAGGGTCGGGGAACGGCCAGGTAATACCCTCTCACGGTGAGGAGCAAAGTCTGTCGACGATGAGCAAGTCCGCCTTTCTTGCGGAGCGCGGGGAAGTCGGGGGGGTGACCCCGGGCCGCTAGCGACTGGAGAACATCCGGCGCCTTCACAGAACAAGTTGATATAAGTCACCCAAAAGGCCACGGGCCGGAGGATCAACTCTCCGGCCCGTGGTCATTGGGAAGCGCTCAGCCCAGGATGCGCTTGAGATGCAGGTAGATCTCGTACCAGTCCTGCTTGTCGCGCGGGCGCTTGCCGCGCAGCTCGATGCGGGACAGGGTGCGGACCCAGTCGGGCGTGAGCTGGCCGCCCAGCGCCGGGTCGGCAACGAGGTCGGCGAGGCCCTTGGGGAGAGCCCCCTCGGTGGAGTCGCCGTAGAACTCGACGCCCTCCAGCAGGTCGTGAACGGTGATCGTGTAGGCCCCCGCCAGCGTCTGGAGGGTTTCCAGGCTGGGGTTGGTGCGCCCGCGCTCCAGGTCGCTGAGGTACGGAACGCTGATTCCGGCGGTCTCCGCCACGTCCTTGAGCCGCAGCCCGCGTTCGCTGCGCAGTTCGCGGAGTCTTTCGTGCAGTTTCATATTCACCTCCTCGGCTGCGGCGTCGCCTCACACGGTCCCGCTTTGGGCGCGGGGCGTGCGTGCCGCCTGGGGCTGGGCTTCTCCCTCCGGGGTTTGCCTGGAGACAGAATTCGCCACCCTTGATCGGAGTGTAACACCCCCCCTCGGTACGGTCAATACAGAATAAAGCTTCGCTCTTCTTGCTCCCCATAATGGACTCTGCTACTATTGCCATCAAAGCAGAGCCCGCCCTCGCCACGCCTTTTTGCAGCGTTTCATCCCTATCGCCCCGCAGGAGGGCCGTTTATGCGTGCACTGGATACCATCGCCGAAAGCATCCGCATCGGCTACGTTCACCCCACCACGGTCCTCAACACCCTGATCGAGGCCGAGAACGAGGGCGGTCTGGGGGCCGTTCGGCGCATCGAGCGCCACCTCAGCACCGGCCTCCACGCGCTGCGCGACCGCCAGCATCCCCACAGCGCCCTGGCCCAGACCTGGCTGGGAGCGGCCCGCGCCTACCTCGTGACCCAGGCGGAGCGCAGGCAGGCGGTGTAAGCCAAAGCCAAGAGGAAGCGAGGGCGGAGGCCATATTCGGCTCTCCGCCCTCGCTCCTTGTTCCTACACCCCCGCCTTCAGCCCGTAGATACCCTCGTACTTCTCGTGCAGGTACGCCACATAGGGGTCGGCGGTGAGGGGCCGCCCGGTCGCCCGCTCAATGAGCTCGGCGGGGGGCAGGCTGCGGCCATGCTGGTGGACGTTCTCGACCAGCCAGGCGAGTAGCGGGCCGTACTCGGCACGTTCGACCCCGGCGGCGATGGCGGGATCCTTCTTCGCCGCCTCCAGCAGTTGCACGCTGAGCAGGTTCCCCAACGTGTAGGTCGGGAAGTACCCGATCAGGCCCGCCGACCAGTGGATGTCCTGGAGCACGCCCCGCGCGTCGTCGGGTGGGGTCAGGCCGAGGTACTCCCCCATCTTCGCGTTCCACGCCTCCGGCAGTTCGTTCACCCCCAACCGCCCCTCCAGCAGGGCGAGTTCCAGCTCGAAGCGCAGCATGACGTGGAAGTTGTAGGTCACCTCGTCGGCTTCCACCCGGATCAGGCTGGGGTTCACCCGGTTCACGGCGCGGTAGAGGGTCTGCGGGTCCAGGCCCGCGGTGACCTCCGGCGCGGCCTCGGCGAGGAGCGGGAAGTACCGCTCCCAGAAGGGCAGCGAGCGGGCGAGCAGGTTCTCGAACATCCGCGACTGGCTCTCGTGGACACCCAGGCTGGCTCCCGCTGAAACTGGCGTGCGCTCCCAGCGTTCCGAGACGCCGCGCTCGTACATCGCGTGCCCCGTCTCGTGCCAGGTGCCGAAGAGGCAGGCGGGCCAGTAGGCCTCCACCCGGGTGGTGATCCGCAGGTCGTCCCGGCTGAAGTTGGTCTGGAAGGGGTGCGCGCTCTCGTCCTGTCGGGCGAACTCCGGCTTCAGCCCGAAGGCCTCGCCCGCCACCCGCCACGCGAAGGCCTTCTGCGCCTCGGGGGCGAAGGGCCGGGTCAGCACGCCGTAATCCGCCGCGTTCCCCGCCGCCACGATGCGGCGCAGCAGCGGCAGCGTGCGGCCCCGCAGGTCGGCGAACACGGGCTCCACCTGCGAGGCGCGCATGCCCGGCTCGTACTCGTCGAGGAGCGCGTCGTAGGGATGCTCCTCGTAGCCCAGCAGGTCGGCCTGCCGCCGCGCCAGGTCCAGCATCTTCTCCAGGTGGGGCGCGAAGGTGGCGAAATGGTCGTTCTGCCGCGCGTCCAACCAAGCGTGGTGCGCCTCGTTCCGCGCGCGGGCGGCCTCCTCCACGAACTCGGTCGGGAGCCGGGTGGCCTTGGCGTGGTCGCGCCGCGTCACGCGCAGGATCGCGGCCTCGGTCTCGTCCGAGGGATCGCCCGCCCGCTCCAGCAGCTCGGCGGTGCGCGCGTCCGTGAACAGCTCGTGCGCCAGCCCCTCCAGCGTCGCCATCTGGAGGCCCCGCACCCGGGCGCCCTCCTCCGGCATGTGGGTCTCCTGGTCCCAGGACAGCAGCCCGGCGGCGGCCCCCAGGTCGCTCACCTGCGCGAGGCGGCGTCTCAGTTCTTCCATGCTCATGCCCGCAGCCTAGAGTACGGCGCCCCCGGATACGTCATTCGGCGGAGATCGGGGCTCACTGCCAGCGCTCCCGGCCCTCCGCGGCCTCGCCCCGCAGCAGCGGGCGGACCTCGCCGATCAGGTACAGGCTGCCGCACACGACGGACAGGCCGCCCGCGGGCAGCAGGTCGAGCGCGGCGGCGGGGCTCCCGGCCATCCGCACCGGCAGGCCCCCGAAGTGTGGGGCGAGCGAGGCGGGATCGGCGGCCCGCGGGCTGAGCGCCGCGCGGGTGAGGATGACCTCCGACGCCACCGCCCGCAGCGCCCCCGCCACGCCCGCCGCGTCCTTGTCCGCCGCCGCGCCGAACACGACCGGGAGCCGGGTCACCCCCAGCCCCCGCAGCGCGTCCGCGAGGGCACGGGCACCGTCCGGGTTGTGCGCCCCGTCCAGCAGCACCCGGCCTCCCCGCCAGGGCAGGACCTCCAGGCGGCCCGGCCAGCGCACCCTCGCCGCCCCCGCCCGGATCGCCTCCTCCCCCACGCCCAGACGGTGAGCGGCGGCGGCGGCCAGCGCCGCATTCCCCGCCCCGTGCGCGCCCAGCAGCGGGGTGCGGAGGGTCAGGTCCGCCCCGGGCACCCGCACCCGCACGTCCCACCCGTCCCAGCCCAGGGGCGCCGCCTCCACCCGCACCTCGCGTCCAAGCGCCCACAGGTCGGCCCCCCGCGTCTCCAGGATGGGGAGGAGGTCCGCCGCCACGCCCGTCACCGCGGGCCGCCCCGCCCGCAGGATGCCCGCCTTCTCCCCCGCGATGGCCTCCCGGGTGCCGCCCAGGAGCTCGGTGTGATCCAGCCCAATATTCGTGATCACGCTCAGCACCGGGTCGAGGGCGTTCGTGGCGTCCAGCCGCCCGCCCAGCCCGACCTCCAGCACGGCGGCCCCGACCCCCTGCTCCGCGAACAGCAGGCCGCCCAGGGTCGTCACGATCTCGAAGAAGGAGGCCTCCACCGCCTCCGCATGCGGGCGCACCCGGCGCAGCGCGGCCAGCACCTCCTCCCCGCCGAGTTCCCGCCCACCCACCACGAACCGTTCGGAGAAGCGCGTGAGGTGCGGGCTGGTGAAAAGACCGGTCCGCTCTCCCCCGGCCTCCAGCATGGCCGCCAGGGTTGCCGCCGTGCTGCCCTTGCCGTTTGTGCCCCCGACGAGGACCGCCCGGAAGGCCGTTTGCGGGTCCCCCAGGCGCGCCAGGAGCGCCCGCACCCGCGAGAGGCCCGGATGCACCCCGAAGCGTTGGCGGGCGAACAGCCAGTCCAGATCGTTCAGAGCCGTCATGGGGGCAGGATAGGGGCGCGGACCCCGCCACGGGACAGGGCAGGGGGCCGGGAACGTGGCCCAGCCCCCCGTCTCCCCCGCCGCGCTCAGGCTTCCGGCGCGAAGTACGCCTCCAGCGCGGGCACGATCTGCTTCTTGCGGCTGATGCGGTTGCCCAGGTCGGCGCGCCCGCCCGCGACCTCCACGCCGAAGGCCTCGCGCAGCACCTTCTCCTCGGTCGCCGACAGCACCAGGGTCAAGTTCGTCTCGTTCAGGATGTCCACGACCGAGAGCAGAACGCCGCTCAGCCCCTCCTCGGCCCGTGCCCGGTCCATTGCGGCGAGGAGTTCGGCCTGACGGCCCAGCACATAGGCGGGGTTGGTCGTCTCGATCACCCCGAGGCCCCAGCGCTGAGGGGGATCACCGAAGGGGAACACCTTGTAATCCATTCTCAGCAGCGTCTCGGCGGGCGTGTCGCCCAGGTCGCTCTTGGCCGCGAACATGGCGAGGGCGTACGCCCCCACGTCCTCCACCCCCGCGATGGGGGCCAGGAACGCCACCGCCTCACGGTCCTGGGGGGTGGTCGTCGGGCTGCGGAAGTGCAGGGTATCGCTCAGGATCGCGCTCAGCATCAGCCGGGCGTCCAGCCGCTCGACGGGCATTCTGGCCTCGCGGTGCAGCCCCAGCAGGATCGTTGCCGTGCAGCCCACCGGCTCGAAGCGCAGGTACGCGGGCTGGGCCGTCGTCAGGTCCCCCAGCTTGTGGTGATCCACCACGCGGGTCACCGTCAGCTCGGGAAGGTTGGGCACCGACTGGGCGCTCTCGTTGTGGTCCACCAGCGCCACGGGCGTCCCGGCGGGGAGTTTCGGGAGGAGTTCCGGCACCTCCACCCCCGCCTCCCGAAGCACGAAGGGCGTCTCGAAATTCAGCTCGCCCAGACGGTAGGCCTGAGCAGGTACGCCCTGCCGGGTCAGCAGCCGCGCGTACACGAGGGCGGAGGTGATCGCGTCGGTGTCGGGGTTGGTATGTCCGAAAACAGGCAGCATGGGGGAATTCTAACGGGGACAACAAAAAAGAGGCCCCGAAGGGCCCCTTAAGGAGAGAGGGGTTAGAAGTTGAAGGTGTAGTTGACGCGGAAACCCTGGCCGACGCTGCTGGCGCCGGTG
Source organism: Deinococcus aerius (assembly GCF_002897375.1). Lineage (NCBI taxonomy): Bacteria > Thermotogati > Deinococcota > Deinococci > Deinococcales > Deinococcaceae > Deinococcus > Deinococcus aerius. The sequence continues at coordinate 4,410 of NZ_BFAG01000012.1, read as the reverse complement.
TTCAGGTTGGTGTAGCGGAAGATGCCGTAGTTCGCCGCCAGACCGTTGAAGCCGACCTGAGCGTAGAGGCCGTTCACCAGGCCGGACTGCGCCCCGGTGGTGGCGCGGCTGCTGTAGACGCGGTCGTCGCTGGCGCTGAACGCCACGTCGTCCTCGCCCACCGTCGCGCCCGCGCTGGCGATGTTGAAGCCCTGGTAGTACGAGTAGCCGACCTTGGCCGTCGCGCCGGGCGTCAGGAACTGGTTGAGGCTCACGCCGACCTGACCCAGCAGCTCGGTGGTGGTGCCGCCCGCCACCGTCAGGCCCCTGCCCGTGTTGGTGATGCGGTTCACGACGTTCGCGTACAGGCTGGGCTGGAGCGGAACGGCCGTGAGCGGGGCGGTGCTGAGCTTCACGCCGTACTTCAGGGTGTTGTAGGCGCTGGCCGCAGTCGGGCTGGTGAAGAGGCGGTAACGGACCAGGGGAGCGATGGTCACGCCCGCCAGCGTGCCCGAGTAGTTGGCGTAGGCCTGGAAGTCGTTGTTGCGGCTGCCGTAGTAGAAGGCGTCCTGCACCGTGAAGTTGAGGTTCGGGACCAGGGCGTTGGTCGCCGTGCCGTCGTGGCGCAGACGGGCACCCACCGTGCTGGTGTACGAGTAGGGAACGCCCGCGATGCCCATGCCGGGATCGGCGTAGTCGTTGTTGCGCTTGTCGTCGGCAGAGTCGACAAGAGCGTTGCGCGTCGTCACGACAGCAGTTCCGGCGGTGTTGGCCGCGAAGGTGTCCGCCGTGGTGCGGTTGAAGAAGCCGACCAGTTCCAGCGCGCCGAGCTTGGCCCCCGCCTTCACACCGAAGGCGACGGTGCGGCCGGTGTTGGTGACAGTCACATCGTCAGCGGTGGGGTTCGTGCCCGTCGTGGTGCCCTGGTTCAGGGTCGTCGTCACCTGCTGCGTGTAGGTATCGCCGTAAGCGCCGAACGCGATGGGGCCGAGGGTCGTGCCCACTGCCGCACCGAAGCCCGTCTGGTTGGGATCGTAGGGCCGGGTGTTGTTGACCGACAGGGCCGCAGCGCCCCCGTAGTTCACGCCGATGGTGCGGAAGTTGGCCCCGAACTGGGCCACGCCGAGGTTGGCGCGCGCCTCCGTGTAGAACGCCTTGTCACCATTGTTAAAGGCATTCTGGATCGTCCCGCCACCCAGGATGAAGTTGTTCGGGCTGTTGGGGATGCTGATGGCACCCTCACCCTTGAGGTTCACGATGCCGAGCGTGACGTTGTAGTCCACGCCGAAGCCCACGCGGCTCGTCTCAACCTGAGCGTAGGAGACCCCCACCGTGCTGTTGGTGTTGGGCTTGACCACCACGCGGGCGCCGTAGTAGTTGCTGTTGGCCGCCCCACCCGTGATGGTGGTGTTCGTGGTGTTGCCACCCACGAGGGTCACCGTGGGGTTCAGGGGATGCGGGGGGCTGAACGTGGCGACGAAGCCAGGACCCGCGAGGCCATCGCTGTTGCTGAACAGGTAGTCGCTGAATTTGAAGGCGTTGCTGGCCTCGGTGTACTTGACGCTGAAGGGCCCACCCGCGAAGGTGCCGTTGATGGAGGCGTCGCTCAGCGTGATGGCGCGGCGCACCGTGCCACCGGTGTCGGTAACGGGAGCCGTGCTGAAGTTGATGGCCGCGTTGCTCACGACAAACGAACCATTGGTCGTCGTCAGGTTGCTGGCGCGCACCCCGAAGGTCAGGCCGAGTCCACGGTTGAAGTTCTGGGTCGTGTCGACCACAGTGACGTCAGCGCCCGCGCTCAGGTCGCTGAACACGCCCGCCGCGAAGGTCCCGTTGGTCAGGCGGTCCACGTCGAAGTTGGTGGTGCCGCTCGTCAGCGCAATGCGGCCGATGCGGGGAGCCAGGCCGCCGGTCACGCTGAACTTGGGCGCGTTCTCCAGCGCGGTCACGCGGGTCTCGACGGTGCCCACGCGGCCCGCCAGGTTGTCGAAGTCCGAGCGCTGCACGAAGTCCGCCTGGGCGCTCTCGACGGCGCTCACGCGGTCCTGAAGGTTCAGGATGTCCTGGTTCAGCAGAACGGTGAGGTCGTTCAGGGCGGCGATCTGGCTGGCATTGTCGTCGACGTCGGCGCGCAGGGCGTCGTAGTCGTCGGCGCGGGCCGTCAGCTCGGCGATCTGGGTCTGGAGACCGGCGATGGCGGCGGCGTCACCGTTGGCGGCGGCAAGTTCCTCGACGCGCGCTTCCAGGCGGGAGAAGTCGTCGCGGCTGACCGCGTTCTCCTCCAGGTCGCTGACGCGCACGCCCAGGGCGGTCAGGTCGGCGGCGAGCTCCTGAATGGCGTTCTGGAGCGCCGTCAGGTCCTCGGCGGGGATGCTGCTGGCGGGCACGTCGCCCGTGCGAATCTGGTCGAGGAGGCGCGCGATGATCACGGCGGCCTCGTAACGGGTCAGGTTCTGCGTGCCGCGGTAGGTGCCGTCCGGGTAGCCGAGGATGATGCCGCGGCTGACCAGGCGGTCGATGGCGTCCTTGGCCCAGTGGCCGGCGGGAACGTCGGTCAGCGTGGGCACCTGGGGCGCCGCCGCCGCGGACGTCGTGGCCGGGGTCGCCGGGGTGGCCGGAGTCGCCGTTTGGGCGGCAGCGGCGCCGAACGCCAGCGCGGCAGTGAGAACGAACAGACTCTTCTTCATAAAACCCCCAAAACGTCGCGCGCAAGGAACACTTCCGGTCCTGAAGTAGACGGTGGGGCGAGTTGCCGAGTTTCCTCTCCCGGAGCAGTTCACCTTCCGCGTTCTTCCGCGCAACCTGACCCCCGCCGCCTATGGCCTTGGAAAGTCAGGTCAGGGGGATGATACAAGTGTGAAGAACGATGGGTCAACCCTGAGACGGAGATAAGAGCGCGTTTTCGGGCCACTCGGCCTAATGTGTGAGCAAAAAGTGAAGGGGGCCTCCCACAAGTCTCCTCGTTCATGCAAGCCTCTCCCCATCACCACTTCAGGGGAGAGGTGCGTCAAGTCGACTGGGTATTTTTCTGCCACCAGACATCTCCGCTCCGGGGCAGTTCTCATCCCTGGATGGCCCCACCTTGAAGAGGTCTACAGCCAAGCCTGTGGGCCGATAGGTCCTCTTAAGATCGCCGCACAAAGGGGCGCTCACTGCGAGTCAAACAGGCGCGTCCGTCTAAAGAACTGAGGATTGAACCCGGCTGCCCACTTCCAGAGCCTCAACAAACCACCCAGGAACTGCACCCCGGAAGTACCGCTGAGCCCAGGTCTGAGCCCAAGTTTGGAAGGCCCCCTGCTCAATGGCCGTGCGGGCACGCTCGACCAGGCGGTGCAGGTAGCGGAGGTTATGCAGCGAGAGCATACGCGGGGCCAGCATCTCCTCCGCCCGGATCAGGTGCGCCAGGTAGGCCCGCGTGTAGTGTCGGCAGGCGTAGCAGTCACACTCCCGGTCGATGGGCTCCAACTGCGTGCGCGGCGCGCTGGAATTCATGTTCAGCCGGCCGTCGTCCGTCAGCGCATAGCCGAAACGGCCCGTCCGGGTGGGATAGACGCAGTCGAACATATCGACTCCCAGGGCGATCCCCGCAATCAGGTCCTCGGGATGGCCCACACCCATCAGGTACCTGGGCTTTTCCTCGGGCAGTTGCGAGGCCGTGAACGCGACGGCCGGATACATCTCCTCCTTCGGCTCGCCGACGGCCAGGCCGCCGATGGCGAAGCCGGGCGTTCCGAAAAGCAGCGTCAGGTCGAGGCTTTTCCGCCGCAGGTCCTGATGCACGCCCCCCTGCACAATGGCAAAGAGAGCCTGATCCTCCCGCGTCTTGGCGGCGTGGCACCGTTCCAACCAGCGAGCGGTTCGTTCCAGGCTATTCTCGATGTAGCCGCGTTCAGCCGGATAGGGCGGGCACTCGTCGAAAGCCATGATCACATCGGCGCCCAGCGCCTCCTGGACCTGAATACTCCGCTCTGGGGTCAGAGAGACATTCGCGCCGTCGATATGGCTTTTGAATGTCACGCCCTCTTCGGTGATCTTACGCATATGGCCCAGGCTCATAACTTGAAAGCCCCCGGAGTCGGTCAAGAACGGGCCGGGGTAGGCCGTAAATCCAGGTAGGCCACCATGAGCCGCCACCAGTTGCTCCCCCGGGCGCAGCATCAGGTGGTAGGTATTCGCCAGAATCATCTGCGAGCCGATGTCGAGCAGCTCCTGAGGACTGATCCCCTTGACGCTTCCCTGAGTTCCCACGGGCATAAACAGTGGAGTCAGTATCTGACCCCGAGGCGTTTGGAAGGTCGCCGTTCGCGCCCGTCCATCACGGAATTGAATGTCGAATTCAAACACCCCGGCATTCTGACCGATCTTCCGCAGACCGCTCGCAACCTCACTCGCAAATCTGAACAGGCGGACAACGTGCCTGACCCAACAACC